>CAXMRP010000076.1:0-25748 GCA_964196155.1 uncultured Polyangiaceae bacterium
TTCCGTCAAAATCGGCCCGAAGCCGTATCGCAGCGCTCATGGCGAACCTCCTTGGTTCGCCACATTGATTCAGAAAACCGCCGATTCGGGAATCCCCTTAAATAGTTAAACGTGAGTCGGGGTCAGCGCGACTTGGTATTATGCCATGGATGGCCGCCTAGTGGTGCCGGTCCAGTGATCCGCATACTGGTGGCAGGTGTGTGGATATGCATCGTCACCCTGGTTGCCGCCTACCTGGCCGTTTCGGCAAGCGCCTCAAAACAATCCGGAACCGGCGAGCATGGCGATGAGTTCTTCGGCGGGCTGGATTATGCCAAGACCGAAATTATCTCCGTTCCCGTCATCGAGGAAGGCAAGATTCAAGGCTATGTCATCGCCCAGTTTGTCTACACGGTGGATGTGAAGGCCAAGAAGAAACTTAGCGTCCCGCCCGATATATTCATCAACGATAGCGCCTTCCGCAATATCTATGTCAGCACGAAACTGAATTTCGATGCCATGGAAAAAGCCGATCTCGACGCCTTGACGGAAAGTATCAAGGGCGACGTCAATGAACGGTTTCACAAGGAAGTGGTGAAAGACATTCTGGTGGAGATTTACAACTTTGTCCCCAAGGACGACATCACCAGGAATCCGCTCCGGACAAAATTACAGCACCAGAATTAATCCGCGCGCCACTTAGTCCGGATCGGAGCTTCGTCAGGTGTTGAGTGCGCAGTCCAGAAACCAGGTGCGTCGAAGCGCTGTCAGGCAGCGTCCCAGCCGTCGCGAATATTCCGGTAGCCGTCTTTGTAGACCGCCTCCGGGCTTTCGGAAAAATCACGCCACACCCGTGTCGCCGCCGCCAGTTCCGGCAGGCCCCGCCCGAAGGCCTCGATCGTCAGCCAGCCATCATATCCCGACCCCTTGATGGCGGAATAGGTTTGCGCCCATGGCACATGGCCACGCCCCGGTACGCCCCGGTCGTTCTCCGAGATATGGATGTGGACCACTTCGCCGGCATTGCGCGTATAGGCGGCAACCGGATCGGCTTCTTCGATATTGGCGTGAAAGGTGTCGTACATTGCCTTGATCGCCGGATGGCCGACCGAGGCGGTGTAGGCGCACAAATCATCCATGGTGTTGGCGAAATAGGATTCAAACCGGTTAACCGCTTCCAGCGCGAATGTGACCCCGTGGCATGTTGCCACATCGCCGGCGGCCCGGTGAACATCGCGGGCGCGGGCGCGCTCGTCGTCGGTGGGTCCGACACCGGAAAACTGCCCAAGTACTTGATGCAAGGGCCCGCCGATTGTGTCCGCTCCGACTGCCGCCGTGCATTCGGCCGCACGGACAAGATAGTCCACTGCCGCGGCACGAACCGTTGCATCTTCCGACAGCGGATCGGTTTCCGCTGTCGGAATGACGGTAATCGCAGTGCGTTCAAGCCCGATATCGTCGAGCATCTTGCCGATCTTTGCATAGTCATCGGGCGTGCCGGAAAAGATCGGAATCTCAACGCCGTCATAGCCGGTCGCCTTGATGTCTTCCAGTAGCGTCCGGTGATCCTCGCTCACCCCGGTGGTCCACAACAACATGCAAAAGCCGATTTTCATGAGCACGTCTTTCCTTCCGTTCGTGCAACAACCGGCGCGGTCAATTCCCGCCGCGCCAACTGGTCATGGCAGCCTCCACCTGTGCCCGGTCAGTGATCCCCGCGTCGGAGCCCAGGCCCGACGCGACCAGCGAGGCAGCGGCAGTGCCCAGATGGGCGCATTCATTCAGGCTTCGCTCATCCGTGAGCCCCGCGATGAACCCGGCGGTATAAGCGTCACCGCAACCAGTCGAATCCACTACATCGATGTCGTAGACACCCACATGGATGCGGTCCTCGCCCATGGCGATCATCGATCCCTCACCGCCCATGGTCAAAACGCAGCATTTGACGCCCCGGGAATGGAAGAACTGGATGTTTTCCTCAACGCCCTTGATGCCGGAAAGGATTTCCGCCTCTTCGATCGAGGGGATGAAATAGTCGATATGGGGAAGCAGCGGCTCTACGAATTTCCAGGTGTCCTGCCCGGCACCCACCAGGTCCCAGGTCGTTACGCATCCGGCTTCCTGGCCCGCCTGCAACAGCGCGCGAGAGGGTTCGCCATCCAGTTTGGCCAGAAGCCCGGTGCCGCCCAGATGCAGGAACCGGCAGTCCAGAACGTCAGGCAGCACCGCCGAGCTCACGTCAAAATGATCCGAAGCGCCCCGGCAATGCAGCGCCGGACGGTCGCCGTTGGGGCGCACGTTGAGGATCGTGGCCGAAGTCTCCACGCCCTCCAATCGCGCCATATTCCGGCAGTCGATGCCAAATTGCGCCATCCGGTCGATGACAAAATCCGCTTTCTCGTCGCTACCCACCGCGCCCACAGCCTGACAACTCAAGCCGAGTTTCGCCAGGTCAACCACCGTGCCGCCAGCGGTGCCGGCGACGGTCAAACGGATTTCCTCGATGAAATCCACATTGCCCCCTTCGGGGATCCCTGTGACCGGCCGACCGAGAATGTCGAGAATATAGAGCCCGACGACCGAGACGTCGAAGCGTCGGTTCATCGGATCGAAGCCAGATATTTTACGTACATCAACGCCGTGCCGATACCCAACATCGCCGCAACCAACAGGACGACCAGGATGATTCCAATCGCTTTGTAGATCGCTTTCGCGGGCACGCCCTCACGGCATAGCGGCACCAGATTGAAGGCCAGCGCTCCAATCACCACGGTCACGCAACCAATGGAGAAGAGCTTGATCGAAAACGGCTGAAATATCGCCATAATCGACAACACGCACAGCCCGATAATCGAGCGCTCCAACCATTTCGCCATTGTTGCGGTCATGTTGTCCTCAGCGCTTGTTCGTCGGCCGTGAACACATGGGTGGCGCCGGGCGGGAAACGGGTATGCACCACTTCACCCTCGGTGATCGGCACCCGCCAGTCGGTGACGACGCGCAAGTCGTGTATGCCATCGGACAGATGGGCCAAGGTCTCCGCCCCCATGGGTTCCACCAAATCAATCTTGGTGGAGATGCTGTCTTCTGCTTCTTCCTGGCTCATCACCAGGTTTCGGGGTCGCACGCCCAGTGTCACCCTGGTTCCGGGTTCAATTTCGCTTATCCGTGGGTCAACCTGGATGACCATGGTTTGCCCGCCCTCGATATCGAACCCCGCCTTCCCCTCGCCCTCGGCGCCGGTGAAAATCGCGGGTAACAGGTTCATCTGTGGCGTACCGATAAAGCCGGCGACGAACAGATTGGCCGGCATCTGGAATACGTTATGGGGTGTGTCCACCTGCTCGATCCGGCCGTCACGCATCACCGCGATCCGGTCGGCCATGGTCAAGGCCTCCAGCTGGTCATGGGTGACGATAACCGTGGGGCGGGACAGGTCCTGCAACACTTCCTTGATCTCCCCGCGCATCTCCTCGCGCAGTTGCACGTCGAGGCGCGAGAGCGGCTCGTCGAACAGGAAACAGGTGGGATCGCGGATAATCGAGCGGCCCACCGCGACCCGCTGTTTTTCGCCTTCGGCCAGCTGGTCCGGTGTGCGCTCAAGGACGGCGTGCAACTGCAGCGTCTCGGTGATTTTTGCCACGCGGGCCGCGATCTCCGCCTTGCCTAACCTGTCGGCGTAGAGCGGATAGGCGAGATTTTCAGCCACTGTCAGGTTGGGATAGAGCGCGTAGAACTGAAAGCTCATCGCCACATTCCGGTCGCGCGCGGTCAGCGCGTTGACTTTTTTGCCGCCCAGGAAAACATCGCCGCCGGTCGGCACTTCCAGCCCTGCCACCATACGCAACGTCGTGGTCTTTCCGCAGCCAGACGGACCCAGCAAGCACAGCACTTCGCCATCGCTCACATCAAGATCGATGGCATCTACGGCGATGAGGGCGCCGAATTTCTTGGTAAGATTGTGAAGCTCGATTGTCATTTTTTTACAGTGCCAAACGTGACGCCACGCAAAAGCTGGCTTTGTAGCAAGAACGTTACGAAGAAAATCGGGATGAGGAATAGTGTGACGATCGCCGCCAGAAGCCCATAGTCCACGCCAACTTCACCGCCCAGCGTGCGGGCCATGGCGACTGGCACCGTGCGGGTCTCAACACCGGTCAACAGGAGTGCAAACAAGAACTCGTTCCACGTGAGGATCATGCCGAAGACGAATGTGGCCGCAAGCCCCGCCAGGATCTGCGGGATGCACATGCCGAAGAACACCCGCCGTTCGTTGGCGCCGTCCATGCGCGCGGCATCTTCGATTTCAGGGTTGAGTTCGTCGAAGAAACTTTTCACCAGCCACACCGAAAACGGAATGTTGAAGGCGGTGTAGAGCAGCATGATGCCCCAATAGCTGCCAGCCAACCCGGTTAGCCGGAACATCAGGAAAATCGGGATGATCACCACGATGGGTGGCATCATGCGGGTGGTCAAAATGATGAAAAGATAGGTGTCATTTCCCTTCAGCGGATATCGGCTGAAGGCGTAGGCGGCCAGCGTACCGACGATCATCGCCATGATCACCGAGGTACCGGCGATGAAGATCGAATTAAAGAAGTAGAGCGCCATATCGGTGGCCTGGCTGGTGCCGGTGGTTATCGAGGCGCGGTAGAATACGCTGACGAAATTGTCGAATGTCGGCGTGAAGAACAGCTTCGGCGGCACGGCCAGCGCATCGGTCCGCGTCTTGAATGCGGTCAGAATGATCCACAGAACCGGGAAGAAGTAGATCAGTCCGACCACGGCCGTGACCAGGGTATATCCCCAACCGGCCTTGCCGATTTCGCGTTGTCTGCGGGCCATCAGTTCACCTCCTCGGCGCGGCGGTTGACCGAGTAGAGGTAAAGGTTGGTCAAAACGATCACGATGAACAGCACGATGTAGGCCAGTGCCGAGGATTGGCTGGTTTTGAAGAACTGGAACGCGGTCCGGTAGAGATAGACTGCGATGGTCTCGGTCGATGATCCCGGTCCGCCCTCGGTGATGATGTAGACAATATCAAACAGCTTGAAGGTCTCGATGGTACGGAAAAGCACCGCCAGCAGGAGCAGTGATTTGATGTAAGGAAATGTGATCGTCCGGAATCGCCGCCAGGCGCTCGCCCGGTCGATTTCCGCCGCCTCGTAAAGATATTTCGGCACGCTCACCAACCCGGCCAGCACCAGCAGCATCACAAACGGCGACCACATCCAGGCATCAGCGATAACGATCGCGGCGATTGCGCCCTGCTGCGAACCCAGCATCACGAATGGTTCCGGGGTGACAAAGTTCAGCGCATAGCTGACAATCCCGAATGTCGGCTCATAAAACAGTTTGAAAAACACGCCGACCGATACGAAGGACAGCATCATCGGCGTCAATACCAGCATCAGAACGATGCGGCGCATCGGGAAGACCTTGGCGAACATCAGCGCCAGCAAAAATCCGACAATCAGCTGCATCACCACCGATGAGCTGACGATAATCGCTGTCGTCTGAAATCTTTCCCACACTCTTTCGTCGGTCAGAACCCGCTCGTAATTCGACAGGCCCCTGAATATCGGCACCTTCAGGCTGGTAGCCCTGTAGTTGAAGAAGCTCAGGCCGAAGGACCACAAAAGCGGAAAGATATTCATGAAGAACAGGATGGTGAGGGCCGGTGTGACCAGCAGCGCACCGCGACGTTTCGGGTCCAATAGCCAGGCCCCGAATCCACCCCTGTTGCTAACAGCGTTTGACATAAGCTGGTCGCCCCGGTCGAGAATTGAAATCTAAATTGAAACCCAAACGGTCCCCGGCCGAGTGGCCGGGGACCGATAGTCGGAATTTATTTGATGTAACCACCGTCTTCCAGCAGCTCTTGCTGGAATTTGGCAACCGCATCAAGTGCTTCCTTGGCCGTAATCTGGCCGGTGATCGCCTTGTCGAACTCTTCCTGCTGCTGGGTCAGCAACTCGAAGAAATCCGGGACATGCCACACGTCTTTTTGCCAGTCGATCATCTCGACATGGGCACGGTTCCACGGCCGCAGGTCGTTATATTCCGGTGAGGCCATGACGCTCATCAGGCCAGACTGACCACCGTTCTTGACGGCTTCGAGCTGGGTTTCAGGCGACAACCACCATTTCACCACGTTCAGCGCTTCATCAACGACAGCATCCGAGTTCCAGGTCGTCAGAACGAACGGCTGGCCACCGATATTGCCGGTGCGGTCTATCGAACCGTCAGCCTTGCGCAGGCCCGGTGCCGGACCAAAGCCCGACTTGTCATGCACGGTCGAGGCTTTGGGATCGAGCACTGGCTCGCCCAGACCGACCCAATCGATGATCGCGCCGACTTTACCCTGCATGAAGAGATCCTGCTCGACGAAGATGTCCATCTGACCGGTCTTTGCCACTGGCGGCATGTACTGGATATAGGACAGGAACTGATCGAGTGCTTTGACTGAGGCTTCTGAATTCACCACGCCTTCGGCTTGTGCGCCTTCGACGGATTCATTCCAGATATCACCACCATGCTGCCACACGAATGCGTTGATCTGCATGGAAGAGAAGTCATAGCCTTTGCCGGCCTGATAGGCGATGCCATAGAACGGCTCGGTCAGCTTTTCGCCGGCCAGCATATCGCCGGCTTTGCGCTGGAAGAACTCGCCAATTTGGCCCCATTTGTCCCAGTCAGTGTCCTGCCAGTCTTCATAGGAGCACGGCAGATTGGTGTCGTACTTTGCCTTGAACGCTGCCATCTCACCATCGTGGCAAAAGATGTCCTTGCGGAAGTAGGTGACATAGGTATCCGGGAATTGCGGAAAACCGTAATAGTTGACACCATCGGCAGGCGGCTCGCCCAATTCTTCAAGCTGCGCACGGGTCTTGTGCGGATAGGTCGAATAGGCCGAGACCAGTGCCGGGTGCAGATCTTTCATGATCGCGCCAAGTTCTGGATCCGATTTGATCTTGTCGGTCAGGTCCATGTAGTACCCGCCCTCGACAAAGGCGCCCAGCCATTGGCTGTCGGTCACGATCATCTGGTATTTCTGTTCGCCCGACGTCAGCGACGCAGCCACACGCTCATAAAAGCTCGGCCATGGAATAAAATCCATTTCCAGCGTCGTGGTGTGGCCGTCCGGCGACGTGTAGGTCTTGTCGAACTGCTCCTTCATGAAGCGTGTCGGCGGCCAGTCCGGCGCGGCCATGGTGATCGTGATGTCAGCCGAAAGCGCGGGGGCTATCCCGAACCCGGCCGCCAGAACGCAAGCGCCCAGCGAACTCCTTATTAGCTTACTCGTCTTCATTTCCATCCTCCACTTGGTTGGGTTACAAAGTCTTGATTGCTTTGTCTTTTTGGCGATTTGCCTAACTTTTTGTCTTCTGCTTCATGCCTCCAGACGCGCGCCAGACGTCCCGTCAAACAGGTGAACGTCAGCCGGATTGAAGGCAATTTCCAGGTCCTGCCCGACGGTAAGCCGCGCAGCAACTTCCTCGCGCAACACCATCTTCAACGTGGCCTCGCGCGCTACAACATCGATAACGGTAACGTCGCCCAGGGGTTCTGTCAGATGGATTTTCGCTGCAAATCGTATCGCATCTGAACCCGCATCTGCCCCAAGAACAATATCGTGGGGCCGAATGGCTAATGTCAAATCCTGCCCTGCTTCAACGCCCGCCGCGCTCACCGGCTGATCGAGAAACGACAGTGCTACGCTGCCTGGCGCCGTTGCGCGCCCCGGCAGTAAATTTATTGGCGGTGAGCCCACCATCTGCGCCACATAAGTGTCGCCCGGTTTGGCATAAAGATCCCGCGGCGTGCCGATTGCCACAACTTTGCCGTCGCGGATAACGCCGACCCGCTCGCCCATGGTCAGCGCTTCCAGCTGGTCCGGCGTGGCGTAGACCATGGTCATGCCAAGTTCACGGTGGAGCCGTTTGAATTCCGCGCGCATTTCATGGCGCAGCTTGGCGTCCAGATTGGTCAGCGGCTCGTCGAGCAGCAGGAGTTTTGGCCGCCCTACAATCGCCCGGCCGATGGCGACGCGTTGTTGTTCGCCCCCTGACAGCGTGCTGGGTTTGCGCTTCAGCGTGTGAGTGACCCGCAAAAGCTCCGCCACTTCCTGCACCCGCTTGGCAACTTCCGCCCCGGCCACGCCTTCTCGGCGCAGCGGATAGGCGAAGTTTTGCTCGACGGTCAGGTGGGGATAAAGCGCAAAGGTCTGGAAGATCATCGCCATGCCGCGCCCCTGCACCGGGGCGTCCGTCACATCGACGCCGTCAAATTCAACAGTTCCCGCAGACAGCTCCTCCAGCCCGGCAATGGCCCGCAGCGTCGTGGTCTTGCCCGAAGACGAGGGGCCGAGCAGGCACAGGAACTCGCCATCGGCGACATCGAAGCTCATCCCGTCAAGGGCTGTGACCGAGCCGAAATCCCGACGAAGGCCGCTGACTTTCAGTTCAGACATTCAACAATTCCATCCGTGGACCTGCGAGGCAATCCGGTTCGGACAACAAATTGATATCCATGACCTTGATGTTAGGCCGGCCTGTATTCGTCATCGCAATTGCCGGCAATTTCGCCGGTCCATTCTTGTTGCCACTGCCGCGTGGTTTCTTTTTGAGCCCCTGGACGCCGAATGTCATGTCTTCGACAGCTCCTTGGTATTCCGGATTGCCTGCGCGTTCAACAGTGTGCTTTGGATCAGCGCCCGCGCCGCCGATACCGGGATATTGGAAGCGGCCTCGCCTTCCAGCCCGAAAAAATCATACAAAATGACCAGCGCTTCGACACCGAACAACAGGGAAAGGCCCTGGATGAGCCGGTCAAACTCGACTGTTGTAAGTTGGTCACGCAGCGGCTCAGCAGCTTCGCGCAGGAGCGCGATGCGATAACCACGCTTGAACGGCGGTTCCTCGCCTAACGTGCCGGCCTGTTGCTGCGCCCATTGGTCCAGTGACAGGTTCAGCGCGGCACGGAATGTCGATTCAAATTCGCAAATTCGCGGGAACGAACTTTCAAGAAGGTCAGCAACCCGCGCCTCGCCATCCTCAAGGTCCGACGACCATTCAAGGATCGGGCCCAATCCTTCGCCTACAACGGCTTTCACCAGCGCCGCCTGGCTTGGAAAATACCGGTATGCGGTTGCCCGTGATACTTCGGCCGCCTCCGCGACATCGTTGACCGATGGCGTCAGTCCGCGCTGCATGAGTCCGATAGCGGTCTGCAATATCAAGCGCCGCGTCCGGGCTCTCGGCCCGGTTTCCGTTGCAAGATCAGCCGGTTGCGCTTGACTTGATACTGTCATATCAATACGATACGGCTGTCTCATAAAGAATGCAACCGGTTTGTCGGTTTGGGGCGGCGGTCTTGAATTTGCGCTCGTCAGATTGAATTGATCTGCCTGCGCAAGGGGACAACTGGATGAGTGCGGTTTACATTGTCGGTACGGCGGACACCAAGGGCGAGGAACTCGCTTATGTGAAAGCGTGCGTCGCCGATGCCGGAGCGCGCTCTGCACTCGTCGATGTGGGAACACGCCAACCGTCGATTGCTGTTGATATCTCAGCCAGCCACGTTGCCGCGTGTCATCCCGATGGTGCCGCCGTGGTTTTGTCTGGGGATGATCGCGGCGCGGCGGTCGAGGCCATGGGCGAGGCGTTTTCGCGGTTCATCATCGGGTGCGACGATATCGCCGCAATTATCGGAATCGGCGGCAGCGGCGGGACATCGATCATAACCGCCGGTATGCGCCAGTTGCCGGTCGGATTGCCCAAATTGATGGTGTCGACACTGGCCTCCGGCGATGTTGGCGCTTTTGTTGGCGCAACCGACCTGACCATGATGCATTCGGTCACGGACATTGCCGGCCTCAATCGCATCAGCCGAACGGTCTTGCGCAACGCCGCCTATGCTGCCGCCGGCATGGCCCGCGCGCCCCGGATGGCGGTGGCGGAGGTGGCAGCGGGAAAGCTGGCGATTGGCCTGACCATGTTCGGGGTTACAACACCGTGCGTGACCCAGGCTGTTGAACTGCTCGACAACACGTATGATTGTCTCGTCTTCCACGCCACCGGAACCGGCGGTCAGGCCATGGAAAAGCTCATTGACAGCGGCATGATTTCCGCCGTCATCGACGCAACGACAACGGAAGTCTGTGATCATTTGTTCGGCGGCGTCCTCAGCGCTGGGCCGGACAGATTGGGCGCCATCGCCCGATCCGGCATACCCTATGTCGGCTCGCTCGGCGCCGTGGACATGATCAATTTCTGGGCGCCGGACAGCGTTCCCTCGCAGTTCGCTGGCCGAACATTCTACCACCACAATCCTAACGTCACGCTGATGCGCACAACCGCGGAGGAAAACCGCCAGATCGGCAAATGGATCGGCGAACGGCTCAACAATTGCGCCGGCCCGGTCCGTCTATTGATACCGGAAAAGGGCGTCTCCGCACTCGATATCGACGGCGGCGCATTCTTCGATCCGCAAGCCGACGCGGCATTGTTCGAGGCGCTGGACGAGACTCTGCAGCAAACCGAGGCGCGGCGTCTGATCCGCTTACCATTGCACATCAACGATCCGGAATTTTCGACCGAACTGGTCAACCAGTTCAAACAGATTGCAACATGAGAACCCAGCTATGGCCTTGATTGATCGTACCGAACTGCTTGCGAAATTTCAGGCCATGGTGCGCGATGGTGTGCCGATCGTCGGCGGCGGCGCCGGCACCGGCCTTTCCGCCAAATGCGAGGAAGCCGGTGGCATCGATCTGATCATCATCTATAATTCTGGCCGCTACCGCATGGCCGGACGCGGCTCGGCTGCCGGCCTGTTGGCCTATGGCAATGCCAACGAGATCGTCGTCGATATGGCCCGCGAAGTGCTGCCGGTGGTCAAGGCGACACCGGTTTTGGCCGGCGTCAACGGAACCGATCCCTTCATGCTGATGCCGCAATTTCTGGCCGAGTTGAAGGCGATGGGCTTTTCCGGTGTGCAGAATTTCCCCACAATCGGCCTGTTCGATGGCGCCATGCGCGCCAGCTTTGAAGAGACCGGCATGGGTTACGGCCTTGAGGTCGACATGATCGCCGCCGCCCATGAACTCGACCTGTTGACGACGCCCTACGCCTTCGACGCCGATGAGGCTTCAGAAATGACCCGCGCCGGCGCCGATATTGTTGTTGCCCATATGGGCGTGACAACCGGCGGCTCGATTGGTGCGTCCTCGGCAATGACCATCGATGCCTGTGTCGCCGAGATCGATGCCATCGCCGACGCGGCGCTGAGCGTTCGCGACGATGTCATCGTCCTTTGCCATGGCGGTCCGATCGCCATGCCCGCGGACGCCGAGTATATCCTTCGGCATTGCAACCATTGCCATGGCTTCTTTGGTGCATCGAGCATGGAACGGTTGCCGGTGGAAACCGCGCTTGTGGCGCAAACCAGAGCGTTCAAGGCAATAAAAAGGTCATAACCTGAAACAGCCTGTGAAATGCACGTGAGGAATTCCGTGCAATAGGCAAGAGAAGGGCAAAGGAAAATGAACGGCAAATTTACAATCGCCGACAAGATCGATCCCGAGGTGCTGGACTGGGGCCAATTGCGCTGGCTCAGCCATCCGTTATCGACCGGTGCGCGACAACTGACGGTCATCGACGTGTCGCTTGCCCCGGGCAAGGGGCACAATTTCCACAAGCACCCGGATCAAGAAGAAGTGTTGTATGTCGTCGCCGGCAAGGTTGAACAGTGGGTCGATCGGGAAATAAAGATTCTTGGTCCGGGAGATAGCGCATTCGTGCCCGCCGACATGGTGCACGCCTCGTTCAATGCTGGCGATACCGATGCCAAGATAATCGCCATTTTGGGACCATGCGTAGGTGAGGGCGGCTATGAGCTAGTCGATATGGCTGCCCAGGCACCGTGGAAATCCATGCGGGATTGAGTTAGATAGTCTTGGGGCTGAACACTATAATAATAATAACAATATGAATGCGGGGAGACGAAGCGATGTCGAATATTTTTCCAAAACTGCACAATGCCATGTGGCCGGGTCTGGTTGGCAAGGGCGAAGACTCCGAACCTGTCATCCCGCTTGACACGCTTTTGCAACTCACCGCGAATGCGGAAGTGGATGGCGTAAAATTTGACGGTGTCGATCTGTTCGTCACGGCACCGCATTTCGACATCGACAGCGACCCGGACGCCGTCAAGAAAATGGCCGATCATATCGGCGGCTATGGCCTGGCGGTCGGCTCGTTCGTTGCCCCGATCTGGGGTGGCGCCGGCGGCGGATCGGCCATGGGATCCCAGGACGATCGCGACGCTTTTTTGACACAGGTCCGCAAGGCCTGTGCCATCGGCAAGCAGATGCGCGATCTTGGTATTCGGCAAACAGGCGGTGTGCGCATCGATTCATCTGTAAGCGTTGCGGAATGGGACGCCGATCCCGATGCCAATACCCGGCGCATCGCCGACACTTTTTCCGCCGCAGTGGATATTGCCGAGGATCATGGTGAGTTCCTCGTCGCCGAAGGCGAAATCTGCTGGGGTGGCATGCATTCCTGGCGCGAAATGGTGAAACTTCTGGAGATGGTCAATCGGCCCGGAAGCTTGGGTTTTCAGGCGGACATGGCCCATTCGATGCTCTACACACTGGGATATAATGCCGAAGACGACCGCATTCTTCCCGACGATTTCGACTGGTCCGATACCGAAGCGTTGGATTATGCCTACCGAACAGTCGCCGACACGCTGCGCCAGTGGACGCTGGACTTTCACGTCGCCCAAAACGATGGAACCGTATTCGGCTCCGGCGATCATGAAAAAACCGGCCGCCATTGCCTGGTGAATGATCCCGATGGTCGGCTGGATATCGCCAAACACGCTGGCTATTGGCTGCGCGACAGCAGTGGTAATCTTACAAAGAAGATGCGGCATATCTGCTGGGACGGTTGCATGTTCCCCAACTCGGTCATGGAAGACCAGCAAACCTGGAACGATATCCTTGGCGCCATGATCAAGGTACGCGACGCCCACGGTTGGACCGAATAGCCGAACGAGAGGAATAGATATGCGCCGCAAGACACTGAATGTCGGAATGATCGGCTACGGCTTTATGGGCCGCTGCCATTCCAATGCTTTCCGCACCGTCAGCAATTTTTTCGATGTCAAATATCAGCCGGTCCTGAAAGCCGCCTGTGGTCGCGATGAAAAGGCAGTTCGCGCCTTTGCCGACCAATGGGGTTACGAGGATATCGAGACCGACTGGCGGGAGCTGATCAAGCGCCCCGATATCGATATCATCGACATTTGCGTGCCGAATGATTTGCACAAGCCCATCGCCATTGCCGCCGCCAAGGCCGGCAAGATGGTGCTGACCGAAAAGCCTTTGTCGCTGACCACGCGCGAGGGCAACGCCATGGTCAAGGCGGTGGAAGACGCCGGTGTGCCCAACCTGGTCTGGTACAATTATCGCCGCATGCCGGCGGTGACCATGATCAAGCAGGTCGTCGCCTCCGGCAAACTTGGCAAGATCTATCACTATCGCGCCAAGTTTTTGCAGGACTGGACGATTTCGCCCGATGTGCCCCAGGGCGGCCCGGGCACCTGGCGGCTCGATGCCGATGCTGCCGGGTCCGGCGTTACCGGCGATCTTCTGGCCCATTGCATCGATACAGCGATCTGGATCAACGGTCCCATCGACAGCCTGACGGCGATGACCGAAACGTTTGTGAAAAAGCGCAAGCACGCCGACACCGGAAAAGTCGCCGATGTCGGAATAGATGATGCCGCCGCCGTCATGTCCCGCTTTGCCAATGGCTCGCTCGGGACATTTGAATCCACCCGCTATGCCCGTGGCCACAAGGCGTTGTACACGCTGGAAATCAACGGCGAACACGGCTCTTTGTCCTGGGATCTGCATGACCTGAACCGGGTTGGCTGGTTCGATCACAAGGTTGAGGACAAATTCCGTGGCTGGAGTTCAATCCTCGTCACGGATGGTGAACATCCTTACCTTGGCAACTGGTGGGTGCCCGGTCTGATCATCGGATTTGAGCATTCATTTGTGCACACCGTCGCGGATTTTCTGAACGCGTTGGGCAAGAAAAAGCCCGCCGCGCCAACATTCCGCGATGCGCTGGAGACGACAAGAATCTGCGATGCCATCATCAAATCCGGCAAGACAGGAAAGTGGCAGACAATCGGATGACGGGAATTTCAGAAAATTCTTGAGTACAAACAACACATGCCGCCAGGCGGCGCACCGGGGAATTGGGTATGAACGGCAAGAAGATTTTGATGCTGGTCGGCGAATACAGCGAAGAATACGAGATATTCGTTTTTCAGCAGGCGCTGGAAGCGGTCGGCCACCAGGTCGACATTATCGCTCCCGGCACCAAGAAGGGGTTCAAACTGCGCTCCTCGCTGCACGATTTTGCTGACGGCATCGTCACATGGACCGAAACGCCGGGCCACGACATTGAAATTTCATGCGATTTCGACACCATTGATACGGCCGATTATGATGCCGTCTATATTGCCGGCGGCCGCGGCCCCGAACACATCCGCACGGTTCCCCGCATCCGTGAAATCGTCCGCGAGTTTCATCGTGACGACAAGCCAATCGGCTCCATCTGCCACGGTTTGCAGGTGCTGATTGCGACGCCGGAAGTGATCGCCGGAAAGCGCGTATCGGGCTTGTTCACGGTTGAGCCGGAAGTGGCGCTCACCGACGCCACCTATGTGAAGATTGGCGGCAAGGAGGCTTTGCGCGACGGCAAGCTCGTTACAGCGGAGGGATGGACCGCACTCGCCGCGTTCATCCGCGAATATCTCGCCGTCCTCGGTACCCGGATCATCCACGACACAGACGCTGAATTGGCGAGCCAGGAAGCTGCCGAGTAATTCCGGTCGTATGGCGGTCTGAGCCGCTATTTGATTAACAGCGCCGGGGCAATTGCTCCGGCCCGTTTCGGTACCGGACCTGATGCTCCGCCCAATCGTGTTTGGAGAATTTGCTAACCCGTCTGGTTAGCGCCCTTCTGGTTAGCGCCCGTCTGGTTAGCGAATGTAAAGGATAATGCTCCTAAGATTGCGGTCAAACGATCACCGTATCGCGCCAGGAGCCCGCGGGCATGCAGCCGCAACGCCTTGTATTTACACTTTCCGCTGCAATGCTTGCCTTCATATTGGGCGTGGCGGCGGCCAAATTTGATGTTCACCCGGTGCCGGCGGTTGCTCGCTCATTCGCCGAAGTTGGCGATTTCCTCAAACACTGGCGCAACGATCTCGGGTTGGAGCCGACACGGCATCTCGTCCCTGCACCGGCACCGGCCGGCGATACCGTCGCCGTTCGTCCAGCCGCGGTGATGCCCGGCCTGCGTGTCGTCGCCGGCTATTTCGCAAACCGGGAAAGCCGTCACGGCGCAGTGCTGTTATCGAAAACAGGCGAAGAACTGCGGTTCTGGCCGATCGATACCGACGCCATCAAGGCCCAGCTAGGCCGCCACACCTTCCTGCACGGATTTGATGTTCTGGCGGACGGTTCGCTGCTGGTCAATTTTGACGAGGGCCATGTGCTGGCGCGGGTTGATGCTTGCGGCGCGGTGATGTGGGCAAAACCCGGCGAGTATCACCATTCCGTCGAAGCTGCGCCTGACGGCACGCTATTGGCCGCCGGCAGCCCGCGCGAAAGCCAGGCCATCTCGCAAATAGATGCCGACACCGGTGAAGTGCTGTTCTCTGTCCGCCTCGACGATCTAGCCAGGGGGCCGGCTCGGGGCGTCCTGCAAATTCGGCGTGAGGACGGTGAAGAAAAATCCGCTGGCTGGTTGAAAGACCGTTTTCACCTGAACGATGTCGAGGTGCACAGGCCGGACATTGCGCCAGCCTTTCCGCTGTTTTCCGCTGGCGATGTGATGCTCTCCCTGCGCAGCCTTAATCTGGTGGCGGTGTTCAGCCCCGATTTCAAAGTCCTGAAATGGTGGCAGCACGGACCTTGGCACCGCCAGCACGATCCTGATTTTCTGCCCAATGGCCGCATCTCGATTTACGACAACAATATGCATGGCGACGGATCGCGCATTGTCGAGATTGACCCGGCAACCGGCGTAACGAAGGTCCGCTTCAAAGGGGTGCCCGAACGGCCGTTCTATAGCTGGATACGTGGCAAGCACCAGACTTTGCCTAACGGCAATCTGTTGGTTACCGAACCACAGTCTGGCAGCGTGGTAGAAGTGGACAGCGCCGGAACCATCGTTTGGGAATATCAGAACCGTTTCGATGAAGGCCGAAATCTGCTGGTAAACAGCGCAAAATGGCTGCCACAAGATTATTTTAAGGATGGTCTGCCAGATTGCACGAAATAGCGCGGACGGCGGGCCACGATTCGCCCGCGATATCGCGCAAAAAAGTTGTGTCTGTAATTGTAGCGTGAGTTGAGAAAATGCGGATAACATCAACAAATACCACGCCAATCCGCCTTGTAATCCTCGGCATTGGCCTTGCCTGCCTTATGACCACACCGGCCGCCGCCTATATGGGGCCAGGCGCCGGATTGACAGCAATCGGGACAGTTTTGGCGGTCATCGCGGCGCTGTTGCTGGCGATTGTCGGTTTCGTCTGGTATCCGCTCAAACGCTTGCTCGGCATCGGCTCGAAAAAGAAAAAGGTCGCTGCGAATGCGGCGCCGGCTGCCAGCCCGAAGGACTGACCGCACCGCGTGGTCTACATCTTCCTCACAATTGCACTGATCCTGTTTGCGCTCTGCTTCAAAGCCATGAAGCTCGTGCCGGTGACAAAGCAGATCATCGTTGATTCCAACACTGCGCTGGCGGTCATCCGGTCGGCGGAACTTACCGATGCCGAAAAGGAAACCGGTACGCGCCGCGCCGCGGTCGCCATGATCGGGTCGCTGGTCACGATTCTGGCCCGGTCTGCCGTGTGCCTGCTGGTTCCGGTCGCCTTTGTCTGGCTGCTCGCCCGCGTCGGTATCTACGCGGAAAGCGAAGCGGTCGCCGCCGCATCCAACTGGATCTTTGTCGCCGCCTCGTCACTCGCCATGCTCGGCCTTGTGGTTCTGTCAAAATGAACCAGCACACGCCGATATCCGGTCTCGACCGCTTTTTGCACCGATTGGCTTTCTCGCAAATCGCCATGCAGAAGCAATTGTCGCAGATGGAAGACCGGCTATATGCCGATCGTATCCCCGATAGGCTCGATCGGCCGGTCTTTGTGACTTCCCTGCCGCGCGCCGGCACCACATTGTTTCTGGAGCTGATTTCCGCCCTGCCGGAATTCGCCACCCACACCTATCGCCAGATGCCGTTCGTGCTGACGCCGTTGCTGTGGCAGAAATTCGCCGGCTCCCTCCAGCGCGCCGGTACACCGACCGAGCGCGCCCATGCCGATGGCATGGAGATCAGCTTCGATAGCCCGGAAGCCTTTGAAGAGGTTCTATGGACGGCATTCTGGGACGATCATTATCGCGACAACCAGATCCAGCCCTGGACCGAATTGGATCGTGAGCCGGATTTTGAAGAATTCTTCAAAGCCCACATGCGCAAGATCATCGCACTGCAGGGCAGCGAGGCGGGTCGTTATGTGTCCAAGAACAATGCCAATATTGCACGTCTCGACCTGCTGACGGGTATGTTCGATGACGCAATCATCATCATTCCGGTCCGCAATCCATGGGACCACACCCGATCGCTGCGCTGCCAGCATGAGCGCTTTTTAAAGCTCCATGCCGAAGACAAGTTCGGTCTGGACTATATGAAATGGCTGGGCCATTTCGAGTTTGGCGCGGCGCTGCAACCTATCAATTTTGACGGTTGGCTCGATGGCTGGTCGGGAACTGAATCACCAGACGATTCAATAGACGAAGAATTCTGGCTATCATATTGGATTCATGGATTTGAATCGGTTTTGAATTCAGACAGCCAGGCGCTCTGTTTTGTCGATTACGATCAGGCCTGCATCAACCCGAAAGAAAGCCTCGGCCGCCTTGCTGACTGCCTGGGCGTTGCCGATCCACAAGCCCTGATCGATCAATCCCACCGGTTCCGCGCACCCGCATCCGGAGACCACGCCCCGTTTAATCCGCAGTCCGGACTGGAAAAACGCGCGCACGCCATTCACCGGGAATTGCAGGCGCGGGCACAATCTGCCGGATAGCTAAACCGTAATCTGCCGGCCGGACGCAGCGCTTTCATAAATCGCTTCTTCGATCATCTGATTGCGAACATACAGTGTCGCCGCCGTCTCCGGTTCGCCGCCCGCCTGCCAGGCGCGCACAATGTGCGCGGCGCACTGATAAACGCAGTCGCCGCCAAACAGATGATCGCGCCAATCGAATATCTGCTCCGCTTCATCGTTGGAGCCAAACGCCCGCAGCCACAGCCGGCCATCGCCATCAAGCCGCAACGTACCGGCCGATCCCTCGATCAACATCTCTCCCATGGTCAGCCGCCGGTTCTGCGCGGCGTGATCGGCGAGCCGGTTGCCATCAAATAGCGCACGGCGGCCACCTTCCATCTGAAACAGGATGATCCCGGCATCTTCGCCGGCGATTGCCGGATTGAGATGGTTCAGGCTGGCCGAAACGCTGCGGATTTCACCGGCAAGATAGCGAAACGTGTCGATCCAGTGGATCGCGGTCTCATGAACAAGAAGCCGCTCCATATTCTGGAAGTAGGGCTGCCGGTCGAGATAGACATTCGGCCCCTGACCATCGCCCGGCCGTAGCCGGAACGTGATCTGATAAATCTCGCCGAGAGTCTCCGCGTCGATCAAACGCCTGGCATGCCGGTACCAGGGTTGAAACCGGACATTTTCGTGGACGGCAAGGCGGGTGTCGTGGCGTTCGCACGTCTCAATCGCAGTCTTCGCGCCCGCAACCCCGCCGCAAAACGGCTTCTGGCAAATGATGTAGCCAACATGGGGCGCCAGTTGTTCGATCAGATCGTTGTGGGTGCCGGGCGGCGTGATGATGTCGACCAGATCAACAGGGAGCGTTTTGACCATCTCCGCGACAGAGCCGAAGACCGGGACCGGTGGGCCGTCCGCGCCGAGCTGCCGCGCCAGGGCTTCAGCTTTCGACAAGTCGGCATCGCAAATCGCCACAAGGTTTGCCGTTTCCGTGCGGCTCCAGGCGTCACCATGAAGTTGGCCGAAATAACCGGCGCCGACCATGGCCGCCCGGCAGGGTGAGGGCAGTTCAGGCATCGATTTGCGCCAGTTGCGCCTCAACCGCGCTGAAGACCGCATTGGTGCCCGCAGGCCCACCCAGTTCGCAAGTCACCAGATTGCCATCGGCAAAAGTACGCGCGACAGCATTACGCAAAACATCCGCCGCCTGCGCCGGCTCGGCCAGATTGTGCCGCTCGCCCAGCCAGTCCAGCATCATCGCTGCCGACAGGATCATCGCTGTCGGATTGGCAAGGCCCTTGCCAGCAATGTCCGGCGCGGAGCCATGGCACGGCTGGAAGACCGCGTGTTCATCGCCGATATCGGCCGACGGCGCATAACCCATGCCGCCCATCAGCGCTGCGCCAAGGTCGGACAGGATATCGCCGAACATGTTTTCGGTGACCGCCACATCGATGGTCCACGGTTTTTGCACCATGGTCATGGCGAAGGCATCGACATAGGCAAGATCAGTGGCGATCGAGGGAAATAGCGCCGCCCGCTCGGCAAAGATCTCCCGCCAGAAGCCGAAGGCCGGAAACACGTTGGCCTTGTCGACCGAAGTCACTGTGCCGGCCTTGCCCCGTGCTCGCGCCAGCCGGCCCCGCGCTTGCGCCAGCCGAAATGAAAAATCGAACAGTTTTTCGCAAATCGGCCGGGTGATCACCATGGTTTCGCGAGCCTCGATATCGCCGATCCGCTCGCCCGGTGCCTGGCGGGCAAAAAGCCCCTCGGTGGATTCGCGCACGATCACATAGTCGATGTCATGGGCGCGTTTGTCGGCAAGGATCGGCCGCACGCCGGCAATGGGTTTGACCGGCCGCACCCCGGCATAAAGCCCAAGCTCCATGCGCAGATCGATTTGCGGCACCATTTCGCTACCGTCCGGATAGCGCACATCCGGCAATCCCATGGCGGCCAGCAGGATCGCGTCGGCAGCCGCCGCTGCCTTGAGGGATTCGGCGGGCAAGGCGGAGCCTTGTGCCTGATAAACCGCCGCACCGGCATCACATGGCGCATAGGTCAGCGAAAATCCGCCAACCCGCTCGGCGACCTTGCTCAAAAGGTCCAAAGTCGGGGCGGTAATCTCCGCCCCGATCCCGTCGCCGGGAAAAACCGCAATTTGAAAATCCGTCAGGTTGCGCACGCCCGTTTCTCCTTTTGCACCCAAAGACACCAGCGATGCGGCAATGGCAAATTCCCCGTGCCGTTTTCGCACCGTTTTGTGTCGCCGACAGTCCATTCATCGTGCCGCGTTTCCCGGAGACTTGCCACTATCGGGCAGACCGTGATCGGCTGGCGTTTGGGTGAAAACCTGTCCGTGATTTTGATGCCGATCCATTGCATTCGGTTTGGTGATCGCCAACCGCAACTGTAGGGGGCCGCAAGCCATGGCGACGATACCCACCACAGCGCGCGTGGTCATTATCGGCGGTGGGGTCGTTGGCGCTTCGTGCCTTTATCATCTCGCCAGGGCCGGATGGACCGATTGCCTGCTTCTGGAAAAGAATGAGCTGACCAGCGGATCGACCTGGCATGCCGCCGGCAACGTGCCGACATTTTCATCGTCATGGTCGGTGATGAACATGCAGCGCTATTCCGCGCAGCTTTATCGCGGGCTGGCCGATGCCGTCGATTATCCGATGAACTATCACGTGACCGGCTCGATCCGGCTTGGCCATTCGCCCGAGCGCCTGCAGGAATTTCGCCGCGTCGTCGGCATGGGCCGCTATCAGGGCATGGACCTGGACATCCTGTCGCCGAACGAGATTCGAGCCCATTATCCGTTTCTGGAGACCCATGATCTGGCCGGCGCGCTCTATGATCCTGATGATGGCGATATCGATCCGGCGCAACTGACCCAGGCATTGGCAAAAGGCGCCCGCGATCTGGGCGCGACAATTGTCCGTCATTGCCCGGTGACGGACGCGCGGCGCGAAAATGGCGAGTGGGTGATCGAAACCGCGCAAGGCGAAGTGCGCTGCGAATTCGTCGTCAACGCTGCCGGCTACTACGCCCGCCAGGTCGGCGCGCTGTTTGGCCGCGATGTGCCGATGATGGTGATGAGTCACCAATATGTGCTGTTTGACGAAATCCCGGAATTGAAGGACTGGGCTGAAGAATCCGGCCGCAAACTGCCCCTGCTGCGCGATGTCGACAGCTCCTATTATCTGCGTCAGGAAGGCAATGGTTTTAACCTCGGCCCCTATGAGCGGAACTGCCGCGCCCATTGGGTGGCGCCGGATGATCCCATACCCGATGATTTTTCGTTCCAGCTTTTCCCCGATGATCTGGAGCGCATCGAATGGCAACTGAACGACGCCGCCGAGCGGGTTCCGCTGCTTCAGACCGCTGGCCTGTCGAAGGTCATCAACGGCCCCATTCCCTACGCGCCCGACGGCAATCCGCTGATCGGCCCGATGCCCGGAGTGCCCAACGCCTTTGAAGCCTGCGTCTTCACCTTTGGCATCTGTCAGGCCGGTGGCGCCGGCAAGGTGCTCGCCGAGTGGGTGACGCAAGGGGAGACCGAATGGGACATGTGGTCGTGCGATCCGCGCCGTTATACCGACTATACCGACTCTGACTACTGCGTCGCCAAGGGCATGGAAGTCTATGGCCACGAATATGCCATCCACTTCCCTCACCACGAATGGCCGGCCGGCCGGAACAAGAAGTGCTCGGCGGTGCATAACCGCCTGAAAGACATTGGGGCCCAGTTCGGCGCCTACAATGGCTGGGAGCGGGCCAACTGGTTCGCCAAATCCGGCGATGATGTATCGGAAGCCGGTACCAGGACCTGGCGCCGTGATGGTCCCTGGTTCAAGCGTGTTGAGGAAGAGTGCCGCGCCGTCCGCGACCATGCCGGCGTCATTAACATTTGCGGCTTTACCCGGCTCAGCCTGTGCGGTCCGGGCGCTGCCAACTGGCTGGACGGCCTCATCGCCGGCCGATTGCCGAACGTCGGAAAAATCGGCCTTGCCTATTTCCCCGACCGTCGCGGACGCATCGTTACCGAAATGTCGGTGATCCGCAGCGCCGAAAACGAATTTCTGCTGATCACTGCAGCCGTTGCCCAATGGCACGATCGCGACTGGTTGCTGCGCCATCGGCCTGAGGATGCCTCGTTCACAATCGAGGATGTGACGGCAGGGCAGGATTGCCTGCTGATCACCGGGCCGGAATCAAGAGATATCCTCACCGCAATATCAAATGCCGATCTCGCCCTGCCATGGCTGTCCCGTCAGGACGCAACAGTCGTCGGTCATCCCGCGATGGTGTCGCGGGTGTCCTTTGCCGGTGAACTGGGTTGGGAGGTCCACTGCGCCGCCGATCATGCGCCGGCGATCTGGGGCGCGGTGACCGCCGCCGGGGCCAAACCGTTTGGCATGATTGCGCTGGACAGCTTGCGCATCGAGAAAGGTTATCGCGCCTGGAAAGGCGATCTGTCGACCGACTATTCGCTGCTGGAAGGCGGTCTTGACCGATTTGTCAGGTTCGACATGCCGTGTGACTTCATCGGCAAGGCAGCGCTCCAGAGCGAATTACAGCGCGGCGTTGCCAAGCGTTTTGTCACGCTCATCATAGAAGGGAGCGACTACGACGCGCCCTACATGTCAACTCTATGGTTCGGCGATGAAGTTGTCGGCGAGACAACGTCAGGCGGCTGGGGATTCCGTGTGAATGCGTCGGTCGCGCTGGGCATGCTGCGGGTTGATCTCACCGTTCCGGGAACGCAAATCGAGGTCGAAATGTACGGCGAGCGTTATCGGGCCACCGTGCAAGAAGATCGCCCGCTATGGGATCCCACCAATGAACGGCTGCGCGGATGAGCCGGCGCAGCGGCGGCCGCGCCGCGCGGCTGGTGATCCGTTCAAAGCCATTGGATCGCGACACACGCCCGGTCCGTGGTGGCATGGTGGGCGGGCGCTACAGGCCGCTCGATGAGGCCGATGTCCAGCGCATTCACCAGGCGGCGCTCGATGCGCTGGAAATAATCGGTATCGCCGACGCACCGCCATCGGGGATTGAAATCCTGACCGCTGCCGGCGCCATCCTCGGCGAGGATGGCCGGTTGCGATTTCCCCGTACTCTTGTTGAAGACATGCTGGCAAAAGCAGCAAAACAGGTAACTCTTTTTGGCCGTGACCAAGTCCATGACATGAATGTCGGTGGCAAGCGGGTTTATTACGGTACCGCCGGCGCGGCAGTCCATATTGTCGATGTTGAAAGCCGGACATATCGCGAAACCACCACAAGCGATCTGTATGACGCCGCCCGCATCGTCGATACTCTCGACAATGTCCATTTTTTTCAGCGGGTCATGGTCTGCCGCGATATCCCCGACAATTTCGAGTTGGACATCAATACCATCTACGCCGCCTGCGCCGGCACCGCCAAGCATGTCGGCACCAGCATTACCGAGCCGGCCAATGTCGATGGCTGTGTGGACTTGTTACACATGATCGCCGGCGGCGAGGCGGCATGGCGGGCCCGTCCCTTCGTGTCCTGCTCCAACTGTTTTGTCGTGCCGCCGATGAAATTTGCCGAGGAGAGCTGCCGAACCCTCGAGGCCAGTGTTCGCGCCGGAATCCCGGTGCTGCTGTTATCGGCGGGGCAGGCGGGCGCAACAGCGCCGGCGCCGCTGGCCGCCGCCATCGTACAGGCGGTCGCCGAATGCCTGGCCGGCGTCGTTTATGTCAACGCGATTGAACCGGGCTATCCGGCAATTTTCGGCACCTGGCCGTTTGTCTCTGATTTGCGCACCGGCGCGATGTCCGGCGGCTCGGGAGAGCAGGCGCTACTCACCGCTGGCTGCGCACAGATGCATCAGTTTTACGGACTGCCCGGTGGCGGCCCCGCCGGAATGGCCGACGCTAAATTGCCCGACATGCAGACCGGTTGGGAGCAGGCGATTTCCAATGTCATGGCCGGACTGAGTGGCCTGAATATGGTGTACGAGTCCGTCGGCATGCACGCCTCGCTGCTCGGCTTCTCCTTTGAATCGCTGATTTTGGGCGATGACATGCTTGGCCAGGTGCTGCGTTGCGTGCGCGGCATCGAGGTGACCGAAGACAATATCAGCATCGAAGCGATGAAGGCGGTATGCTTGGGCGGACCGGGCCACTATCTGGGGCAGGACCAGACGCTGGCACTGATGCAGACCGAATATGTCTATCCCAGCATTGCTGACCGCATGAGCCCGAAGGAATGGGCGGAAAACGATCGGCCCGACCTGATCGAGCAGGCGATCGCCCGCAAGAATGAGATACTGGCGCAGCCCGGCGGCCATCGGATCGATCCGCGTATAGACAAGGCAATTCGCGACAAGTTCCGCATTTACATTTGAAAGAAAAATTGAATTTTACGTCGAAGGAGACCAACCGCCATTGAGCGCGTGATCCGGTGCGAGCGGCAAATCGGCCGGCATCAGGCTACGGGCCGAGCCATAGACGGCGGTGACGAACTCCACCGAGCGCCGGCCAGCGCTTGATACGCATTTATATGCACCGCGCCGATACCCGCACCGACAATCGCGACAGTGTGGGTCTCAGCGATTGGCGTTGGCCTCGTCGGCGATCATCTGCGCCCGGATTGCCAGTTCCGTTGCCCGGAACGTGTGCTCCTGCGGCACCGCCGTTTGTGTCCGGTTGCCAATATCGCCGACCAGCCGGGGAAAATAGGGCAGGCCCGCATCGTTGCAATCGATATGTTCCAGCCGCTCGCCATTGACCAGATAAAGATGGTTGCCGGAATCCTGCCGGGCAATGTCGGTATATTTGCGCAATTCGATCTGGCCCTTGTCGCCGACGATGAACAGCCGGCCATCGCCCCATGTCGGCAGCGCATCCGGAGTGAACCAGTCGACGCGGATATAGCCGTGGCCCTTGTCGCCACGAAGTGTCATCTCCCCGAAATCCTGAAACCCAGGATGGGCCGGCATTGTGGTGTTTTCCACCAGTGCGTGGGCGATTTCGACTTCGGTGGAGCCGGTGAAATATAAAAACTGGTCGATCTGGTGGGAACCGATATCGCACAGGATCCCGCCAAACTTCTCACGTTCGAAAAACCAGGGCGGCCGGGTTGCAAGATTTTGCCGGTGGGGGCCAAGGCCGATTGTCTGGATAACGCGGCCAATCGCTCCGTCTGCGACCAGCTCTTCGGCGCGGGTCACGGCCTGCACTTCGAAGCGTTCGGAAAAATTGACTGTCCAGATACGGCCTGTCGCCGCCACGCTGGCGCGGATGGCCGCAAGCTCTTCAAGCAAGATGCAGCCGGGCTTGTCGACCATCACATCCTTTCCCGCCTCCATCGCCTCGATGGCCAGCGCTGCCCGTTCGGCAGGCACTGCGGAAATCAACACCATATCAATCGTATCGTCATCGAGAATGCGCCGCCGGTCATCGACCCGAACCAGATCGGGAAAATCCTCGATAAACGAATCTTGCGTTGTCGCCACGCCGTCCGACCACCACGCCTCACATCGGCAACCGGCGTCGATCATGTTGGCGAGCATGCCAAAGATATGGCGGTGATCGATCCCGATCACCCCGAGTTTCGGGCCGTCCGATGTCATTGAT
>CAXMRP010000077.1:0-15842 GCA_964196155.1 uncultured Polyangiaceae bacterium
CTGCTTGGCAGCTTCTTCTTCCAGAATATCGACCATCGCCCGGGTGAAGCCGGTCGAAGAACCGATCTTGAGTCCTCCAGCCTGCAGGCGATTGATCACGTCGGCGACGCCGGGCAGCAGATCGGTGTATTTGCGCAGGCAAGCGAGCTGCAGCGGCACGAAATCTGCGAACATGGTGTCGACGTCGCTTTGATCGGGAACCTTGCCGTGAACGCCTTTCCAGCGCTCGGCGATCACCGGGTCCTCGGTCAGCGCCTTGATGTGCAGGTCCTTGCGCAGGCCCATCGGGCCGCGTGCCTCGGCCATCGATATCTCGACACCCTGGTTCTTGAACACCTCGACGAAAACGACGGCGGGGGCGACGACATAGGCGTCGGCTGTCGTGCCGCTCCAGTCGAGCACGAGGGCCTTGACCTTGCCGCGGTAGGAGCGGGAATAGACGAAATCGGACATGGATGGTCTCCTGAATTTGGTTTGTGGACTGTCTGGGTGGTTTGTCTGAGGTTCGGGCTAAGCGAATAGCAAGTGGATCATTCGATGAGTCTGGCGCGCTCAGTCAGCGCCTCGGCGGGCGGCGCGGCGTCATCGACGCCCATCTCGCCGAGCGATTGGCCGGCGGCCTTGACAACCTGGCACATGACCGCCTCATCCATCCGGCCGATACAGCCGATGCGGAAGCTATCGACCATCGTCAGCTTGCCGGGATAGATGATGAACCCCCTGGCCTTCATCAGCTCGTAGAACCGGGTGAAGTCGAAACCGGGGTGCGCCGGGTTGAAAAACGTCACGATAATCGGCGACAGCCAGCGGTCCTTGAGCAGCGTCTCAAAACCGAGTTCGCGCATGCCGGCAACCAGAACGTCGCGATTGCGCGCATAGCGTTCGCCGCGCCCGTTCACGCCGCCTTCGGCCTCGTGGATGCGCAGCGCCTCGATAAAGGCGGCAACGGCATGGGTCGGCGGCGTAAAGCGCCACTGGCCGGTCTTTTCCAAAACGTCCCACTGCGCGTGAACATCGAGGCTGAGGGAATGGCTGCGCCCCTTTGCCGCCGCAAGCGCCGACTTGCGGGCGATGACGAAGCCGAAGCCCGGCACGCCCTCGAGGCATTTGTTGGCCGAGGAAACCATCGCCTCGTAGGTTATGTCGCGCACATCCAGCGCCAGCGCGCCAAAGGCGCTCATGGAATCGATCAGAAGTTTGCGGCCGTTTGCGGCGACGATCTCGGCAATTTCCCCGATCGGGTTCAAAATGCCCGAACTGGTCTCGCAATGAACGACGACAACGTGGGTGATCGCCGGATCGGCCTCGATGGCCGCCGCCACTTCCGGCCCGCGCGGCGGCATGTAGTCGCCCTTGTCGATGACGGCGTGCGCCCGGCCGAGATAGTCCAGCGTCTGGGCGATCCGCTGGCCGTAGGCGCCGTTCACCAGAACCAGGGTTTTGGAATCGCGCGGCAGGAACGAGCCAAGCATGGCTTCAACGGCAAAGGTGCCGCTGCCCTGCATCGGCACGCAGTCGAATGCGCCTTCGTCATCGCCGGTCATGGCAAGCAAACGGCGGCGCATATCGGCGGTCATCGCCCGGAAGTCGCTGTCCCACGACCCCCAGTCCTTCAGCATCGCCGCCTTCACTTCATAGGCGGTCGTCAGCGGCCCCGGCGTCAGCAGATAGGGCTCGCCCATCGCCGGCGGTGTGAATGCCTTGGTCTGGGGTCGTTCGGCCTCTGCCAACATCGCCTCGGTCTTTCCTGGAAACCCCCTTTGGGGTGGTCGGGACAATCCTGCGGCCGAACAATGTATATGTAAAATCGTTATTTTATATGAGAACCATATGTGCAACTTATCGATCGGGTCTGGACGGCCGGGAGGAGTTTTCGATGCGCTACGTGCAGTTGCGGGCATTTCACAATGTCGCCATTTGCGGCGGATTTTCGCGCGCGGCCGAAGCGCTTGGGCTGACGCAGCCGGCAATCTCGGACCAGGTGCGCAAGCTCGAGGAGCGATATGACGTCATCCTCTTCAACCGCAACAAAAAGCAGGTCACGCTGACGCAAACGGGCCAGCACCTGCTGACGATTACGCGGCGCTTTTTCGAGATCGAAAAACAAGCCTCCGAACTGCTGTCGGAATCGCTCGCCTTGCGCTCCGGTTCCATGCGCATCATTGCCGATTCAGCCCATCATCTGCTGCATATTCTCGGCCGTTTTCGTCAAAAGTATCCCGGAATAGACGTGTCGGTGCATTCGGGAAACTCGCAGGAAGTGGTCACCAGGCTTTACAACTACGAGGCCGATATCGGTGTTCTGGGCGAGGTTCCCGGAGGCGGCGATTTTGAGACGATCAAGCTCAATTCCACGCCCCTGATAGCCTTTGCCGCAAAGGGGCAGGCGGTGAGCGGCAGGCAATCCATTTCACTTTCCGAACTCCTCGATCAGCAGCTGGTGCTGCGCGAACGCGGTTCCAAGACCCGCCAGAAACTTGAGGAAGCCGCCGCCGAGCGGGGCCTGCCGCTGAAGGCCGCAATTGAGGCGGAGGGCCGCGAAGCGGTGCGCGAGATCGTCGCAACAGGGGCCGGCGTCGGCGTCGTTTCGGCCGCCGAATTTTCTCAGCACACGAACCTCGTTCCCATCCGGATCGCCGATTGCGAAATCCTCATGGAAGAAGCGCTGATCTGTTTGCGCGAACGGGCCGGCGGCAAACTGGTCCGCGCCTTCCTTGAGATTGCGCAAGAGGAGTCGCCACCGGCAAATAACGCCGATATGGCGCGCTAAATGGCGTTGCGGCCGGTCGGCGCCGTAAATCCTTCTGCCAGCCGACAAGGTGTCTCCGCTCCCTGGACCCGTTCCAGTGCGCGCAAACGAAACGAAGGCGCTTATCGAAATTTGTGGATTTGCCAAAACCAAACGGCCAAATTGTTTTGAGAAAAACCCGACGCAAAAATGGGGAGCAGGAAACAAATGAAACACTCTGAACGGGCGCGCGATGGCCAGCAGTGGTTGTATGATTACGTCGTCAAAACGACAGGACGCGCCGTCCATTTCGAAATGGATGCGCGTCAATTGCCGCAACAAGTCAAAAGCTTCCGCATGGCCACGAAATATATGGCCAGGCGCGCCGGCGATGCGGAGCGTCTTGCGGACGCCGCCTATGCGCATGGCGACGTCCTGAACGCGCGGGCGCTCTATCGCGCGGCGTCGGAACACTACCGGGAAGCGCAGCATTATTCGGTTTTTCCCCTCGGCGAAAAACGCTGGGAGCTTTACGCCAAGGCCAGACGCTGCGCCGCCCGAGTCTATGAACTGGCGGATTATCCGATAGAGACCGTCGAAATTCCATATGAAGGCGGATCGATACCGGCCGTGCTGCACCTTTGCCGGGGCGAAGCACCGGGCCCCGCGGTTGTCTTCATTCCCGGCATGGACAACACCAAGGAAAACTGGCCGAACCCGCTGGCGAACGAGTTTCACAAGCGCGGCATGCATGTCCTGGCGATCGATGGCCCGGGGCAAGGCGAAGCGCTGGAACGGGGTATCTATGTCAACGCGACCAATCACATCGAGGCGGCCAGGGCTTCGTTTGAATTTCTTGCAAAACGCGATGATGTCGAGACCAGCCGGATCGGAATTGCCGGGCGGAGCTTCGGGACGTTCTGGTCGATGCGCGCGGCAGCCGATGAGCCGAGATTCGCCGCAATCGCCGGCGCCGTCGCCTGTTACTACTGGGACCGCCTGACGATATTCGACGAGGCGCCAATCCGGTTCAAACAGGTGTTCATGGCGATGGCCGGAATGGACGATGAAGACGCATTCGACGCGATGTGCGAGGGGATCACACTGAAGGGTCACGCGGAACGGATCACGTGCCCCGTTCTCATGGCAACGGGTGAATTCGATTCACTCAATCCGCTTGAGGAATCCGAAGCGGTCTATGACGCGCTCACATGCCCGAAGGAAATGTGGATCTTTGAGGATGAATTCCATTCCATCCGTGCGCCAAAGGCGCTTGCAGGGCACGGAACATTTCACTTCGTCGCGGAATGGATGAGCCGCGCGCTCGCGGGGAAAATCAAACCGGATCACGCGCGCAGGGCCTTTATCCAGCCGAACGGCGTCGGCATGTACGATTGAGCGAAGGTCATTCCGATTGCCTTTTGAATTTCGCGTCCGCACGGCCAGGGCAAACGAAACGGCGGCGCTTTTGTCATCGGCTACAGGCGGTCGATTCCGATCAGGTCGAGCAGTCCGATCGAAGCGATGACAAGCGTCCCAAGCAGTTCGAAGCCTTCCGTCGCGAATTCACTGAACATATCCGCGGTCCCGCGCCTGCATTCGGCCGGCAAAAGCGTCACGCGCGATCCACCGGCCAGAGGGATGGCGAAAACAAGGGCCATATTGAGCAACACTTCAGTTCCCCCGCTCAAAAATTCTATCATCCACAGCATCGGAATTCTCCCTGGGCTGGCCCGTTGTGAACGGACGCGGTTGCGCGCAGGGATGGACGGCTCGTATTTGCGATCCGTCCGGACAACATTTCGATTTCAGGTCGCCTGGCCATAATCGCCTCCCTTTTGCACCCTCAAAATAGATGCCCGAGACCCGACAACTCCAATACCGATGGCCTATGGAAATGATGGCCTGGACTTATGGAGACCAGCGTTTCATCGCCGCGGCGAGAAGGCCTGGCGGCATTGCCGGTCAGGCGACACGGACGAGGGCCATGCCGCAAGGCGCTGTTCGACCGGACGCGCTGCAAACATTGCATTAAGCTAACGGCGAATCATTCATGTGACGCCCCATGAGACGGTGGTGATGAGAAAAGCTGTCTTCATTACGTTGGCTATCGGCGTGCTCCTGGCGGGCGCCGTCCTTGCGTTGACTCTCTTCCTCAGCGCCGAGACGGCCCGCAACCAGATCGTCAGGCAGGTCGCGGCACAAACCGGTCTGGCGCTTCGCCTCGATGGCGACATTGCGGTTTCGGCATTTCCGCAGCTCGCCGTGACGGCGCGGTCGGTCGGCCTGGCGCCGTCGCCCGGCGAAGCGGAAATCCTCACGGCGCGCGAGGTCCGGTTCTCCATGCAACTGCTGCCGCTTCTGCGGGGGCGGATCGAACTGTCCGGTCTCACGCTCGTCAGGCCGGAATTCACGATTGAGGCCGATGGCGGCGCGCCCGCCGCGACAGACGGCCAGGCATCGGACTTTCCGGTCACATCGGCGCAACTGGAACGCCTGCGCATCAGCCGTCTTGGGATCGAGGATGGGAGTCTGATCGTCCGCGCGGCTTTGAACGAAGCACCGACGATCATTGAAGCCATCAACCTGACCAGCGGACTGAACGGCGTCGACGCGCCGGCGACAATTAATGCCAGCTTCCGCTTCATGGCCATCGACCACCGCCTCAATGTGACGCTGGCCAGCCTGGCGGAACTGATCGACAAGGGTGGAACCGGCGCAAAGCTGGACCTTGAAACCGACACGGCGAAGGTCTCGGCCGAGGGGCGTCTTTGGCGCGTTGAAGGCGGATCGTTCGACGGCCGGATTACCGCGAAGATCGATGCGATTGACCCGGTCCTGGCGGCTTATGGACTGGCGCCGCTTGAGGTTGCCTCGCTCACCGATGCGGCGCTGGAGACGGACCTGGTTGCCGATACAAGCGGTTTCCGCCTGTCCGGCATCAAGGGGCAGGCCGGCGGGATGAACTTTTCCGGCGACCTGTCGATGATCGTCGGCGGCGCAAAGCCGGAATTGGGCGCGGTTCTGTCGATCGACCGCATCGACCTTGCCACAATCACAACAGCGGGCGAAGCGCCATCGGGCACCGCCGCCGACAACGACGTTGTTATCGATCTCTCGGCGCTGAATGGGATTGAGGCCGACGCCCGTCTGGATATCGGCCGGATCAGCAACGGACCGATTGAACTGAACGCGTTATCGGCCGTCATTGGCATCCACGACGGCGTGCTCGACATATCGTTGCTGCAGGCAAAAGGTCTCGGTGGCGGGGCAAGCGGATCGGTCCGGCTGCAGGCGGACGAGGCGCAAACGGCACGCGTCGCCGGGATCGTGAAGCTGGACGGCATTGACCTGGAGCAGGCGGCCGGCCTTGCCGGCATCTCCGTCCCGGCGACCGGAGCAGTCTCCACGGACCTGAAGTTTGAAGCGACCGGCGCCAGCCTGGACGCGATGCGCCAATCGCTCGCCTTTGGCGGTTCGGCCGGATTGCGCGACGGGATCGTCTCCGGGCTCGGGCTCGCCGGCGCATTTGGCGGCGACCCCGCCGCCGACCGGCTGGAGGCCGTTGCGCTCGATGCCAGCTTTGCCGGCCTGGACGGTCCGGTGGATCTGAACGGTTCGGTGCGGTGGCGTGGTCTGCCGGTCACGGTTGCGGCAAAGCTGGACGCCGGGGCACTGGCAGCCGGCCGGCCGGCGGCGGTGAACGCGACCGCCAAGTCGTCCCTGGCGAGCCTTGGTTATGCCGGCAATGTTTCCGTTGCGAACCTTGGCATTGACGGGACCGTCTCGCTGCAGACGCCCTCACTCACAAAGCTGGCGCAATGGGCCGGACGACCACTTGCCATAGAGCAGGGCCTTCAGGCGTTTGCGATCAGTGGGCGGCTATCGGTCGGGAATGATCGCATCGCCTTCGCCGATGCAAAAATCTCGCTTGATGGCAGTCGCGGCGGCGGCACGGTCGAGGCCGATTTGTCAGGCTCCATACCACGGATCACCGGGCGTCTGGCGATGCAGCGGATCGACGTGACGCCATATCTGGGCGGCGGCGGCGGCGGCGGCGCGGGCACGGCAGGTTCAGGCTGGAGCGACGCGCCGATCGATTTTTCCGGTCTTGGCGCTGTCGATGCGACGCTGCAGTTTTCCGCCGACGAGCTCGTCTGGGATAATTTGAAGACAGGCCGCACCGAACTCGATCTTGTGCTTGGCGGAGGCGAACTCTCGGCCGATCTGACACGCTTTGCCCTTTATGGCGGCGAAGGCAGGGGCCAGTTCAAGCTGCAGGCGAAAGATGGCGTTCCGGCAATTACGGCCGACTTCGATCTTGCCGGACTGTCCTTGTTGCCGTTCCTCAGCGATGCGATCGAATTCACGCGCATTGAAGGGACCGGCGATCTTCGGTTCGCCGCTGCCGGTTCCGGTCGATCCGAGCGTCAGATCACCCAAACGCTTTCGGGAAGCGGTACGATTGATTTCAGGGACGGCGCCATTCGCGGCATCAATATCCCGAAAATGGTTCGCAGCCTGACCGGCGGCGTGCTGCAGGGATGGCAGCAGGCGCAAAACGAAAAGACGGATTTCTCGTCATTGACGGCAAGCTACACGATCGACCGGGGCCAGCTTGAAACAACGGATCTCCTGCTCGTCGGCCCGCTTGTCCGCATCAGCGGCGCGGGAAAGGCGAACATTCCCGAGCAGACCCTTGCCTTCCGGATCGATCCGAAGGTTGTGGCAAACCTGCAAGGCCAGGGTAGCGAGGCGGACCTTGCCGGGCTTGGCGTCCCGGTGATCATCGAGGGCGCATGGTCCAAACCGCGCATCTATCCCGACATTGAGGGCATTCTGCAAAATCCGCAGGCGGCGCTTCAACGGCTGCAACAAACCGGGGGAGCGCTTTTCCAGGCAACGGACGGTTTGCCCAGTAATGCCGGCGATGCCGCCGGGGCGCTGATCAAGGGGCTTTTGGGCGGCGGACAACAAACCGGCGGGCAGACCGCGCCGCTTTCCGATACCGGCCCGGCGCCGGCATTGCCGCAAGCGCCGGCGGACGAACCTGCCGCCGAAGGCACCGACGGCATCGGCCGGTTGATCGAGCAAGGCGCATCCGGGCCGGCGCCCGAAGAGAGCGGGCAAACACCACAGCCGAGCGACCCGGCCGCCGACCTCCTCAAGCGCCTGTTCGGCCAGTAGGACCGCTTCAGGACGCCCTCCCCTGCGCTCGGGCACCCCCACCGCAGGTTGGTATTACTCCCGGGCGCATTGCGGATAATAATGTTGGACGCGGTCATACCGTCAGCGTTACGCTTGATCTTGAGCGAAACCGGCTATGTGCAACAGCCCAGGATCGGGTTGGCCGGACGATCACGAAAGGATCGAACCTTGGCTGGATTGACAGCGGAGCAAAAGTCGTTGCTGCGTGAGATGTCGCGCATTCCCGTTGTCGCCTGGCCAACGGTTCTCATGTTCGTTGGCGGCCTTGCAATCTGGGCGGGCGGCATGGTCGGCCATTTGGCGGGTGTTTTGCCGTCCTGGCTGGTGGTCATCACCGGATTTCTGGGGATTTATTCGCTTTACATGGTGATGCATGAAGCCGCCCATTCGTCCCTTGCGCGGGATCGCCGTGTGAACACACTCATCGGCAGTATCGCCTCGATTCCCTTTGCCGGCGCTTATCCGTTGTACCGCTACGCACACCTGAAGCATCACAGCCACACCAACAACAAGCACGAAGACCCTGATTTCTGGAGTGGCGAGCGCCCCCTCATCAACAGGTGGTTCTCGCAAGACTGGCACTATGTGGGCATTTACCACAACAGCCGTCAGCACTTCACAACCTCACAGCGGATTCAAAATGTCCTGCAGCCAATCCTCTGGCTGGTTTTCATAATCTGGCTGCTTTATCTGGGGCATTGGGAGACTGTTGTCTTCGCCTGGATCCTGCCGTGGCGCCTGGCGATAGGATGGCTGGCATTTGCATTCAATTATCTGCCACATGCGCCGCACGATATCGAGCAAAGCGAAAACAGATTTGCGGCAACTGTGTGCCGAAAGCCCCGCTGGCTGAAGTGGATATTATTGTTCCAGAACTACCACAACATCCATCATCTTTATCCCTCCGCGCCGTTCTACCGGATGGAGAGGATGTGGGATGTCGGCGATGACTATTTTGAGGAACATGGCACCCGCATCGTTTGAAGGACAATGGCGCCGCATTGCGCCTTGGCGCATCCGGGCAGCGCCGACAGCTCAAGGCTGATCGTCAGGCGCAACGGCAAGCCGGTGGAATTGGACACCTTCTCATACCAACGGTTGGCCTGATTCAGTAGACCCATGGGATGAGCCTGGCCGTCTTGCTGCTGTAGGTGGCATATTCGTCGCCGAACGTCTCCAGCATCATTTGCTCTTCTCGCCGAATGCGCCTGAAATAGAGAAAAGCAACGGCCAGAAGTCCGGCGCCGCCGGCGATCCAATTGGGAAACAACAGCGCCTGGCCCAGAGCCCAGAGCCAGAATGAAGAATACATCGGGTGCCGCACATACCGGTATATGCCGTTGATGACGAGCGTGTGCGTTTCGCGGATTTCCAGTGTCACCGAAAAATTCCGTCCGAGATTTCGATGGCTCTGAATGAAAACAACGAGGAAGAGTGCCATCGCGGCGGCCCCCGCCCAAGCCATGGCGGGCCGGAACGGATAGTCCGCGAACTTTGGAAAACCGTTTGTCAGATAAAATAACGGTATAATAAACAGGCCGAATACCGCTCCGCTGATTAGTATGCGCTCCTCAAGGCCATACTGGTTTCTGACAGCCTTTTGTTTGCGGGCGCGCCGCTGGTATGGATAACGGATAACAACCCACACCAGGATGCCGATCGCCCATAGTGCCGCTGAAACGCTCTCCGTCACGGTGCATGTCCGGCCGAACCATCGGCTGTACTGGTTCCATCGGGCATGGTCGGTCCCAACCGGGCAGTCCAGTTTGATTGGTCATGCATGATCGGTCTGTGGTCCATCGGGATGACAGTTTCCGGCACCGGCGGGCGATAGCCGGTCTCCGATCCTGGCACAAAGGCCGCTAGGACAAAACAGAGCGGCAGATGCTGCCGGTCGTCGTCTGCATTATCATTTCCTGCGGAGATCGGCTTTCCCGCGGCCGGTATCAGAGGCGCCGCCTGCGGCGAACTTCTCTTACAATCTGCTTGATCAACTCGTCCTGTACGCCTTCGTTCTTGTCGATGTTGAAGTGATTGATGTTGGCGTTTTTCAGGCTCTTACGTTCGCGAACATTAAAATCCACGATTTTGCCCTTGAATCCGGGTTCCGCTTTCAACAGGCTTTCGGTGGACGGGGCGGAACTGTGCAGGTGCCAGGCCAACTTGACGTTTTTTGAGACCGGAACTGGTCCGATCGGGCCGATGGACACGAAAAAATCGACGGGGATGCCGCTTTTTGCGAGTTCGCCGGCAAGTGGCGAAACCGCCTGCGCGCCCAGAGAATGGCCCACCAGCACGACCGGCCCGCTTTTCGGATTTGCCTTGTAGGCTTCCTTGATCCGCCGCGCGGCCTCGGGCCACGAAGAGTGTTGCAAAACCTGCGCCGCAATTCCCTTTTCGCCCAGCTTTGTTGCAATCTCGTCCATGCCCAGAGAAAACACGCCGGCAAATCCCCTCAACAGGTAGATCTGCTCCGGCTTTGCCTTGCTGGATGCCGCACCGGGTGCCGAAACCCCGCCGGTTCCGCTATTTTGGTCTGTAGAAACGCATGAGGTCACAAATATCATCGCGGCAAGCATGGCACCTGCCGCTGCGGCGTTAGTAATTCTGGTCATGGTCGTGCCCTTTTATTCAAGTAAAGAAATTTTCGTGATACTGGCGGTTTTAGCCTCGCTTGCAGACAATCCGATCCGTTGCCCTGGAAAACCCCGACAGGTTAGGTCCCCGGTGATCAGTGGGTTGTTGCGGACTTGAGTTCGGATATCAGTTCGGACTTGAAATCGTGGTAATCGACCTCCACCGCGTGGCGCGGATGATCCTGAAACCGCCAGTGCGGATTGTCCATCTCCCGCGTGATCAAGTCTTGCAGATTTTTCGGCCGCTTCAATTGGCCGGTGATCTGGAGCGCCGCGATACGCGCCTGATAGTCGGCAAGCGTCCAGATGCAGCCAATGGGCTGAAACAGGCCAATGAAGTAAAGGTTGGGCGAATCGGCCGGAATCATCTTGAGATAAAGCGGAAGCCGCTTTGCGGTCGTCCACTCCCGATACATGTCACCAAGGAACGGAAAGCCCGTCCGGTATCCGGTCGCCCAAACTATGGCGTCGAATTCGTCCGTCGAACCGTCCTCGAAAGTAACCGCATTTGCCTCAGCCGAGACGATCGCGCCGCGCGGATGAATCTTGCCGTGCCGGATCAGATAGAGGATTTCGGAATTCAGGGTCGGATGCATCTCCATTGGCCGGCAATCGGGTTGTTTCAGGTGGTATTTCTCCCACCGCCCAATAGCGAGCCGCAGGCAGAGCCCAAGTATGCGCTGCCTGAGCGGCTTCGGCAGGAAGAGCAGCTGGCTATAGGCGACATCAACCGGCTTTCCATAGATGATCTTCGGTATGATGTAATAGCCCCGACGCATGCTGATGCAGGTCTTGCGCGACAGGCGTGAGGTTTCAACCGCAATGTCACAGGCCGAATTGCCGCCACCGACTACAAGGACCCGGGAGTCCCGGAAGGGCTCGGCGGATTTATAGTCGTGAGCATGGATCTGCCGGCCGGAAAAGTTGCCGGAAAGCTCAGGCATGTCAGGATCCCAGTGGTGACCGCTGCAAACGATCAGATTGTCGAATATCCGTATTTCCTCACCTTCCGGACCCATGATGGCGACCTGCCACTGGCCGCCGCTTTCGCGTTTCACCTGGTGGACCCTTGAGCGAAACCGAATATATCGCGTCAGGTCAAAGCGTGACGCATAGGCTTGGAAGTAAGCGAGAATCTGCTGGTGCGAGGGAAAATCCGGAAAGTCGCCGGGCATCGGAAAGTCGTCAAACTGGGAGAGTTTTTTCGACGAGATCGTGTGCGTGGTCTCATAGATGCTTGAATGGCCGTGCTCATCACGGAAAACCCAGTTGCCGCCCACCTGTGATCCGGCCTCGTAGCAGACAATGTCCTGAAGACCGGCCTGGCTCAGGTTTTTCAGCGTTGTCAGACCGCAAGGCCCCGCGCCGATAACACAAACACTGGAACTCAAAGGACTTGCGCTCGCCCGGCGGCCGCGCACCGTCCGATCGCACAAAATAGCCCGAACCGCCGGGGCCAGACCATCGTCGCGGCCACCATTGTTTTTGGGACCGGACACCGCGAAAGGGTTGATGGATGCATGCAGGTTCCACAGGTAAAACGTTTGCCGCGGTCAAACACAAACCGCTGCGGATTGGCCGCCCCTGGCGAATCCTTTTTGAATGGTAGTGGATTGAATGAATCGACGCCAGCCGTTGGCCCGGCCGGAGCTTTCGCGGGAATGACACCTTGCCAGGCGCCCGGAGAACGGCGATCACAACCAGATCAAGTATATTCGCCGGCTTTCGCCCTATTCATATCCGGATCCTGTATCATTGACCCGTGGTGCCATCGCCCGCCAGCACCGCAGCGTTTCGTGCTCGCCAAATGAAATAAATGTTTCGGGCATAGATAAAAAGCCCGGCGCCCTGGCCGACGATGAATACCGGATCCCGCCGCCAGATTGCATAGGCCAGCAGCGTCGCCCCTCCCGCGATCGAAAATATCCAGAACGCATTGGGAATGATGCTGCGCCGCGCCCGTTCGCTGGCAATCCATTGCACCAGGAAGCGCATCGTGAACAGCGCTTGCCCGAGAAAGCCGATCCCGAGCCAGATCTTGTCAATGCCGATTGCTGCGATCATCGCTGAGAAGTCCTTGCATATGCCACTGGATTGCACCGTCGTCTTCGGCGCAGCCACAGGACGCCGAACAGATCGGGAATGCCGATCATCAGCCGTTCAAGATTGCCATATTTGGAGCTGCCAAACCGGCGCGGCCGATCGACCACCTGATGATGGGCAACCTTCCAGCCATCGACAATGAACAGCGCGGGCAGAAACCGGTGCATGGTGTCGAAATAGGGCAGATCCAGGTAGGCGGCCCGGCGAAACGCCTTCAGGCCGCAGGCGGTGTCACGGGTATTATCGCCCAGCATGGCGCCGCGCACGGCATTGGCGATGCGCGAGCCGATGCGTTTGGAAAGTGAATCCTTGCGGCCGACACGCTGACCGGCCACCAGACCGACCAGCGGATCGGCCAGCAGTTCCAGCATTTTGGGGATAAAAGCCGGATCGTTCTGGCCATCGCCATCAAGCGTCACCGCAATCACCCCGCGCGCCGCTCCAACCGCCGAACTCAGACCCGCGCTTTTGCCGAGTGTCTGGCCCTGACGGATATAGCGCAGGCGGGGATTGTCGCGGGCCAACGCGGCGAGCACGGCGTCAGTTCCGTCGCTCGATGCATCGTCGACCACCACGATCTCGTGCTCGATTTGAGCGAGCGCCGTGGTGATCTCGTCGATAAGCGGCGGCAGGCTCTCGGCCTCATTGAGTGCCGGAATAACCACGGAAACAAGACCGGCGTAAGCGTCATCTGGTTCGGGTGCCATCGCCATCACTTCCTGTCTTCCTTCTGCCCCATCCGGGCGGCCCGCGCCGTTGTCACTGTAACTCGCGATGGCCGCGCGATCAGCCATCCCCTGCCGATAAAGCTGCTGACCGGCAGTGTCAAAAGCCGTTCATATCATTCAACCGATTCAGCAAGCTGGAACAAATCCGCTCAATTTACCGTGCCGAATTGGACGATCACAAAACCGGATCCGCGAACCGGAGCAATGCCAGCTGTGTGTCTAATCTGTAACAGATGAGCGGATCATCACAATATCGATCGACAGCCATCGGCGTTGGGTCGGGCTGGGCCGGCTCGTTCAAACAGAGCCAATCCGCTCTGCTCATTATCATCGACACGATTCCATATCTTTGAGTTGGCCACAAAAGATATCATATCGTCCCTCACCAGAAGATAATTGCCGCCATCGGCGCAATCTGAAGTATCAGCATCTATGCGGATCAGCCTTCGGTCGGCATAGGCAAGCAGGTTGAAATTGGCTTTGGCGTCTTTTGTCCAGATCAAAAGGACGGGTCCTGGCGGGATGTTATTCATGGTTGCGTGAAGTGCATTCGCGGCAATTCGTTGCCGTTTGTACTTAGGGATGACTTTGATAGAAATAATCGTTCCGAGTTGTAACAATATCGCCCCGATCACGGTTGCGGCGATGACAGACGAAATAATTCGATACCGCCGCCATGACGCGATCGCGATTCCGGCCAACACGGCGACCGGCCAAGAGGCTGGCATCGCGTATCTTCCATGAGCACTAGGCCATAACAACACGACTATGGCCACTGGAACTGCGTACAGCAGCAATGCCCGATACAGCCAATCATCTTCACGCCGCGGCTGAGAACGACGGTGAAGCATGTAGACGCCGGCCACTATCGCCCATGGCAAGACCGAAGCCACGCCGGCCGGTATTTCGCCCAGTCGGAGCAAGAATAGAAGGTAGTCGAGATCCCAATGCCTCCCCGCGACACGCATCTCTCGAGCCCATACCATCGGGTTTGTGACCGCAAGATTGATCGCGATCCAGGTAATCAAAGGTATTGCTGCAAATATTGTCGCGCCGATCGCCATGCCACATTCACGCCAGTTGCGATCCAGGGCTGCGGTAACCAGGATGGGAGCCAGGACGAAGGCGGTAGGGATTGGACCTTTTGTAAACAGTATTCCGGCAAGACAAGCTGTTATCGCGATCCAATGAACAGGACGAAGGCGGTTCTCCAACCGCGCGGAGGACCAAATCAGGAATGCGACGCCGGCCAGAGCGGTAACAAGCGTATCGGTTTCCCCGACGCGGCCCTTGAGCAGCATGTATGGGCTGGTCAGATAAGCTAATCCGGCACCGAGCGCGGCAAGATTCCGTAAATCGGTCTTGACCAGTTTTCTCGCCATCGCCGCGGCAGAAAATGCACCGACTAATACGGCCGTTACCGGCGGCGCGCGAACCGCAAGTTCATTGAGGCTGCCAAGGGCGGTGCCAAATAGCGCCATCAACCAGGGCAGCAACGGCGGTTTATTGACATAAGGCTGACCGAGCGTTTCCAGCAGCCAAAGAGACTGTCCATCCAGAATAGCAATGGCCTGTACCGCGCGCCGACCCTCTTCAAAGCGAAGCGGACGCAGCCCCAGGAAGCTGCAATAAATGATTGCAACGAATACAAGCAGCGACAACCACCAGTGGCGCGCAAGGAAATTTATGGTCGAATCGATCACCTTTGGCGGTGGTTTCCGAGCGTCACGAATAGCGCGGGAAATGAACCCCTGGATTTTTGATTTCGGTGAATTTATGAGCATCGATCTAAACTATTGGTTGTTGCCGGGGTAAGATGGTTTGGATCCGAAATCTTCGGGTTATGCAGCCCTGACCGATCTCGCCCGGCATTTGACAGGCCGCACGCCAGCGATAGAAATGGCGCGGCCAATTTCAAAATACCGGCAGGTATTGGCAACTTCGCCAATCTTCCTGGCGTATTTGAGAATACGAAGCTTGCGTCCAAGCTCGCGCTGATTGCTGGTCATCGAAAACATCTTCCATCCTATCAAGGGATGTTACAGGGGATATCCTGCTAGCCCGTCTCATTCACGGCAGGGCTGATTTTTGGTTGGCGGGTGTGGCATAAGCTGCCGATATTCGTCGGGCAAAAATCATGACTTGTTGCAGACCTTGCCTTCTTCCCCGCTAAAGCCTCAACAGCACGAATTGAACCGCCAATAGCCAGGTTGTTGGGACGATTACGATACCATGAGCAATCATCGTGAAATCCTTCGGCGACGAAAACCATCGTAATACATTGTTATTTATAGAGAAATGATGGTGCCCAGGGGCGGATTCGAACCACCGACACGCGGATTTTCAGTCCGCTGCTCTACCAACTGAGCTACCTGGGCTTGTCACCATGCAATCGCACCTGCGAGGCGAGCGGCGTTATAGAGGCTCGATCGGCAGGTG
>CAXMRP010000078.1:0-21671 GCA_964196155.1 uncultured Polyangiaceae bacterium
ATTGAGGGCGGGTGATATCAGTCCAGGCCATTGTCGTTCCTTTCGAATCGCAAAATCCAAAGGAATCACAAACCGCTGATATCACTCAATTAGTTTCGGGTTGGGCTCTTAGGTCCATCGTGGCGGTCACATCCACAAACCATTGATCGAGGAGTGCAATCGTGGGCACGATAATGAAAACTCGGCCCTCCTGAAATTTCTGAAAGAACTCATCAATACAAAGATATGCGAAAACAGTTTTGCCACCTCCGGTGACTACTTGCGCAATACCACGCATTTCGCCAACCCAAAGTTCCAGAGCCCTTTTCTGCCACTTCCTGGGTTTTATGCTCGGTTGAATTCTCAACGCCGCTCTTGCCTCCATCAGCATTAAATCTCAAGATGCAGGTTTCCGGGGCGGGCGGCTAGCCCTGAAACCAGATTTATTGTCGGGAAATTGGTGCCGCATAGGTGACTCGAACACCTGACCCCGTCATTACGAATGACGTGCTCTACCAACTGAGCTAATGCGGCTTTGTAGTTTCTTTTCAGTTTCTAATCTGAATTCGATTTTCTCTATTCCCTTGGTATCATTCATAATTTTCGCATGAAAGCCTAGAATTACGAATGATGTGCTCTACCAACTGAGCTAATGCGGCATCAGGCGCGAACGCTTACTGCATGGGACCGGGCGAGGGCAAGCCCCGGATTTTTTGCGACGTGGCTGCCCCGGTTGATGGCGTGCAAAGCAAACGGGCCGGCGGACCGCTCAGAAAATTCGAAAACGCCTGTTTGCGCCGTCGGGGTCTTCGTCTTCTTCCGCCACGCCCGGATCGTCGGGCCGGGGGAGTGAGATCGGATCGGGCGGGGTGTCCTCGGCTGGCTGGTCCGGCGCCGTATCGATAACCGGATCGACCACTGGTTTGTCTGGGGTATCGGACGGTCCTGCCTTGGTGGCAGACACCGGCGATGCGGCCTTGCCGGGCGAAATTTCCGCTGTGGATTTTTTGCTTTCGGGCTGGGGATCGCTGCCCGAAACAGCGCCATCTTCATCGCCCGAACCAGGTTTTGCCTCAGTCGCGGGCTGTTTATTCGGCGCTTTCGCCTTGATATCGGGCGCTGCCATTTCCGCTGACTCGGTTTTTGCCGGTTCCGCATCGGACGGGCCGGCGACTGTTGTTTGCGCCGCGGGTTCCGGCGTTATTGTTGGCGATTTGGCTGGCGTTTGCGGCGCCGCCGCTGCCGGCTTGTCCGCCGGGGCGATGGTACCGTTCATGGCCGGTGTGCCGGCAGGGCTCTTTTCCGTTTCGAGATCGGGTTGTGGATCGGATCTTGTTTCGGATATTGCGTCGCCGGACTGAGGCGGGACTATCTCAATTGTCTTTGGCCCGGGTTGCTGATCAGCGATGGCCGGCAGGATTGCGGGAACCGATAACCGCGATGTGGACGCGGTGTCATCGCTGGCAAAATCGAGATCGATTTCCTCCGGCGCGCCAAGTTGCGTGGTGGGAATGCGCCATTCCACTGCGTCAATCCGACCGCTGACAGGAGAGACGGGCGCCCAGGCGTCCAGCTCAATGCCATCGGCGATCCAGACCGGGTCGCGGGACGCATGGACGGCGCGGGCAAGCCACTCGCGGGCCCGGCCGCGATCGCCGTGTTCGGCTTCCTCAACCTCGGACATCAAGATCAAGGCGTTCTGGGTGGGCCGGGTCTTGAGAACCGGAGCCAGCGCGGCACGGGCAGCAGACCAGTCCCGGGCATCGATTGCCGCGCGGGTAACGGCAAGGCGCCCTTCATCGGCCTGGGGCCGCATACGGGCAAGGGATTCGATACGCTTCAACCGGTCGCGGGCGGAATCGCCGCTGCGGACATGGGCATAGGCATTGGCGATTTCGGGGTGCGGCGCCGCCTTCCAGCTGGTCTCCAGAATCTTGACGGCGCGGCGTATTTCGCCAAGCCTGGTCAGGAGGCGGCCGGCAACGGTCGCTGCCGGCGCCAATTCCGGCGCCAGCCCGTGGGCCTCGATGGCCAGCTTGCGGGCGGTCTGGGGTTCGGATTCTTCGATATCGATCGCCTGCGCCGTCAGGATGACGGCACGGTGGCGGCGCAGCAGTTTGCGATCGACATTGCGGGCGTCGGCCGACGCCGACAAGGTAGCCAGCGCACCGGCCCAGTCCTGCTCGGCGATCTGATGGCGCAGCATGGCCCGGTTGGCCCATGGCGCCTGGTGGGTCAGTTCCCGCGCCTTGGTGGCGAAATGACGGGCGGTATCGGCTTCGCCGGCGCGGTCGGCCTCGACATGCAGGCCGCGCATTCCGGCAATCTGGGTGCGCTGATCGTCAAGCATCGCGGTAAATGCCGTGCGTGCAATGTCCGCGTCGCCTTTCATCTGCGCCGTCTGGGCCTGCAACAGCATGGTCAGCGGTGCGCCGGGGGCAATTTTGGCCGCCTCGGCAGAGGCCCGCTCGGCAGAGTGGACATCACCGGCGGCGACGGCTATCAGGCCACGGGACAGGGCTTCGCGGCCGCGATTGTTCTTGCGGCCGCGCAGGGCGTGAAGGGTGCCGCTGGGCACCCGCCAGACAAAACTGGCCAGCCACAACACAATCATGATCGCGGCGATGACGGCGATCAATCCGGCCATGGCGCGGGCAAGGCCGACGACATAGACCGTGTTGTTCAGCGTCAGCGCAAATTCGCCGGGCGCATCTTTCAGCCAGTCAAAGCCAAGGACGGCGAGGAAAAACAATGCGACAAGGAGGAGAAATCGGATCATCGGTCTAGCTCCCCGATCCAAGACGGGCCATGGCATTGCGCCTTAGCTGGTCGGCCAGTTGTTTTGCGTCCCGCAGCGAAGCGGCCTCATTGTGCCAGGTCTGACTAAGCGCCTTTGCGTCGTCATCAAGCTGATCCCATTGGGCAAGCGCGGAGGCCAGATCACCGGCGGCAAGATTGTCGGCAATGCGCGAGACGATGGCGAAGGTACCGTCCCCTTCTACAGGTCCGGCGGGGCGTACTTCGACAATGGCGCGCATGCCCTTGACCAGGCGGGCAACCGTTCCCGTGGGTTTTTCAGTTGCCTGTTTTTCGGTCAGAATGTCCGGCATCAGGGCGGTGAAGCCATCAGCGATCCTTGAAATGGCGGGTAATCCTGTTTCCGCCCGCGCCGACAGACCTTCCGGCACATGAATATCGGGAACAAGGGTGCCGACCGCGGCCAGTTCATCGGTAAAGGGCCGGCCGGTTTCCAGCGCATCGACAAGGCTCAAGGCGGCAACCGCAGGGGCCACACCCATGGCGGCGTTGAGAGCGCGGCTTGCGTCGGTCGCCGCCGCCGCCGCCGTTGATCCCAGTTCAGCCAATGTAGCAGAGGGGTCGGATGCCTCAAGCTGTGTGGCCAGCGACGCGAGGCGGGTTTCGTGGGTATCGGCTTTGCCGGCAAGCGCCTGTACTTGCTCGCCAAGCGCGGTGTTGCGTTCGGCCAATGATTGTACCTGACCGGAAAGCGCGTTGGATTCGTCGCGCAATCCCGACACGGCTGTCTGGGGCGCGGTTTCCAGCGTGGTTACGCGATCGCGCAACTGGGCGAGCACGCTTTGCAGCGGGCCGGTGTCCGTGCTGCCGCTTGTGGCATTGGCCGGAGCGGTCGCGGATTCCAGAGCGGCAAGACGGGTTTGAATGTCGGCAAGGTTGGCCGGATCGCCCCCGGCGCTGCCTTGCTGTTGCGCTTCCAGTGTATCGATCCTTGCTGCAAGGTCCGATATTGTGGCTGGCATATCCAGAAGCTGTGGCAAGCTGGCGGCAGCGCCCGCTAGCGCCTGCTCGGCTGTGTCAACGCGGGTTGTCAGGTCGGTAATTGCGGCACTGGCTTCGTCTGCGGCCGTTCCTGCTTTTCCATCGAGCGCGGCCAGGCCGGCCTCCAGATCGCTGACTTGTCCGGCAACGGCGCCGGTGTCCTGCCCTGGCGTGATAAGGCCAAGGCGCATGGCGATCAGGCCGCCGGCCAGTACTATTGCACCACCGACGATGCCGGCGGCAAGCAGGGCGCCAAAACTATTCCGGCTACTTGTTTCAGGCGCAGGACGTTTGGTCTTGTCAGCGTTGGCCGCTGCCGTTGCTGCCGGCTTTTCTTTTGGTGGTTCTTTTGGCTTCGGGGTGGCGCTGCTGTCAGCGCCTGATTTATTTGAAGCCGATTGGTTTGCCGGTTGCGGGGCGGTAGCCGACGGTTTGGCCTGCGTGCTCGATGCGGCGGCGGTTTTTGCCACTGCTTCCTTGGCAGCTTCCTTGGCCGTCTCCCTGACCACGTCAGGTTTTGCGCTGGCGGCTTCCGCCTTGCCGGCGGATTCGGCAGGTTTTTCAACTTCGGTTGCGGTCAGGTCGATTGTTACCGGCTTGCGCTGTTGTTCGCGACGTGCCTTTGCGCTGCTGGCAGATTGTTGCCCGCCAGTTTTTCCGCCAGTGGGTTTTCTCGCCAAGTTGGCCTCCGCGTGATGTCCGGCGCTTGATTCAAGCCGCAAGTAAAGCCGCCGGCCCGCCCTGCACCCTCGCCGGATGATGGCGCTTTTCGCTTACAAAGTGCAAGGGTTTTGGTATCGTTCTATGGGGATTGCGGATCGGTTTTTCCATCCCGTTCGGCGTTCAGGCAGGCGAAAAGACTGATTTGCGTTGGCGTGTCAGCGACATGCACCGGTCCGGCGCAGACCGGGCGAACCACATCGGCAACGGTCTGCGACAGACAGTAGCAGTAAACCTGCGGATCAAGCGGCGCCAAACCGGCCCGGCGAATGGTCAGCGCGAATATTGCGGCCGTCCGTCGCGAATACAATAAAATCCCGTCCAGTTTGTCGCTATTCAGCGCCGACTTCGCCTGCTCGGGCAAGGCCTGGACCGGATCCATGGCGTAAAGCGCCGTGGTGTGGACCTGAAACCCGGCATCGTGGAGTTTGCCTGCCGGGTCGCTGGCGACGACGTCGCCGGCAAGGTGCAGCAATGGCCCGGCGTCCGGTTTCAGGGTCGCGGCAAGATGCGTGGTCAGCTCGCCAACATCGCCGCCGGCTGAAGTGACGGTTGCAAATCCGGCACGGCGGGCGGCAAGGGCGGTAGCATCGCCGACCGCATAGACCGGCTGTTTCGCCACCAGATCGCGTTCAGGATGGTCTTTCAGTGCCCGCACGCCATTGGCGCTGGTGATGATAAGGCCCTGGAAAACCCGCTTGGGCAATCTGGCCTCCGGCAGTATCCGCATGGTCAACAGCGGTGCGATAGTGACCTGATGCCCGAGCGCTGACAGGGCGTTGGCGGTGCGGGTTGCATCGGGTTCGGGCCGGGTGACGAGCAACCGCATCAGTCGATCCCGAATGTTTCCAGAAATTCCGGCGGCGCCGCCTTGCGGATCGCGGCCCCGGCGGCGCGGCCTATTGCTTCGGCATCGGCCGGATTTCCGGTACGGGTGTCGGCATATTCGCTCTGGCCATCGGCGGACAGGACAAGGCCGGAAAAGGCCAGTTCGCCGCCAATGATCTGCGCATGGCCGGCGATCGGGGTGCGGCAGGAGCCATCCAATATTGCCAGAAAGGCTCTTTCGGCCGTGACGGCAATTGAAGTCGGGGTGTCGTTGATGGCCGACAGGGCGCGCACGACAGGTCCATCGCCAGTCCTGCATTCGATGGCCACGGCGCCCTGGCCGCAGGCTGGCGGGAACCGGTCTTGCGGCAACAGGGTAGTGGCCTTGTCGGCCAACCCCAGCCGTTGCAGGCCAGCCAGCGCCAGAAATGTCGCGCCGCAATCGCCATTCATCACCTTGTCGATCCGGGTCGGGACATTGCCGCGCAGGAGGGTCATTTCAAGGTCGGGCCGGATGCGCAGGGCCAATGCCTGACGGCGCAGCGATGCGGTGCCGATGGTCGCGCCCTGTGGCAAGTCCTCAATCCGGCTGGCCAACGGCGATATAAAAGCATCGCGAACATCGGCGCGGGGCAGATAGCCGGCGATTGTCAGGCCATCGGGCAAGCGGGTTTGCATGTCCTTGGCCGAGTGAACGGCCATGTCGATATCGCCAGCCAGCAGCTGGTCCTCGATCTCCTTGGTGAACAGGCCCTTGCCGCCGGCCTCCAGCAGCGCCCGATCCTGAATGCGGTCGCCGGCGGTGGTCACCACGATAATCTGCGCTTCGCCGTGGCCGGCGGATCGAAGCGCGGCCTGTACGGCGTTGGCCTGCCACAGGGCCAGGGCGCTGCCGCGTGTGCCAATGCGAAAGGGTCGGGTTTGCGTGTTCATGTCCGGCAGTGATAGGAGCCTTTGTCGTGAGCCTGACTAGGTGAAGTCGAATGCGCACGCAACCGGATCGCAACCGTGACACTGTCAGAATTGACACTATTGGGCATTGAAACGAGCTGCGATGAAACGGCGGCGGCGGTTGTTCAGCGCCGGGTGGACAGCGACGGGACTGTTCGCGGGACGATCCTTTCCAACGTGATCCGCAGCCAGTTTGATGCCCATGCGGCCTATGGCGGCGTCGTCCCGGAAATTGCCGCGCGGGCCCATGTCACGGTGCTTGACGGGATTATCCGGCAGGCCATGGCGGCGGCGGGCACGGACTGGGACGATCTGTCCGGCATTGCGGTGACCAGCGGCCCCGGCCTGATCGGCGGGCTTCTGGTCGGTACGGTCACCGCACAGGCGATTGCGACGGCGCGCGGCCTGCCGCTTGTCGGCATCAACCATCTTGAAGGCCATGCGCTGACCGCGACGTTGACCGACGCGACAGCGTTTCCCTTCTTGCTGCTGCTGGTTTCGGGCGGTCACACACAAATTCTGCTGGTCAGCGGTGTCGGACGGTATCACCGGCTGGGCTCAACCATCGATGACGCGCTCGGTGAAGCCTTCGACAAGGTGGCGAAGATGCTCGACCTTGGTTTTCCCGGCGGGCCGGCGGTCGAGGCGGCGGCACTGTCGGGGGAGGCGGGGCGGTTTGATCTTCCCCGGCCGCTTTGGAAAAAGGCCGGCTGCAATTTTTCGTTTTCGGGTCTGAAAACGGCGCTTCGTCATCGGGCGGAAGCCTGCGCGCCGTTGACTGACCGTGATGTAGCCGATCTGTGCGCCGGGTTTCAGGCGGCGGTCTGCGATGTAGTTGCCGACAGGACCGGCAATGCGTTCGCCGACCTTGCGGATAATCTGGGCGCCACGGACATCATGGCCGATGGCGATGCGCGACCGATCAATGCGCTGGTGGTCGCCGGTGGCGTTGCGGCCAACCAGGCCATCCGGTCGCGCCTGACTTTGCTTTGCGCCAGCCACAATGTGCCTTTTGTCGCACCTTCCGCGGCGCTTTGCACCGACAATGGCGCGATGATCGCCTGGGCCGGCGCGCAAAGACTGGCGACAGGGATGGTCGCGGCCGCGCCGCCTGATGGTCCGGCGCTTGCTGGTCCGGTGCTGGCCAGGCCACGCTGGCCGCTCGATGAGGCGGCCGAACCGCTATCAGGGTCGGGCAAACGCGGAGTGCGCGTGTGACCAAGACGCCCCATGTCGGTATTTGCGGGGCCGGTGCGTTTGGCACGGCGCTGGCGCTGATTGCCGTGCGGGCGGGAAATCATGTGACCCTGTTTGCCCGCACAACGGCGCAAGCCGAAACCATGGTGCAAACCCGGCAATCGCCGCGACTGGATGGGGTCGCGCTACCGCCGGAAATTGCAATCACCGCCGACCGGGATTTTGTCAACGCGGTCGATATCCTGCTGATGACGGTTCCGGCGCAAGCGAGCGCGGAAGCGCTTGGTGGGCTGGCTGATCGGGTGCGGGCGGGTACGCCGGTCATTGCCTGCGCCAAGGGTGTTGAGCGGAAAACCGGGCGACTGCAATCGGCAATCATTGCCGATCTGGTGCCGGATGCTATCGCTGCTGCCCTGTCGGGACCGGGATTTGCCAGCGAAATCGCCCGCGACATGCCGACGGCGGTGACGATTGCGGCGGCGGACCCGGCAGTTGCCGCCGGGCTGTGCGCGCGCCTGTCGACGGCGACATTCAGGCCCTATGCAAGTGGCGATCTGGTCGGCGTGGAAATTGCCGGAGCGATCAAGAACGTACTGGCGATCGCCTGCGGCGTTGCGATGGGACGGGCGCTTGGCGAAAGCGCCCGGGCTGCACTGATCGCCAGAGGTCTGGCCGAGATGACGCGGCTTGGAGTGGCCATGGGCGCGCGGCCGGAGACGTTTTTGGGCCTTTCCGGGGTCGGTGATCTTGTGTTGACGGCGACCAGCACCAAGTCGCGCAACATGATGTTCGGCTGGCAATTAGGGGAGGGTGTGCCGCTCGCCGATCTGACGGCGCCGGGCCAGCCTCTGGCAGAGGGCTATTTCACCGCCCGGATCGCCAGCGATATTGCCAACCGGGTTCAGGTCGAGATGCCGATCGTGCAGGCGGTCGCCGACATTATCGACGGACAAGTGGATGTCGATGCGGCAATCAACCGGTTGATCGCGCGTCCGTTGACACGGGAATAGGTGCGATACGGATCGCTTCACCCGCCTGAGGGAACGGTAAATTCGGCGGCGCGGCTTTGCTGGATGATGGTCGTCGCGTTGGCCAGATCGTTGGCCTCGACTTTTTGAGCAATCTGATCAGGCGATAAGTTCTGGCCCTGCCACCGCTCCGTCAGGCGCTGGCGCAATACCGGCTCGGGCGCTTGCAGCATCACCGTGACATCGAACAGCGGATGCAGGATGGACCAGGGCGGCGCGTTCAACAGCAGATAATTACCCTCCACCAGAACGATGTCGACGGATTGCGGGATGTTCGCGGCGGCGGCACGGGCGATCTCGATGCTGCGGTCAAAAACGGGAACAGCGATTTCCGTTTCTGCATTGGTCCGCAAGCGGGCAATCAAGGCATGTAGCCCGGCGACATCAAACGTGTGGGGTGCGCCCTTTCGCGCCCGCCAGCCGCGCGCATGCAGTACGCGATCGTCGTAGTGAAAGCCGTCCATGGCCAGAATTTCGCAACAATCCGGCCGGGAATCATTGAGTTCGGTTTTCAATTGTTCGGCAAATGTCGACTTGCCGACGCCGGGCGGGCCGGCAATGGCGATCATTGAACGCTGGCCGGCGGGACGCTTTTGCAAAGCGGCCAGAAGCAAAGAACGGGCGGCCGGTTGATCAGGCATCGGTTTGTAGTATCCCCGTGACGAATTTCGGCTGGTTGGTGGCGGTGAAGCTAGCAGAAATCGGGCTACCGGATCACGCCGCAACGCATTTCAGTCGATTTATTCCCGGACAAGTGAATTTTCTTCGAAATGAACCAGAAAACCTGATCGTTGTTCATAATTTGGAAAGCATACGGACAAACCGAATCTTCAGCCGATAGCTGTAGGGCTGCGGATGAGGATTATCTTATGTCTCGCGTTCTGTGGTTTAAATTCTGCCTGATATCGGCGACGCTGACAGTCGCCGGCATTGCTGTCATTGGCCATATCGTGGCTTCTGCCCAGACAGATGAACGCGAAAGACTGTTTGTCGGGCACACTGAGCCGGTTCCGGGCGTTTCAAACAGCGATGATTATGTCTGGCACAGCCGGCAGTTTCAGCGCGCGGCGCGTGATCTGATTTCACACGGTGAGTGCGGCGAACAGGATTTTACCGGTCAGTCCGGATTCGCACGGGCGGGCGCGGGCGAGCGAACCTATGTCATTCGTTGCGCCGGCGATACGGATCATCGGGACATTTCATTGACCGTCGCAGAATCGGGCGACTATCAATTCAATTGATGCCATTGGAGGCGAATGTCACCGGATTTGCCACGGCTGCCTGTCTCGACTGAACGCCGCTCACGACCTGCCAACACGCGAACGAACGCGGTAATGGTCTGAACAACCGCGTGCCGGCGGTCTTGCCGAAGGGCCTGATCTTGGGTCGGTGTCATCTGTCTCTCCTTCAGTGCTGCTTGGTTTGGTGTTGGCGCCTTGCGGCGGAATGAAAAAAACGGCCCAGTCCGGGCCGTTTAGTGTTTCCTGGATGATCGGATTGGGTGTGAGTCGGGGTATCCAGGAAAATTCAGTTAAACGGCATTTCGTGATTGGCGGTCAGGCGATGCGCAGATCCTCGCTCTGGCTTTGTGTTTCATCGGCGCGAACCAGTGCTGTGCGAACGGACCGAGTCGTATTTGACAAGGCCGCGATCGCGACGCTGACGGACTGGACCGCCACATAGACCGCCAGAAGAATCGCCAGGCTGCGGGTCGGGCGAAAATTGTCATCGAGCATCAGTGTCATTGTTCAGGTCCCTGCTTTGGTATTTTGTTTTGTTTCTTGGTTGCCGGCGCATCCCCGCTTTGTTTGAGGGCCCGCCGTGTTCGAGAGGCACAATCGGGGTTTTATGTTGCGCAGTGATGTCGCACCGCGTTGCAATTGTTTCAGTTCGGTTTCAATTGCCGAATTCGGCGCGAAAGCGGATCGGAACAGGGTGATTGCGGCACGATATTAGTCGGGCGGGACTATGCCGATTGGGGCGAGCGAAACGCGTGACGGCCCCTGCGATCACATGATCACAAGGGCCGCCTTAATCATCCATAAGGTGTGCGTGTATTTAGCCGCGCAAAAAATCTTCGAGGCCGGCGAGTGTTGATTCCCAGCCCTTGTTGTGATTATCGCGCGATTCAACAGTGGCGAATTGCTGCTGGACGAGCGTCAGTTTCGTGCCGCCTTCGGTCGGTGCAAAGGCAACGTCGACTTCTGTTTCCTCGTCGGATCGCACGCCGTCATTGTGCCAGGCCCAGGTGAAGATCAAACGTTTGGGCGGGTCGATCGTGCGATAAGTGCCGGACACTGTCACTTCGTTGCCATCGGGCGCCTGCATAACTGTCAGCCAATTGCCACCCTCGCGCAAATCGATCTCCTTTTTCGGGATCTTCATGCCTTGCGGTCCCCACCAGTTCTTCAGTTTGCTGGGCTCTGTCCAGGCGGCAAACACGACTTCGGGCGGTGCCGGTACAATCCGTTCAATGCGCAAAACGCGGTCGTCATTCATGTTTGTCCCATCCTCTGTTGTTTTCCTGTTCCAGAACCATTTTCTCCAGGCGGTCCAGGGACTGTTCCCAGAAATGGCGTTGGCTGGTTACCCAGTCGCCGATCATGTCCAGCGCATCGGGGCGTATCCGGCAGACCCGCCACTGGCGTTCAACCCGGCGTTCAATGATGCCTGCCGTCTCCAGGATCGCGATGTGGCGCGATATGGCCGGCGAGGAAATTTCAAAGGGCCGGGCCAAGTCGCCGACGGTTTTTTCGCCCTCATCAACCAGGCGCTCGACAATGGCCAGGCGATGGGGATCGGACAGGGCGGCAAACATTTCGGGCAGCGAATCCCGCGTCGGTCTTTGCGGGCTGCCGGAGTCTGCAGGCGATTTCGGTGATTTCATTATTTAACAATTTCATTAATTAATGTTTATGTCAAGTGCCAGATTTCGATTGAATTTTTGAGCATTCGAATATAAAGATATCTTTATATTCATAAAATGATCGATGCGAGCGATGACCCTGACGACCGACCAGCTTGTGCAATGTTTCAAGGCGCTTGGTGATCCGACCCGAATCCGGCTGGTCGGATTGCTGGCCGGTGGTGAGCGAACAGTCAAGGATCTCACCGACATTCTTGCCCAATCGCAACCGCGTATCTCCCGGCACCTGCGCCTGTTGGCCGATGCCGGCCTGGTTGAACGCTCGCGTGAGGGGGCGTGGGTTTATTACCGGCTGGGTGGCGATGCGGTCCGGGTTTCGATCGCCCGGGCGGCGATTGCGGCGCTAGATGCCGGTTCAACCGACCTGCGCCGCGACACGGAACGTCTGGCCGATGTCAAGGAGCGCAACCGGGCGGCGGCGGATGCTTATTTTGCCGAGCATGCTGCCGAGTGGGATCGCATCCGGGCGCTGCATGTGCCGGAATCCGACGTCGAAGCGGCGATGCTTGCCGCTGCCGGCCCCGGCCCGTTCCGGGCGATGCTGGATATCGGCACCGGGACCGGGCGCATGCTGGAGCTTTTTGCCGATCGCTACGGACGAGCCACCGGGGTCGACCGGTCGCAACCGATGCTGGCGCTGGCCCGCGCCAATCTGGAACGGTCCGGTCATGGTCATGCCCGGGTGCGCGCCGGCGATATTCTGAGCCTGGCGGTGCCCCAGGCGGCCTTCGATCTGGTGGTGATTCATCAGGTTTTGCACTTTATCGATGCGCCGGAGGATGCGGTCAGCGAAGCTGTCCGGGCACTGGCACCGGGCGGCCGGCTGGTGATCGCCGACTTTGCGCCGCACAATCTGGAATTCTTACGCTCAGACCATGCCCATCGGCGGTTTGGCTTTTCCCATGCCCAGATGCGCCGCTGGATGGTGGCGGCGGGCCTGTCCGGGGTCGTCGCCACAAATCTGAAGCCGGCGGGCGGGAGCGCGGATCCCTTGACCGTTACAATCTGGAGCGGCCTGGCGCATGCCGCCGCAAAATCGGCCGGTGGCAGCAACCAACCTTTTGATGGTGACGCGCGATGACTGTTGAAACCACTAGAGCCTCTCCAATCACCCGTTTGTCGGACCGCCACGGATCTGACGCGGCAAAACTGTCGGTTGGCGCTTGCCGTCTGTCGTTTGAATTTTTTCCACCAAAGTCGCGCCAGCAGGACATGAAATTGCGCGATTGCATGGTGCGCCTGTCGGCCTTCGATCCGGCCTTTGTCTCCATGACCTATGGTGCCGGCGGGACGACAAAAGACCGATCCATCGAAATGGCGCGGTCCCTGATGGGCGATACCGGCCAGAGCGTGGCAGCGCATCTCACCTGTGTCGGGGCCAGCCGGGATGCGGTTGATGCGGTTGCGCGGGAGTATCTTGCGGCCGGCATCGGACATATTGTCGCCCTTCGCGGCGATCCGCCCGAAGGGATCGGTCATGCGTTTTGCGCCCATGAACAAGGCTACGCGACAAGCGCCGATCTTGTTGCCGGGCTAAAAGCCATTGCGCCATTTGAGATATCTGTCGGCGCCTATTGCGAGCGGCATCCCGAAAGTGCCGACTGGGCCGCGGAAATCGACGGGTTGAAACGTAAGGTCGATGCCGGGGCCGACCGCGCCATAACCCAGTTCTTTTTCGATAATGATCTGTTTGAAGCCTATAGCGAACGGGTGCGGGCCGCCGGAATATCCATTCCGATTGTGCCGGGCATTTTACCGATCCACAGCTATCCGGCCGTCCTGCGGTTTGCATCGCGATGCGGTGCAACAGTGCCGGATTGGGTGACATGCCGGCTCGGGGAGATGGTGCCCGGATCAGACCAGGCCCTGGCCGAGGCTGCCGCGATGGTCTGTGAACAGGTCGATGATCTGAGCGCCCGCGGCGTCGACCAGCTGCATTTTTACACGATGAACCGCGCCGATATTCTGGTGCCGGCATTAGTGGACCTGACTACCGAGCCTGCTGCCCGCTCTGCGGCCTGACAGCCAGACACTCCCGTCAGAAGAAGCGCCTGTTGCCGGACGCCGATGTATGCCGGCGTTGCGCGGAACGCGACATTGTTGCCGCAATAAACAAACCCACGAGCAGCTATCGGCGCAACTGCCAATTTCGAACGGAATTAAGTGATGTGGATCAAATCGCGCGCGCGGCGCGAATCACACAGCTCCAAACAGGATCGCTACGATGAATGCAAATACGAGGCAAAACGCCAGAATATTCACTCGTTTCACAAGGGTCATGATCGAGCCTCCCTCGGAATGACACGGTAATAATACTTGCTTCGATCCGCTGCCGGAACCGATTTATTCGTTGCAGTGCGGGAACGGTTTGCATTTGATTGCGATAGTCTGCCGGATTGTATTATTATTTTCATGGAATTATCCGGTTTGTGCGCTGCGAAAACGATTGCAGCTGTTGGGGCCTGTTTTCAGCGAATATCGGGAAATCCGGGGTGCGAATCACGATATTTGTGCCCCAAAGTGGCCTTATTTCCGGGCGCCAGAAATTCTTCATTAACCATTTGAATTAACTCGCTGTTTTCCTTGATGGGCGAGAGTCCAGCGATGTTGGTGAGCGCTCATGATCGTTGGCTGAAACTGATTCTGGTGTTTGCCGCATCGCTGGTGCTGACCGGTTGCATGGACCTGTTTACCGGATGGGGCAATCCGCGCGAGGCGTGGCGAAACCGGGTTGAGGCTGAGTGCAACCAGACGGGCGAACTGGCAGCGCATGCCTATCTGCAACCGGCCCGCGGCCTGAAAACGCCGGGTTCGTGCGGTGCGCAGTCGCCATTTTCCATCGTGTCTGCCCGGCAAAGCCAGGTGACGTTCAAGCCAGCGGCAGTCATGGCATGCCCGATGGCAGTCACGGTCGATGGCTGGCTGGCTCAGGACGTGCAGCAGATCGCGCTGTTCACATTTGGCGAGCCGGTTGCACACATCGACGTTGCCGCCTCCTATTCCTGCCGGACGCGCAATTCCAAACCCGGCGCGAAGATGTCAGAGCATGCCTACGCCAATGCGCTTGATATTCGCGGGTTTCAGCTGGTCAGCGGGCGGCGGATCGATGTGGAAAGCGGCTGGCGGGGGGCGCCGGACGAGGCGCAATTCCTGCGCGCGACCCACAGGAGCGCCTGCCGCTATTTCAAGACCGTCATCGGGCCCGATGGTGACCGCCACCATCGCGATCACTTTCATATCGATCTTGCCTGGCACGGCAAGGATCGCAGTTATGTTTATTGCAAATAGCTAGAGCTTGAAATTCAGCAGCGCCGTGCTCGATCTGCTTACAAATCGGCGTTGCGACCACAATTTCGTCAGTACGGGTTGCCAAATTCAGCCTTGCCGCCCATATCGCCTACCAGTTGGCGTTCGATATCCGATATCACCCCGACACGGGATGCGAGGGCTTCCGCATTGTGACTTTTTCCAGCCGCATTGGCGGGTCGGGTCTTCCGATCTCACAGACGAACGGTGGCGGCGACCGGGACAATAGTGACGGTCCGGGTTTTCGTTTTTCCTATTCCACCGCAGAACAATCCGCGGCCAAGCAGGCGCTGATCCGGATGGTTGAATTCTTCGGTGGCCAGCGCCGTTTGCACCGGCTTTACAACAAACGTGCTGCCGAAATGCAGCCGGGCGAGACGTTTTTCGATGCTGCGGTGCGGCTTTTGGATCTGGATGTCCACTACGATGCCGATGCGCTGGCAGCGATACCGAAAAGCGGGCCATTTTTGTTCGTGGCCAATCATCCTTTCGGGGTTCTCGATGGCATTGTGCTGACCTGGATTGCACTCAAAGCGCGGGGCAAGGTCAAGGTTCTGGCCAATGGTGTGCTGACCCGGGTTCCTGAAGCGCAGGATTATTTGCTGCCGATCGATTTTGCCGGTACGCGCGCAGCCACAGCCATCAACCTGGCCTCGCGGCGCCGTGCCGGCGAAGCGCTTGCCGCCGGCGAGGCGGTCGGCATATTTCCCGGTGGCGGGGTTGCAACCAGCGAGCGGCCGTTGTCGCGGCCAGCGCTCGATCTGCCTTGGGCGACCTTTACCGCAAAGTTGATCCAGCAATCAGGCGCGACGGTGGTGCCGGTTCATTTTTCCGGCCAGAACAGCCGGTTGTTTCAGATCGCCAGCCATTTTTCCGAGACGATGCGATTGTCGCTGCTGTTTCGCGAATCGGCGCGGCGGATCGGCACGCGACTGGACGTGGGGATCGGTGCGCCAATAACGGCGGACACTTTTGATCAATTCAAGAACCGAGTTGATCTGGTCGCGGAGTTGCGGCGACGCACCTATTTGCTTTCGCCGGACAAGACGGTCGACTGGATGCGCGTTGGCCGGCTGCCCGAACCGCGTAAATCGCGCCGCGAAGGCCGGAATTCGGCAAAAGCGGCCTGATCTTCACTGGCGACCGGGTGCCGCCGGCCGATTGAACGCCATTGCCCAATGCACAGCGCCGCGCCACATTGGCACTATGAGCTGTTTTCAATGTCAAAATGATGAGAGGCCGGTTTCTGGACGATGGCTAGGCCGGATGGCGGAACACGGCTGGTATGCGGTTGTGTTTTTCGCCGTCCTTGCTGTCACTGACATTGCAGTGGCGGAAGAGTTTGCCGCCGGCGGATTTCGGTTCTCCGATGAACTTGGTGGATTTCGCATATTGTCAGCGACCGGCACCGGCACGACCGTTGATCCGGTTGTGCTGGAAGAAGATTTTTTCGATGTTGCGCCGGTCACATTGATAATCCGGCGCGATCGCCTCGCTGCCGACCAACCGGAAATGGTGCGGTCGCTGGCTCTGGTGAAGATCGTTCACAATCGCACCCGGCGCATCTGGGCCGGTTATGAGATGGAGCTTCAGGAAATCCGTGACAAACCGAGCGTTTATGGTGACGGCCTGTCGTTCAACCAGATGGACGTGCGACCGCCTGATGTGACTTCGGACCGGTTTTCCAGCAACAACCGGCAGTTTGAACCTTACGACCGGATACGGTTTGAAACCGGGTCTGTCGATCCTGAAAAAACAGCGCGCTTTTCGGTCTTGATTACCGATCCGACACCTGTCCCTGAGTTTTATCTGGTGCAGGATCCGCAGATATTGTTTGCCCGGCGCGATGACTTGCCCGGCATCCGGTTTGCCCGCCGGCCGGTACCGGTCAGTGATCCTTGGCTTTGGTCCAGATAGGGCAGGGTCAGCTTGCCGGTTGCAGGCCGCGATTGTGCAAGAGCGGGCCGATCTCCGGCAGCTTGCCGCGAAAGTCCCGATAAGCGTCCGCCGGGTCCTGCCGGCCGCCGGCGCTGTAGATCGTCCTGGCGAGACGGTCAGCGGTATCGGCGTCGAATATGTCGCCGGCCTCGCGAAAAGCGTTGAAGGCGTCGGCGTCCATTACCTCGGACCACATATAACTGTAATAGCCGGATGAATAACCATCGCCGGCAAAGGCATGGCCGAAGTGGGACAGGCGATGGCGCATGGTGACGGCGTCCGGCATGCCGATGCGGGCCAGGATTTCCGCCTCGGCGGCATCGACGTCGAGATCGCCCGGATCGGCGCGATCATGCAGATCAAGATCGGCAATGGCGGAGGCCAGATATTCGCTGGTGGCGAAACCCTGATTGAAATTTTCCGCGGCCAGCACCCTTTTCAACAGCGCCGCCGGCATGGGTTTGCCGGTTTGATAATGGCGGGCAAATTTGCCCAGCACTTCGGGCTCGGACAACCAGTGCTCGTAGAGTTGCGAGGGCAGTTCGACAAAATCGCGGGCAACGCTGGTGCCGGAAATCATCGGATAGGTGACATCGGACATCATGCCGTGCAGGGCGTGGCCGAACTCGTGGAACAATGTGCGGGCGTCATCGAAGGTCAGCAATGTCGCGGCGCCATCGGCGCCTTTGGCGAAATTCATGACATTGACGATGATCGGCGTGACCGGCTTGTCGATATTGCGCTGGGCCCGGTAGGCGGTCATCCAGGCGCCTGAGCGTTTGGAAGGCCGGGCGAAATAGTCGCCGATGAAAAGGCCAACCGGTTGCCTGTCGGCATCGGTAACGTCGAATACCCGGACGTCGGGATGATAAAGCGCAAGGCCCTCAACCGTTGCAAAGGACAGGCCAAACAGCCGGTTTGCGGTGTCGAAGGCCGCCTCGATTATCCTGTCCAGCTGGAAATAGGGTTTAACTTCTGCCTCGTCGATATCGTGCTCGCTCTGGCGCAGTTTTTCGGAATAGTAGCGCCAGTCCCAAGCCGCCAGCGCCTCGTTCATGCCATCGGCGCGGGCAAGGCCTTGCAGTTTTTCGCGCTCGACTTCGGCCATTGCCCGGGCCGGCTGCCAGACCGCATCCAGAAGGTCGTGAACCGCTTCCGGCGTCTTGGCCATCTGGTCGTCAAGTTTGAAGCGGGCAAATGTCTCGTAGCCCAAAAGTCGTGCGCGTTCGGCGCGCAAGGTCAGGGTCTCGGCAACAAGGGCGCGGTTGTCGCTTTCCCCACCATTACGGCCGCGGTTGCTCCAGGCCGCGAACGCTTGCTCGCGCAAATCCCGCCGCCTGGAAAACTGCAAAAACGGCTCGATAATCGACCGGGACAGGGTGACGATGCAGCCGCCGTCATTGTCCCGCTCCGATGCGGCTGCGCGGGCAGCTTCGGTCAGGAATTCCGGCAGGCCGGAGCGGTCGTCCTCTGTTTCAAGCAGTAACTCAAAGGCATTTTCATCGGCCAGAATGTTCTGGGCGAATTGTGTTCCGAGCGCCGCCAGCCGCTGGGTGATCGCATCCATCCGGGCGCTTTTGTCTTTCGACAGGCCGGCGCCGGCGCGCACGAACATGGTGTGATAGCGCTCCAGCACACGGACCTGTTCCGGCGTCAGGCCGAGGACATCGATGCGTTCAAACAGCGCACCGATCCGGTCGAACAAAGGCCGGTTGAACATGGTCTGATTGTGGTGGCGGGCAAGGCGCGGGACAATGTCGCGCTCGATGGCCTGAAGCTGCGCGTTGGTGTGGGCGCCGTTGAGATTGAAAAATGTCGTGGCGACCTTGCGCAACAATTCTCCGGCGCGCTCCAGATCGACGATTGTGTTGTCGAAATCAGCCGGTTCGGGATTGCCGGCAACCGCGTCGATCTCGGTGCGGTTTTGCGCAAGTGCGCGCTCAAAGGCCGGAAGGAAGTGTTCCGGGCTGATCTGGTCGAAGGGCGGCAGGCCGCGATTTTCGGGCCAGGCCTCAAGTAGGGGATTGGGTTTTTGGCTCATCGGTCATGTCCGGATCTGAAATTTCGTCTTCCGCTTCGCCCGGTACCTGATCCGTACTGGTCAAATCTGCGCCGTTCTTGCGGAACTGAAGATTGTAGAGCAGCGCGTAGGGGCCGTCTTTTTGGAGTAATTCGTCGTGGCTGCCGATTTCGGCAATCTGGCCCTTGTCCATCACCGCGATGAGGTCGGCATCGCGAACGGTGGACAGGCGGTGGGCGATCACCAAGGTAGTACGGCTTTTGGCGAGGCGGGCCAGCGCATCCTGGATCAGGGCCTCGGATTCGGTATCAAGCGCGCTGGTGGCTTCGTCCAACAACAGGATTGGTGCGTCCTTCAATATGGCACGGGCAAGGGCAATACGCTGGCGTTCACCGCCTGACAGGCGCATGCCCCGATCACCAACCAACGTGTCATAGCCGTCCGGCATGGCGCTGATGAAATCGTGGGCGGCGGCAGCCTTTGCCGCCTGATGAATTTCCTCCTCGGTGGCCTGGAGATTTCCCAACGCGATGTTGGTGCGCACCGTATCGTCATACATCACCACATCCTGGCTGACGAAACCGATATGTTGGCGCAGGCTCGTAATGGTGACATCGCGAATATCGGTGCCGTCGATGCTGATCGTGCCGGTATTGGCGTCGTAAAGCCTTGGCACCAGCGAAAACAATGTGGACTTGCCGGCACCGGAACGGCCAACCAGTGCCACTGTCGTGCCCGGCGCGATCGTCAGATTTATGTCTGTTACCGCAGCGGTTGTTTCGTCATAGGAAAAGCTGACATCCTTGAAGGCGATTTCACCGCGTGCAGCTTCAAGCGGTTTGGCGTCCGGCTTGTCGTGGATGTCGGGCTCTTCATCAAGCAGGGCGAATATGCGGGTGGTTGCGGCAAAGCCCATCTGCAGGGACGCATTGAGCGAGCCGAGGCGGTTTAGCGGTTGGGCGGCCAGCAACAGCGCGCTGACAAAGCCGGTAAACTGCCCAAGGGTGCTTTGGTCGGCGGCAATGCGAATGCCGGCAAAGGCAATGACGCCGGCAACGGCAATCCCGGCCAGACCTTCCATGATCGGCGAAATCATCGCGCCCTGATTGGCGGCGCGAATTGATAGTGACCGCATCTTACCGAATATCCCGGTAGCGCGGGATTTCAGCCATTCTTCCAGCGTATAGGTTTTGGCCATGCGGGCGCCGGCAAAGCTTTCGTGCAATATCGATGTCATATCCCCCATGCGTTCCTGGGTGTCCTTGGTAATGCCGCGTAACCGGCGACCAATGATGACAGTCGGCCAGATCGCGAAGGGGGCAATCACCACGGTGATCAGCGCCAACTGTGAATCGAGCCAGAACATGGCGCCGAGCAGCGCCATCATGGTGATGATATCGCGGCCGGCATTTTGTATGATCCGATTGATCGCCTGAAGCATGAAGCTGACATCGACGGAAAAACGGGCCGTGTGGGCGGCTGCGGACTGTCGCGTTAACTGGGCGATATCGGCGTCGATGAGATGTTTGTAGAGTTGCAGGCGAAGATCATATTCGATATCGGCCCGCAATCTGTTCGACATTCTGGCCTGAATAAACAGCGCCAGGGATTTGCTGAATACGATGCCGAGTGTGGCAATCGGGATGATGTAGATTGCGGCCATATATTTTTTGTCAGCAGCATTGAATGCCCAGTTGATGATCAACGGGTAGAGCGCGGTCGTGCCGGCAACGATCAGTATCCAGAAGAAAATGCCGACGATCGAGCGCCAACGCGGCGCCAGATATTCGTGAAACAACCGCCGAAGATGGGCGATGAGTGTTTCGCGGGTGATCAATACAGGGGGCAATTTGGCGGCGGCCCTCGACAATTTGCGACTGGAATAGGGATTTCCGGCAGAAGGAGAGCTCTGCGAATCGCCTGAATTTTCCGCCGGATATTTGGCCATTAAACCGTACATTCCTTCAAGTGCCGAGGCAGCTGCCAGAGTTGGCTGTCAGGGTAATCCGGCGTTACCGGTCGCCACCTTGTGGCCGATTCTTTGCACTGCAACACGGCCTTTTATCGATTCCCCGGTCTTTGCGCCATCCCGTGGGTGCAATGGTTGGGCGGTTGGATAATCGCCGCAGCATTGATATAGGCTCTCGCCATAGCAACTGGCTGTTTCGGCTATACCGCGATTGGCCCCGTAGCTCAGGGGATAGAGCGCTGGATTCCTAATCCAGGTGTCGCAGGTTCGAATCCTGCCGGGGTCACCAATTATTTCAATGACTTAAGCGTCATGCAGAATTAGCGAATTTAGTTTTAGCAACCAATTAGCAACTGCCAACATCGATTTCAGGCCCTATTCAGACGAGAAAATGCCTAATCAACGCCCAATCATTCCAGAGGTTACCGAACAGGAGCTCAGGGCTGCACTTGGCTTCGACGGATTTGAACAGCCGCCTACTAAAGATGATGCAGCCAAAGGCCCAAAGGTGCCTCCCGAGGCCGGCCAAGCCGCATTTCGTCCGGGATTGTTGGGAGACACCAGTAGCGAAGACAAGACGCCAGTCACTCTTCCCGGTGCAGCAAGCACTGCCATTTCGGCAGATGATGCGAAAAAATTCGCTCGATCGATCGACGCGTCAATCGTCGAGTCATATCTGATGAGCCTTGGCCTCGATGAGGCTGTAGCCATGCTCTACAGCATATTCGGACGATCGGCTGTCCGCGGAGTGCTTAAGAAGGGAGGCCAGCCGAATATTCGATATTTCACCAAGTCTGAGGTAACCTGGCTATTGGTGGAGGCGCGTCGAACCGCGGAACAATGCACAGTCAAGGACGCATGCAAAGGTATCAGTGAGAACAATATTGATGTGGGCGGCGACGTGAGGTTGAGCGACGCCGACAAACTGAATTCATCGTTCGATAATGCTGACAGGGCAATTGGGAAATTGGAACCGGGCTTGCGTGTTGCCCTAGTCAGAAATGTCCAAGG
>CAXMRP010000079.1:0-8426 GCA_964196155.1 uncultured Polyangiaceae bacterium
CGTGATTGGTGGTGGTATCGGCTACAAATTCAATTCCTGGTTCCGCACCGACCTGACCGCCGATTATGAATTCAAGGCCGGGTTCCACGGCGAATTTCCCTGCCTGCCGGCCTGCGGCGCATCCTGGGAATATGCGGACATTTCGGCCTGGACGTTTCTGGCGAATTTCTATGCGGACCTTGGCCATTTTGGCGCGATCACACCGTATGTCGGTGCTGGTATAGGCGCGTCCTACGTGATGGTCGACAATGTTCATTTCATCAACCCGGCAAGCCCCGGTGGGATGTGGACTGGTAGCAACAAATGGAATTTCGCCTGGGCGCTAATGGCCGGCTTCGGCATCGATCTTGCCGACAATGTGACGCTTGATGTCAACTATCGCTATCTTGATCTGGGTGAAGGGGAGTCGGGCGTTATCCCGATTGGCGGCAGCACCCATCCGATTGTCTATGACGATCTGGTGGCGCATGAGTTCCGGGTCGGCATCCGCTATATGTTCGGCGGCGGGCACAGCACGCCAGACCAGCCGGTGGTCGCCAGCTTCTGAGCTGAGCCAATTCCTGTGAGATTTATCGGGCGGGCCACGGGTCCGCCCGATTTCGTTTTGGGGGAGTAGTGTCGGAAATAGTTTTCAGCGCCGTATATAGAAATCGTATATTGCTATTGAAATTTTACGTATTTCTTGTATATTGAGATATGAAGAGCGTCAGCTACACAAAGCGCTCGGCGAAAGCCTTAAGACGGATATCAAGTCGTGATCGCGAACGGATAATGGCCAAGATCGACCAGTTGGCGGAAGAACCTGCTGCCCTTGTCAACAACATAACTGAATTAAAAAATGTAGAAGCAAAACGTCTGAGGATTGGTGACTGGCGGGTGATATTCGGCGAAACAGATAGCGACATTACAATCCTCGATATTGGTCCGCGCGGTTCAATCTACGGACGCTAGGAGTGTATTATGACTGTAAAAAAGCAGACGACAGGCTATGCAAGCCGCCGGAAAACAGTTGTGAAACGCAAGAAAACCGGTGACCGCATTTTTGGCCGCAGCGCTGCGACAGGACAGTTTTCGACGCTTGGTGAAATTCACACCAAGGCCGGGGAAAATTTGGTCGTGATCAGTCGCGATGCCTATCGCGAACTTGCCGCACGCCAAACGGTCCGGCCGGTGCTGGATGATGAAGACCATTGCATGGCTTCAAGCGCCCTTGCCGCTCTGGCATCAGGCGATGAAGAAATATTGAGCGCCGATGAAGTTCGCACTTTGGCCGACGCACCTTCGCCGCTTTATTTCTGGCGCAGCAAGCGAGGCTACACTCAGGCCGCGCTTGCAAAACAAGCTGAAATTACGCAGCCACAATTGTCACGGCTTGAAAAAGGCGATGGCATGAGACTGGAGACGGCGCGCCGTCTGGCCGAAGCTCTGGAAATTGCAATCGACGATCTGGCATAAGAAAACTGCCGTCGGCATCGGCGCTCTTTTCTTCCGGGACGTTATCCTCCTTCTACAAGCCGCCAACGCAAATTCCTGATTGCAATCCTTGTTGCAGTGCAGTATCGCCGTCCGTGGGACACCCTTCCCCAACGAAGGGCAACTATCTGGAAGGATAGTCCACCGATGACGATAGCCAAACCGGCTGCGCGGCCGGCCAATCCGCGCTTTTCTTCCGGCCCGACCACCAAGCGGCCCGGCTGGACCCCAGAAATCCTCAAAGATGCAGCCCTTGGACGCTCACACCGGGCCAAGATCGGCAAGGCGCGCCTGAAGCGGCTTATTGACGAAACCCGGTCAGTTCTGGGCGTGCCCGACGACTACCGGATCGGCATAGTGCCGGCATCGGACACCGGCGCCATGGAAATGGCGATGTGGTCGCTGCTTGGCGAGCGCGGTGTCGATGTCCTGGCCTGGGAAAGCTTCGGCAAGGACTGGATTATCGATATCACCACGCAGTTGAAACTGGCTGACGTGCGGGTTCTGGATGCCGATTACGGGGCGTTGCCGGACCTGAGCAGCGTCGATTGCAACCGGGATGTGGTTTTCACCTGGAATGGAACGGCTTCGGGCGTGCGGGTGCCGGACGGCACATGGATCGATGCCGACCGGGGCGGCCTGACCCTTTGCGATGCGACCAGCGCGGCATTTGCGCAAAAATTGCCGTTCGACAAACTCGATGTGGTGACCTTCTCCTGGCAAAAGGTGCTTGGCGGCGAGGCGCAACACGGCATGCTGATCCTGTCGCCGCGCGCGGTCGAGCGACTGGAAAGTTACACACCGCCCTGGCCGATGCCAAAACTGTTCCGGATGACCAAGGGCGGCAAGTTGATCGAGGGTATCTTTGAAGGCGTGACGATCAACACGCCGTCGATGCTGGCGGTCGAGGACTGTCTGGATGCGCTCGCATGGGCGCACTCCGTGGGTGGCAGCCTGGGCATGATCGGCCGGGCCAATGCCAATGCGACCGCGCTGGCCGGATGGGTGTCGCGTACGCCGTGGGTCGATTATCTCGGCGCCGATCCGGCGCTGCGGTCAAACACGGGTGTATGCCTGAAAATTGTCGATCCGCAGGTGCTGGCGCTGTCGCCGGACGGCCACGCGGCGTTTGCCAAGGGCATCGCTTCGCTGCTTGATGCCGAAGGCGTTGCCTTTGATATCGGCGCCTATCGCGATGCGCCGCCGGGTCTGCGGATCTGGTGTGGCGCGACGGTGGACGCCAGTGATATCTCGGCACTGACACCGTGGCTGGACTGGGCCTTCCAGATGCAGCTTGCCGCCCTTGGCGAGACGGCCTGAGGGAAATTATCGCAATAGTGGCCGCACTGTCTCGCGGCTGCTCGCCACTGCTTTTCAAATCATTTCGACCACCCGACATATCGGGCGCATGACGACAGGACAGAATCCATGACCACTTTCCAGTCCGGGCCCCAGTCCGGGGCCCAACCCAAGCCCCGGGTGCTGATTTCCGACAAGCTTTCCGATACCGCCGTTCAGGTGTTCAGGGATCGCGGTGTCGATGTGACGTTCGAGCCGGAACTGGGTAAGGACAAGGAGGCTTTTCTGGCCGCAATCGCCGACTATGACGGACTGGCGATACGTTCCGCGTCAAAAGTGTCGGAAAAAATCATTACCGCCGCCAAAAATCTCAAGGTGATCGGCCGGGCTGGCATCGGTGTCGACAATATCGATGTGCCGGCGGCGACCGCCAAGGGCATCATCGTCATGAACACGCCCTTCGGCAATTCCATCACCACGGCTGAACATGCCATTGCCATGCTGTTTGCCTGCGCCCGGCAGATTCCGGCCGCTGACGCCTCCACACAGGCGGGTAAATGGGAAAAATCGCGGTTCATGGGTGTTGAAATATCCGGCAAGACGCTGGGGGTGATCGGGTGCGGCAATATCGGTTCGATCGTCGTACAGCGGGCGCTGGGCCTTGCCATGCGGGTGATCGCCCATGACCCGTATCTGTCAGAAGAGCGGGCGCGGGAACTGGGGGTTCAAAAGGCCGATCTGGATACGCTGCTGGCGCGCTCAGATTTCATCAGCCTGCACACGCCGCTAACCGACAAGACCCGCAATATCATCAACGGCGAAGCGATATCGGCAATGAAACCGGGGGTGCGGATCATCAATTGCGCCCGTGGCGGGCTCGTTGACGAGGTTGCCCTGAGGGCAGCGCTGGAAAGTGGCAAGGTGGCCGCCGCCGGGATTGATGTGTTTTCCAGCGAGCCGGCGACCGAAAATATCCTGTTCGGCGCGCCGAACATCGTTTGCACGCCGCATCTTGGCGCGGCGACCAGCGAGGCGCAGGAAAATGTCGCCATCCAGGTGGCCGAGCAGATGGCTGACTATCTGACTGTCGGCGCGGTTTCCAATGCGCTCAACATGCCGTCAATTTCGTCGGAAGAAGCGCCGGTCCTGACGCCGTTTGTCAAACTGGCCGAACAGCTTGGCTCGTTTACCGGACAATTGACCGAAAGCGGCGTCAAGTCGATCTGCATGGAGTATGAGGGTGCGGTCAAGGACATGAATATCGAAGCGCTGACATCGGCAGCGCTGGCCGGGTTTTTTCAACCGGTGCTGCAGTCGGTCAACATGGTGTCGGCGCCGATCATCGCCCGCGAGCGCGGCATCAAGGTGGAAGAGACCCGGCGCGAGCAATCGGGCGCCTATGAGACGTATGTGCGGATGACGGTGGAAACCGACAGGCAGGTGCGCTCGGTCGCCGGCACGGTGTTTTCCGACGGCAAGCCGCGCATCATCCAGATCAAGGGCATCAACATGGAAGCGGAGCTGACCGATCACATGATCTATGTGACCAACCGTGACCGGCCCGGATTTATCGGCAATCTGGGTACGACAGTGGGCAACGCCGGCATCAACATCGCCCGCATGCAGTTTGGCCGGGACAAGACGGGTGGCAATGCCATTGCGCTTGTCTCGGTGGATCAGCCGATAACCGAGCAGGTGCTGAAGGACGTGCGGGCGCTGCCCAATGTCATTCAGGTCAAGCCGCTGGCGTTTTAGGCGCGACAGGGAGGGCTCGGCGGCTGCCGGATCGCGATCAATCCACAGGCCGGCTTTTCACAGCGCAAGGGACACCGTATACACTTTGAAACCCCGGCCACCGTGTCGGGGTTTTGCACGTTCGGGAGAATTGTTTCATGGCCAATGTAGTGGTTGTGGGTTCGCAGTGGGGCGATGAGGGCAAGGGCAAGATTGTCGACTGGCTGTCGGAGCGGGCCGATGTCGTCGTGCGCTTTCAGGGCGGCCACAATGCCGGCCATACGCTGGTTATCAACGGGATATCGTACAAGCTGAGCCTGTTGCCGTCCGGCGTGGTGCGCAAGGGCAAGATGAGCATTATCGGCAACGGGGTGGTGGTTGATCCGCACGCCTTTGTCGATGAGGTGGCGCGGCTTGCCAGTCAGGGCGTCGATGTATCGCCGGACAATTTGCAGATCGCCGAAAATGCCACGTTAATCCTGTCGATTCATCGCGAACTGGATATCTTTCGCGAATCGTCCAACAGCGGCACCAAGATCGGTACCACCAAGCGCGGCATCGGCCCGGCCTATGAGGACAAGGTGGGCCGGCGGGCGATCCGGGTGATGGATCTCAAAAACCTCACCACACTGCGCGGCAAGATCGACCGGCTTCTCGATCACCATAACGCGCTGCGGCGTGGCTATGGCCAGGAGGAGATCAACCAGGACGTGATCTTCGATGAACTGTCGGAGGTCGCGCCGGCAATCATTCCTTATGTGGGCACCGTGTGGGCGGAACTGGAACGGCGACGCAAGAAGGGTCAGCGCATCCTGTTTGAGGGCGCACAGGGCGCGCTTCTGGACATCGATCACGGGACCTATCCGTTCGTCACCTCCTCCAACACCGTGTCCGGGCAGGCAACGACCGGCAGCGGCGTCGGGCCGAACGCCATCGATTATGTGCTGGGCATCACCAAGGCCTACACCACCCGGGTTGGCGAGGGGCCGTTTCCGACCGAGCAGGACAATGAGGTCGGCCAGTTTCTGGGCGAGCGGGGCAAGGAATTTGGTACCGTGACCGGCCGCAAGCGCCGCTGCGGGTGGTTTGACGCGGTGCTGGTGCGGCAAATCGTCAGTGTTTCGGGAATCGACGGCATTGCGCTGACCAAACTGGATGTGCTGGATGGCATGGAGGAGATCAAGGTCTGCATCGGCTACAAGCTTGACGGGGTCGATATCGACCGTTTGCCGGCCAGCCAGACCCAGCAGGCGCGGGTCGAACCGGTCTACGAATCACTGGAAGGATGGAGTCAGTCGACGGAAGGGGCCCGAAGTTGGGCCGATCTGCCGGCGCAGGCGGTTAAATATGTCCGCCATATCGAGGAACTTATACAAGCGCCGGTTGCGCTGTTGTCGACAAGTCCGGAACGGGATGACACAATCCTTGTGCGCGATCCGTTTCAGGATTAATGATTTGCGACTGAAAATACCGGCCTGACACACTATGCCAGACTACAGAGCAATCCTAAGACGTTCGATCGACAGTTTGCCGGAAAACAATCCGGCCATGCGCCAGGCTGTCTATGACCGTGCGCGTGCCGCGTTGGCGCGGCAATTGACCGTCGTTGAGCCGCCCCTGTCGGCCGATGATCTGGAAGCCCAGCATCAGCGGCTGGAAGATGCGATCGCCGATATCGAGGTGGCGGTTGAGCGCGGTGAAGATCCCGAACTGGCGGGGATCGACTGGGATACGATCGACAACGAGTTTTCGCAATTTGAATCAGCGGCCAGTGAACCGCCGCCGGCCTATCAACATAGTGCCGATATGCGGAACGAACCGCGCGGCGCGCAGTTTGCGCCCGATCCGTCGATGGATTTCGACACCGGCATTGATCCTTCGGCGCGGGTGCGCAAGGCCAAGGCTTCGCGGGCGCCGTTTTTCATTTTCATGATCCTGCTGCTTCTGGTTATGGGCGGGGCGGGTGCTGTCGCCTATACCCAGTGGGACCGGGTCCAGTCGGTTGCCCAGTCGCTGCTCGCCAGCGCATTGCCGGCCAAGGACGATCCGGAAGGCGCCATGTCGGCGCCGCCCAAACCGTTTGCCGAAACCGAGCAGGAAAGTGGCGAGATGGTTGCCACCGATGCTGGAACCGACACCGGAACCGACACCGGAACCGACACTGGGGCGGATGGCTCCAAGAACAACGATCGACTGATCGACAATGGGGTCGGCGTGTCGATCTCGGCCGGTCAGGACGGGATCGCGGTTTCAGCCATACCAGCGCAGCCGCCGGGCGTCCCGGCCTCGTCGGGCGGATCCAATCTGGTAGGCCAGCGGGCGATTTTCTACGAGCAGGGTGCCGACGGGGCCTCCGGGGCAGTTCAGGAAGGGGCCATCGGCTGGACCCAGACTACCCAGCCGGACGGTGCGCCGGCGATTCAGGCCAAGATCGATGTGCCGGACAAAGGACTGGCAGTGACCGTGACCGTGTCGCGCAATCTTGATAGTGCGTTGCCGGCCAGTCACCTGATCGAGATCAGTTTCGATAGCGGGTCATCGATTTCGGCCGCGCAGATCGATCGGGTTCCGGCGCTTGTGGTCAAGCCGAACGAGCAGGCAAGAGGCCAGCCGCTGACCGGCGCGGCAGTGCCGGTGACCGAGACCCTGTTCTGGATCGCGCTATCCAGCGATAAAGAACAGGAGACCCAGAACCTGTCGCTGATGCGGGACGGGGCGTGGTTTGATATGCCGATCCTGTTCAAGGACGGCACTCGGGCGCTGATCACTTTTGAAAAGGGCATCCCCGGCGATCAGGTATTCGAGACCGTGCTGGCCAACTGGCTTCCCTGAGCGAATTTGCGGCTCCAATATTTGGGCCAATTTTCGCAGGGACGACACCATCTATCGACGCCAGTTGGACAGTTGAAGCCTTCTGTTGGATGTCGATTGCTGTTCCACAAACCTGACGCGCGCCGGTATATTGCTGACGGATATTGGATTTATTCCAGCGCGATGGCGTAGCTGTCCACCGGTTTGGCTTCCTCGATCAATCCCTGTTTCACCATGAATTGCCCGAACCTTGCATAGCGCGCGCGGTCGAGTGCCGCCGGGCTCTTGGCAAAGCGCGGCAGCGTGTCGGCAAAGGCATCGCGATTCAGGCGGTTGTCGAGATCGGGGTGGGCCTTCAGGAACACGGCAAGCGCCTCGCCCGGATGGTTGGTCATGAACAAGGTGGCCTGTTCCACCGCGTCCAGAAACCGGATAAACCGGTCATCGCCAGCCAGCGCATCGGTCCTGGCCAGATAAATCAGTTCATCATAGGCCGGGACGCCATGCTCCTCGGGGTAAAAGGCGCGGCCGGGATGGCCTTCGATATCAAGCTGGGTCATTTCAAAATTGCGGAAGGCGCCGATGACCGCATCGACCTTGCCGGTGATCAGGGCAGGCGACAGGGCGAAATTGATATTGACCAGCGTCACATCTTCCAGGGTCAGGCCAACACCGGCGAACATCTGCTTCAACAGGGCGTCCTCAAATCCGCCAACTGAAAATCCGACGGTCTTGCCCTTCAGATCGGCGATCGATTGAACCGGTCCATCCTTCAGGACGACCAGCGCGTTGAGAGGGGTGGCGACCAGCGTACCAAAGCGCACCAGCGGCAAACCTTCGGCGACCTGAAGATAGAGATTGGGCTGGTAGGAGATGGCAATATCGGCTTCACCGGCGGCGACAAGGCGCGGCGGCGCGCTGGGATCGGCCGGCGGGATCATGGTGACATCCAAGCCGGCGTCGGTGAAATAGCCCTTTTGCGCGGCGACGATCAGCGGCGCATGGTCGGGATTGACGAACCAGTCCAGCAGCACGGTCAGGCGGTCGGCAGCGGCGGCGGTATTCACCGATGCGGCCAGAAGAAAGGCAATGATGGCAACGCGTTGCAT
>CAXMRP010000080.1:0-4875 GCA_964196155.1 uncultured Polyangiaceae bacterium
GCATCGTCAATTGCCACGACGCCGAGAAGTATCCGCGCAAAGGGCCCTTCCGCGCCGCTTCGCCGAACGACATCCTGGGTCGCCGCTGGCGCGGTCGCGGTCGAAATGCCGGCCAGCACGAGGCAGAGAATAGGGTCAACGCCAAGCAGCCAAAGCCCGGCCCCGACCAGTGCGGCCGTTGTCAGGACCGCGCCCGCTGCAACCCCGAAAATGTGGATGCCGTCTTTGTCGAGCGCCTGTCGCGTAAGTTTGCCACCCAGAAGAAACGCCACCATGACCAGTGCGATCACGGCTGCCAATGGATACAGGCCCTCGACATCTTCGGGAAGGATGTCGAAACCCGATGGGCCGATGGCAATGCCGGCCAACGCAAGCAAGGTCACCCTGGGAAGATTCATTCGGCGGCCAAGCTCGTCCATTGCCAGGCCAACGAGCAGCAATCCGCCAATCGTGATCAAAGCAAGATGATCGGGCATGGGTTCAAACCGGAATAGAACAAGTTACAACCGGATCACCGGTCGAATGGACATTTGTAGCTTTCACCATGCCCGAATAACGCTTTGTGTCATCCGCCTTCACGCCAGCAGTCTTCGCCATGTCATCCAAAACGGCGTGGCCGGCCCGGCCTCGTCGCAAGTGCCGGCTATCGAAGATGCAGTCCTTCGAAGAGTGGCCAATCGTCAGGCCAAGGCACCGTGTACCTCTTTACATGGCCATCTCCGGCTCACCCGTGCGTATTTTCTCTTCTTCCGGAATTTCAGTGATCGTTGCTTCGGTCAGCAGCAGGATACTGGCGATCGAGACCGCATTTTCCAGGGCAATGCGCACGACTTTCGTTGGATCGACGATGCCGGCCTCGACCAGATCGACATACTCGTTGCGCGCGGCGTCATAGCCAATATTGCCTTCGCTCTCCAGCATTTGCGCAACCACGACGCCGCCATCGACAGCAGAGTTTTCGGCGATCTGACGGGTCGGCGCGCTTAACGCACGATGGAGGATCTCCAGGCCCGTCTTCTCGTCACCCTCAGCCTTGGCTTCCGCTTCGGCGATCGCCTTGGTGCAGCGCAAGAGGGCGAGCCCGCCGCCGGGCACGATGCCCTCGGCGACCGCCGCCTTTGTCGAGTTGATCGCGTCATCGAGTGCTTCCTTCTTGCTCTTCATTTCCGCTTCCGACAGGGCCCCCACGCGGATCACCGCCACACCACCGGACAGCTTTGCCAGCCGCTCTTCCAGTTTCTCGCGGTCATAGTCGCTTGTGGTTTTTTCGATCTGAGCGCGGATCTGGCGGATGCGCCCCTCGATCGCCGCCTTATCGCCAAATCCGCCAATAATCGTCGTGCTGTCTCGGTCGGACACAACACGTTGGGCGCGACCGAGCTGGCTGAGCTGGATCGTTTCCAGCTTAATACCCAGATCCTCGGAGATGAGCTGCCCGCCCGTGAGCACGGCAATGTCCTCCAGCATCGCCTTGCGCCGATCGCCGAAGCCCGGCGCCTTGGCGGCGATGTTGCGAAAGACGCCCCGGAGCTGGTTCACGACGAGCGTGGCAAGCGCTTCGCCCTCGACATCCTCAGCTACGAACAGAATCGGCCTGCCGCTCTTGGCCACCTGCTCCAGAAGCGGGATGAGATCCTTTAGGTTGCTAACCTTTCGGTCATAGAGGAAGACATAGGCGTCCTCCAGAACCGCCTCCATTTTCTCTGGATCGGATATGAAGTAGGGAGAAATAAATCCCCGGTCGAACTGCATGCCCTCGACAACCTCGAGGATGGTTTCGGTCGTTTTGGATTCCTCAACCGTAATGACGCCGTCGTCGCCGACCTTCTCCATGGCTTCGGCGACCAGTTCGCCGATGGACGGGTCGTTATGCGCCGATATTGTGGCGACCTGAGCTTTCTCCTTGCTCGTCTTTACGGGCCTCGACATGGCAAGAAGCTCCTCGACGGCGACACTTAGGCCACGGTCGAGGCCGCGTTTGATGTCGATGCCGCTGGCGCCGGCGACGACGTTGCGCGTGCCATCCGCGAAGATTGCGTGTGCCAGGATCGTTGCCGTGCTGGTGCCATCGCCGACGGCCTCGCCGGTCTTCTCGGCCGCCTGCCGCAGCATTTGCGCGCCGAGATTCTCCTCGGGATCCTTTAGATCGACCTCCTTGGCGATGGTGACGCCATCATTGCAGACAATCGGTGCGCCCCATTTCTTCTGTAACAGCACCGACTTGGACTTCGGTCCAAGCGTCACTCGCACGGCATCGGCCAATGCTGCGGTGCCTCGGAGAATCTTCTCACGCGCCGACGAATGAAATAGGATTTGTTTATGTGCCATGACGGGAAGTCTCCCTAGCCGCCGATATAGCGTTCGAGCTGCTCGATGATGAATTTCTGGTCGCCGATGATGCTCTTGACCAGATCGCCGATCGAGACCAGGCCGACCAGGCTCTTGTTTTCAAGTACCGGCAGATGACGCACGGCCTTTTCGGTCATCACCGCCATGCATTCCTCGACCGATTGATCCGGCCAGGCGCAGATGACGCGTGTCGACATGATATCCTTGACCAGCGTCGTCGGCGACGCCTTGCCTTTCAGAAAAACGTTTCGCGCGTAATGCCGCTCCGTAATGATGCCAACGATCTTCTCGTCATCCATGACCACCAGCGATCCGATGTTTTCGTCCGCCATTTTCTTGATGGCGTCGTAGACGGTGTCGTCCGGGCCGATGGTCGATACGTCATGGCCTTTTGCATCAAGGATTTGCCGCACCGTCGCCATCTTGCATTACCTCATGAACCATGCGCGGTATCGGGCACGTCCGGGGGCGCGCGGTTTCGGATTCCCCGACCGCTAGGCCGGCGCCGTCGGCATCGGCCGCATCTGACCGGTGAACGGCAAGCCTGAAGAGGGAGATCGGCCGCCGCGCCCTATCCGGCCTGTCAGGCGGCAGATTTGATCTTGATCTTCTTTGTCTTCGCCCTGACTTCCGCCGGTTTCGGCAAAGTGATTTTCAAGACACCCTTGTCGAACTTCGCATCGACCTTCGACGCTTCGACCTCATAGGGCAGCGTCAGCGACCGGGTGAAGACGCCATAGGAGCGCTCGACCATATGATAGTCAGCCTCTTTCTTCTCCGTTTCCGATTTCTTCTCGCCCTTCACCGTCAGGATATTGTCGACCACCGAAACGTCGATATCATCTTCTGTCATGCCCGGCAGTTCGGCGTCGATTTCGATCGCCTTGTCGGTTTCAAAAACGTCCAAAAGCGGCGCGAAACGGGCACCGCCATTGGGTATGCCGAATCCCGCCCATGGCGCGCCACGGCGAAGATCGTCGAAGACGCGGTCGATCTCGTGATGCAGCGCAAAGAACGGGCTCTCCCCGCCCTCATCCTTGTGCCACAACGAGGGCAATAGTGATCCCGCTTTCATGACACTCTCCTTGTTGAGGGACGGTTTTCGGCACCGATTGCCTGAATTTCCGTCCGCGTGAGATGGCTTTATCTTTTTGGAATTCTATACGAAATGGGGCCTGGGTTCATTGACCGAGGTCATTAATTGGCACGTTGCCGGTTCGATACCGGCTGGTGACGTGATGGCGAAGACAAAGATTTGATCGTCGTCAAGGTTTGCCGACCCCAACCGGTGTAATTGAGGCTGGTAGCAGGTGGCCGGAGGAGAATAACAATGAAGCCGGTGCGAACCTGGATTGTGATAGCTGACGGGGCACGGGCGCGGATCGTCAAGAATGCCGGACCGGGGCGGGGCGTTGAAACGGATCCGGAACTGGTATTCCGCAGCGAGCACCGCAAATTACAGGAAATCATGGCCGACAGACCGGGCCGGGCGTTCGATTCCGTCGGCAAGGGCCGTCATGCGATGGCTTGTGGTGCCGATGGCGTGCGCGAAGACGAACGGCACTTTCTGCAAAGCCTGGCCGAGCGGCTGGAAAAGGAAGCCTTGGCCGATGCCTATGATCGGCTTATCCTGGTGGCGCCACCGCGCGCCCTCGGCGATCTCAGGCCGTTTTTATCGAAACCGGTGAAGAACCGCGTTCACGAGGAGATTGCCAAGAATCTGACGCAGCTGCCGAACGACCGATTGGCTAATCACCTTGGTAAAACGATTGATCTTTGAACTTAAAAGTCAATTTGTCGCTTTGCGAGATTGGCCGGGGATGATTATATCAATGACACAGGTTATTGAGCATGTACGGCTCTGCCACGCCACTTGTCGATCTGGCCCATTGCGAGAACTGCGCGATTAGGGGGCGGGAGTTTTATTGTCCTTCGTGCCACTGTTTGGCAGCGAGCCCGGAGGTGCTTGCCGAGCTGGGCCGCATCGCCAATCCGCACCATTATACGACCGGTCGGACCATCATTTCGGAAGGCGTAGCGGTCGATTTCGTCGCCAATGTCGTATCCGGCATCGTCAAACTGACCAAGACCATGCCCGATGGCCGGCAGCAGATCGTCGGGCTGCTGTTTCCATCCGATTTCGTCGGTCGGGTCTTTGCCAAATCGTGGGAATTCTCCGCCGAGGCCGCGAGCGATGTCGAATTGTGCCGCCTGAACCGCAAGGCATTTGAAGCGCTCGCCGATCGGCATCCTGACCTGAAGCAGCGATTGCTGGCCTCAACGCTCGATGAACTGGACGCAGCGCGCGAATGGATGCTGCTTCTGGGCTGCAAATCGGCGGACGAAAAGGTCGCCAGCTTCCTCATGCTGCTGGTGCGCCGATCGATCGATATGAGGTGCGGGCCGGAAGCGCAACCGGCCGATCCCATTTTCGAACTGCCGGTCAACCGCGCCGACATTGCCGGCTATCTCGGCATGACGGTGGAAACCGTCAGCCGCCAGATCAGCCGGATGAAAGCCGACGGC
>CAXMRP010000081.1:0-10045 GCA_964196155.1 uncultured Polyangiaceae bacterium
AGGCCCTTGATCATGTTGCCGCTGGCAAGCGTTCCGATGACGGTCAGGCCGAACACCGCAAGCATAAAATATTCCGGCGGTCCGAACTTCAGCGAGAGTAGAGACAAGGGCGGCGACAAAAGCAGCAGCGCCAGGGCGCTCACCGAACCGCCGATCACGGAAGAAAAGGTAGCAACCCGCAGCGCCTTGTTGAATTGGCCTTTCTGCGTCAGCACAAAACCATCGATCGCAGTGGCGGCGGAGGCCGATGTGCCGGGCGTGTGCAGCAATATCGCGGCGAAAGAACCACCGTAAATGGCGGCCGTATAGAGGCTGGCCAGCATCAGCAGGGCAGCCGTGACTTCCATTCCGAACGTTACCGGAAGCAACAGGGCTACACCGAGATTGGCGGTAAGGCCCGGCAAACCGCCAATGCACAGACCAGCGACCACGCCGGCGAAAATGGCAAGCAGGTTGCCGGGTGTAAACACCTCCAGGATGATGGCTGCAATATCCACGACGCGGCCGTTATGAAAAAAGGTCCGCCTTGGTGAGCGGTACCCCCAACGCCCAGCCAAATACGAGATAGACAAAAACCAGCAAGATCGCGAAAGCGACCGCGTAAAATCTTCGCTTTTCAACCTGCAATACAAACATCAGCACTGCGGCCATCGCCACCATGGCCGGAATGAAACCAACCAACCGCATCACCAGGGCTGTCGCAATGGCAACCAGGAAAACCACGACCGGCCTGGCCGTATCCGACAACGACTTGCCGCCTTCGCCCTCCCGCAAAGTGGCAATTGCGGGAACGAATGTGTGCGACACCATGATCACGGCCAAACAGGCTATGGCCACCAATATCACCCTGGGGAAGTCTGCTGCGGATTCCGGAAACCGTTCGGAGATCCGCCATAGCGGGAAGACGGCAATAATCATAAAAACCGGCACAATTCGATTTATCCAGATCATCGGTCGCGCCGGATTAAGCCGTCTTCACCACTAAGGAATGGCCGGAAGGACGCTAAACTTCCGACATATCGTTCGCTCACCACTTCATCAGTTTTTTGATTTCCTGCTCGGTGCCCTTGAGAAAGGTTATGTATTCGTCGCCTTTGGTTATAACCGGTGCAAGGCTGAGCTTGGCCGCTTTTTCTTTGTGCTTGTCAGAGTTGATCGTCTTTTCAAGCGCGGCGGTCAGCTTTGCCGCAAGATCATCGGGCAGGCCGGCGGGCGCGGCAATGCCACGGGAAACTGACCAGACCTGATCATATCCCTGTTCCTTGAAAGTTTGGGCGTCGGGAAGAAATTCAGACTTTGAAGATGACATCACGCCGAGCACACGCAGCTCGCCGGCTTTTACCTGCCCGGCCACTTCGCTCACATTGGCGCCAAGCACGTCAACATGACCGCCGAGGACCTGGGACTTGGAGTCCGCGGTGCTCTTGTTGTGGACGACCTTGAATTTGGCGCCTGTCGTGGCCTCCATTCGCAATGTGGCCAAATGATCGTCACCGCCAAAGCCGTGGGCAGTAATGCTGATCGTGTCAGGGTTGGTCTTGGCTGCTTCAATCACTTCCTTGACCGTCTTGTATGGGCTGTCAGGCTTGACCGCCCATACACAATAATCCGTCACATGGTTCATTAGCGGCCGGAAACTGCCAAGGGTTTCCTTGCGCCCGATCTCCGGGTTCAGGTAGCCGGCGTACATATTCGGGATGTTGATGTAACCAATCGTGTAGCCGTCCTGATCGGAACTGGCGATCGTGCCCCAGCCGTTCCAGCCACCACCGCCGGTAACATTCTGGACGGTCACCGGTTGGCCGAGGGTCTCTTCCAGATCCTTGGCGAGCAGACGCGCTGTCGTATCGGTGCCGCCGCCGGCGCCATATGCGACGATAAGGGTCAATCCCTTGTCGGGGAATTCAGCCTGTGCCGGGCCGACAAAACCCAAGCTGGCCAAGGTCAGACCGACCGCGCCTGCGATAAATCCGATACTGGTTCTGTTCTTCATTTCTTTCTCCCTTCGTTGTCCCCGGAATGTCTGGTTGACTCGATTTGCGGGGTTGAAATTAGGTTCTGATCCGTTCGGGCCTCCGCGCCATGTCAGGCGGTCTGCCGTTTATCGGGCTCATGTCCAAGCCGGCGGCTGATCTCATTTGCCGCCTGTATCACCTGGGGTGCTATTTTAACCACACGCTCAGGCGGCATGCGAACATCAGGACAGCGTAATGCAACGACCGCAGCGACGCTATCGTCACTGTCAAAAACCGGCGCCGCGAGAGCCGACGCGCCAACCGTCACATCGCCGGATGAAAACGCATAGCCCTTGTTACGCACGTCAGCCAGCACGGCCAGATAAGTTGATTTATCTGAAATACTCGCCGGCGTAACCGGCTTCAGAGCCGTCATCGTAATCACGCGTTGGCGCTCGGCATCGGGCATGAATGCCATGATAACCTTGCCGGACGCCCCGGCATAAATCGGCTGCGCCGATCCGATCGCCGGCACGACACAAAGTTCGTGGAGCGCGGCCAGCGCTTCAACCACGACACGCTCAAGACCGCGCGCGCATACAAGCGAAACGGTCTCTTCCGTGGCCCGCCGCAATGTTTCCAGATACGGCCTGCCGAGTTGCCGCAGATCGCCATGCCAGGATTTTGGCAACTGCCAAAGATTGCCGCTGGGACTATACCGCCTTGTCTGCGGATCGCGACGGATCAGTTGTGACTGTATCAGGGTTTCCAGCAGCCTGAGGGCAGTCGCTTTGTCGATACCGGTCGCGCGGTTGATTTCCGACAGGGCAAGAGGCTGATCACTTTGAGCGACCAGGAAAAGCAGCCTGATGGCTCTTTCCACGGACCGCACTGTTTTCATGATCACCTGCCTGATTGATCATCGATTTCACCTAGTGCATTAATGATGCTATAAATCAGAGAACCCGTCAAGCTCACATGAGCACAGTTCAGATTTAGAATTTGTCAAATATAATCATTATATTTCAACGAGTTTGCGTTATAATTTTGATCCGGAAAGCATGTGAACCTCCGATTGGTCTTTATCCTGTTTTCCAATTATTTCACTCTGTGAAATAATAAGCGGTGCGCTCGGCTGACCAGTGAGGTGCCCGATCATTGACACTGAAGTCCTCAGAACGCACTTTCAGGTGGCGCCATCAATCGTCACCAATTATTTTCAGCCCGTTCTAATCAAGGGTTCACGCGAGGCGCCAATGCGCCTGAACCTTCACCGATACGATCAAGGAAACCGGAATGCGGACAACTCTCATTACCGGCGCCAATCGGGGTATCGGCCTTGCCACGGCGAAACGGGTGGCGGAGCGCGGTGATCTGGTGATCGGGATCGCCCGCAATGAACCCGATGATGATTTTCCTGGCGAGTTCGTCGTTTGTGATCTGGAAGATCGCTCACAAACGCAAAAGACCCTGGAGACGATTTGCGCCCGCCACGATGTCGACAATCTCGTCAACAATGCCGGCTGGTCCTTCGGTCAATCGGTTGACGAAGTCGATATCGACACCTTTATGCGGTCTATCGAACTGAACCTTCGGGCCGCTGTCCAATGCGGTTTGGCGGTTATGCCGCAAATGAAGAAAAACGGCCGCGGCCGCATCGTCAATACAGCCAGCCGCGCCGCTCTTGGCAGGGAGAACCGGACCAGCTATTCGGCGGCAAAATCGGCGCTTTACGGCGTTACCCGAACCTGGGCGCTTGAGCTGGCGGCAAACGGCATCACCGTAAACGCTGTCTCTCCGGGGCCGATTGGAACGGAGCTACAACGGCAGAACAACCCGCAATCGGCGGGGTATCAGGCGCAGTTTGTTGCGCAAAGTCCGATGAAGCGGCTAGGCAGGCCGGAAGAGGTTGCCGCTGCAATCGATTTCTTCCTGTCAGATGACGCATCGTTCATCACCGGTCAGATCCTCTATATCTGCGGCGGCATGAGTGTCGGCCACGCGCCGATCTAGGTTTTCCGACGCCGATGAATCAGAGTAGCCGAATGTTTGGGAAGGCTGGCGCGCGTTGACAGTCTAATATTACCGTATTACGGTATTGTTCATAGAGGTTTGGTGTTGGAGGATCGGGAGTGACGGCGCATTTATGCATAACGGCCCGCCCGATGCGCGATCACCCTGCGGTCTCACCGGCCATTCAGATGCCATCCCTTCGGGTTCAGATCTTGCCTGACTGGCTTATTGGAGCTGTTCTGGCGCTGATCCGCATCAGGTTAGTCACCGGCGTTCTCATCAGAAACAAATGGCAGGAGGCTGCTGAATGTGCGGCGAGTGGCAAACAATCGATACCGACCTGCTTGTGATCGGTGGCGGGGTTGCAGGCAGCATGGCTGCTATTCCCGCGCTGGAAGCCGGTCTAAATGTAACGATCTGTGAAAAAGGCCGCTTGCTCGACAATTGCGGCAGTGTCGGCTGCGGTGTCGATCATTATCTCACTGTCATGGAAAGCGGCCCTGAGTGGGATACCCCTGAATTCCTCATCAAACATCTTCCGGAACTGACCGACGGCATCGTTGACATTGAAGTCGCAGGGCGGGTCATCCACGAGATGCCGAAAATTTTGCGCAAAATCGAAGGCATGGGCGTCGATTTCAAGGATCCGCGAACGGGCACCTATTCACGCCATCCGTCGTTCGGTCTGCCGGGCGCCTATCACATCAATTTTGACGGAACGGATTTCAAGCGCCGGATCGGAAAACATGTACGGGCTGGAAAGGCGACGGTTCTGATGCGCACCATGGCGGTGCAGCTGCTTGTCAAGGACAATGCGGCCTATGGCGCACTCGCCTTCAATTTTCGTACCGGCGGCTGGATAGCAATCCGAGCGAAGGCGGTTGCGCTGACCGCCGGCGACGTCAACCGCATTTCGCTCAACGCTTCAGGTATGGCTTTCGACAGCTGGCATTTCCCTTATGACACAGGTGACGCACAGGCCATGGGATATCGCGCCGGCGCCTCGCTCTCCAATATGGAATTTGTCGAAACGACTTTGACGCCGAAGGGGTTTTCCGCACAGGGCCTGAACGCGCTTGTCAGCCTCGGTGCGTATTTCCTGGACAAGAACGGCGACCGTTTCATGTTCAAATATGACAAGAAAGGCGAGAATGCGCGGCGCGCCGTGCTCGCCGACGCGGTCGTCAACGAATACCTCCTGGGAAACGGTCCGATCTTTGTCGATTGCCGGCATCTTCCCGACGACGAACTCGACCATATGGAGCAGACACTTCAGATCGACCGCTATACGCTGCCGGCTTTCTATCAGCAAAAGGGGCTGAATTTCCGCGATGACATCATAGAGGTTTCGATCTCCGAGCTGTCAATTCGCCGCAGCGGCGTTTATTTCCGCGGCAGCGGATTGGCTGTCGACACCAGTGGCGAGACCTCGATCGAAGGACTGTTTGCGGCCGGCGACTGCGCTACGGTGAGCGGCGGTATCGCCGGTGCCGCTGTGCTTGGCCATATTGCCGGAGAGGGCGCCGTTGAGCGGATCCGCGCATCGCAAGGTGCCTTGCCGGACATTGACTGGGATGACGCCGACATGATCCGCCGGCGCGCCAAAGCGTCATTGCAGCGTCCCGATGGATTGCCATGGAAGACATTCGAGGCCGAGATCCGCCAGACGGTGACGGATTATGTCGGCGTCCGGCGCTCAAAAAAGGGCCTTGATCTTGCCCTCGAAACATTGATGTCGCTGGCAAAACGGGAGGACGAGCTTGCCGCCGAAGACCTTCACGGCATGATGCGTGTGCAGGAAGCGCGAAGTATACGGCTGAATGCGGAAATCATGACCAACGCTGCCAGCGCCCGGACGGAAACGCGAACCCGTTCGGCGCACCGGCGTATCGATTTCCCTGAAACCGACAACGACAACTGGTTGAAGTTCATCGTTGTCGAGAAAGGCAAGGACGGCAGTCCGTCCATTCGCACGGTGGATGCAAGTTCACCTTTATCGTCCAGTTTTGCGCGTCGGTCGCAAAGCAGCTCGGAACGGAGGCCCGGATATGCTGCCACAACCTAAACCGGGTGTTTTCAATCCCATCAGGATTGATGAGCAGCTGTGCATACGCTGCAACCTGTGCGATTGGATTTGTCCGGGCGATGTTATCTATAAGGAAGAAGACAACAAGGAAACGATGCCAGTCATCGCTTACCCGGATGAGTGCTGGTACTGCGGATTGTGCGATTCAACATGTCCGACGGATGCGATTACGGTAATTTTTCCCGAACCGATGATAAACAACAAGGCCGATGTGGTCAGCCTGCTGGGCAAGGTCGTGAAATAAACGGAACACAGGGAAGCCATTAATATGGCCGAAACGGCAAGCCTTACGATAGCGATAGAAGAAAAGCCTTTGGGAGGCTGCAGAAATGCTTGAAGCGATCGTCGGCGGTCTGGATATGCTGCTGACGCCACAAGCGATGGTCTTCATGTTCATCGGCGTGGTTTATGGCCTTATTGTAGGCATCCTGCCCGGCCTGGGCGGGATTGTGGCCATGGCGCTTCTGCTGCCCTTTGCTTACGGTTACGAGACCGCGGCGATGCTCGCGCTTCTGCTCGGCGCCCATATCGCGACGATCTGGGGCAGCTCGGTAACCGGCATCCTGTTCAAGGTGCCCGGGGCGGCCAAGAGCCTCGCCCTCATCTTCGACGGGTATCCGCTGACGCAGCAGGGCCATGCCGCCCGGGCGCTGGGCGCTTCGGCGACGGCCGCGCTGATGGGTGGCATTCTGGGCGCGATCTTCCTGGCAATCAGCATCCCGATCGTGCGCCCGATCATGTTGTTTCTGGGCCCGAGCGAATATCTGATGATGGCGCTGTGGGGGCTGACCATCATAGCGACCTTCAGCGAAGGTTCGCTTCTGAAGGGGCTCGTGGCAGCCTGTATTGGCGTGCTCGTCGCATTTATCGGCATGGACCCGGTAACGGCGACGCCGCGCTTCACTTTCGACAGCATCTTCCTGCTCGACGGAATTTCCTTCCCCGTCGCCATGATTGGCCTGTTCGCCGTGGCCGAGATGATGAAACTCTATGTCAAGGGTGGCTCGATTCTCGACCGCGACGTCATAGCCCAGCGCAGCACGGTCATGGACGGTGTGAAGGACGCCTTCCGGCACTGGTGGCTGGTCGCGCGCTCCAGCCTGCTGGGCGTATGGATCGGGATATTGCCCGGCATTGGCGCCAGCGTCGGCGGGATCGCGGCATATGCGCAGGCGGTGCAGACCTCCAAAACGCCGGAACGCTTCGGCCACGGCGCCATCGAAGGAGTGATCGCGCCGGACGCCACGGTGGGGGCCAATGAGGGCGGCGGGTTGATGCCGACCCTGGCCTTCGGCATTCCGGGCGGGGAAAGCATGGCGATCCTGCTGATCGCTTTCGTCAGCATGGGGATCACGCCGGGACCGCAGATGATGACGAACCATCTCGATCTCGTATTCGCCATGATCTGGATCATCGTCCTTGCCAATGCGATGACGACCGTGATCGGGCTTTTCGCATCTCCCTATCTGGCGCGGCTGCCGGCGATGAACGCGAACATCATGGTGCCGCTCGTCCTGTCGGTCTGCTTCATCGGCGCCTTTGCGACCCGCGGCCATATCGAGGACATTATCGTCGCCGCCATTTTCGGTTTCATCGGCTACATCATGGAGAAATACAATTATTCGCGAGCCAACATGGTGATCGGCATGGTCCTGGCCGAGATGGTCGAGCGCTCCCTGCATATCTCGCTGTCGCTCTATGGTGACACGTTCATTTTCACCCGGCCGATAACCCTGATGATGTTCCTCTTCATTATTCTGACGACGGCGATGCCCTTCTACCGCAACTGGCGGCGTGACCGGGCGGTTGCTCCTGCCGCGGGAGAGGGCGAATGAACCGGCTTACACAGGAAAATATTCTCGCCGTTGCGCTGCTGTGCTTTTTCGTCGCGATCCTGGTGGCCAGCCTCGAATATGGACCGCGCGCGCGGCTCGTCCCGGTCCCGATTTCCGTGCTCGGCATACTCCTGCTCGGCGCGCAACTGGTCTGGCAGAACTTGCGCTCGCCCGACGAGCTGCATGTCGACATGCTCGAATTTCTTACCCGGCGGGGGATCAATCCGGTCGAGAAGGCAAAGGCCGAAGATGCTTCCTCCGACGGCGATACGCCCGAAACGGCCAAGACGCCCGGGGCGGCGGCGAGCGAGGAACCGGGTTTCAAGCAGGAAGCCTTCGCATTCGGGCAGATCCTGGCCCTTGCCGGGCTGTTCCTGCTGTTTGGTCCCTTCCCCTCGGTGTTCATTTTTACCTTCGCCCACCTGTCGCTCAGCCGCCATTACCATTGGGCAAAGGCTCTGGTGGTGACTACAATATTCGTCGTGGTTGTTTATGTGCTGTTCGCTGAAGTTCTCGATATCCAGCTCTACCACGGCGTTCTGGAACCGCTGGTGAACAATTATTAGGGGGTGCCGATTCGTGAACTGATGAAGTACAAAGAAAAGTAACGATCCAAGCAAAACAGTGGAGGAAAACGTTATGAAGACAATATGGAAAACCACGGTCGTTGGCGCGCTGGTGCTTGCCTTGGCGGCCTTCGTTGTTCCTGGCGACAGCCGGGCGGCGTCAGGGTTCTACGACGGCAAGGTCATTACGCTGATCGTACCGAATAGCCCGGGTGGGCGGATGACCCGGTACGCCCGGCTATATGCGCCTTACATCGCCAAATATGCCGGCGCCAAGGAAGTGCGCGTCGTCAACAAGAAAGGCGGCGGCGGCGTCAAGGGCACCAATTATCTCTGGGTGCAGAAGCCCGACGGCATGACCATCGCCTTTACCAGTGTTCCCACGCTGATCCTGGCGCAGCTCTCGGGCAGCAAGGCAGTCCAGTTCGACGCGACCAAGTTCGTCTATCTCGGGCGTGCCGCGACCGAGCCCCGCGTGATGGTCGTCGGCGGCACCAACAAGATCCGAACCATCCAGGATGTGCAAAACCTGAAACGCCCGTTCATCAACCCCTCGCAGGGTACGGACGAGGATTTCTATACCTTGGCGGTTCTGGCCGACGCACTGGAATTCGATCTCAAGCTCGTTACAGGGTACGAAGGTCAGGCGGACACGGGCGTTGCCATCATCAAGGGCGACGGCGACGGCCTGCTTACCTCATGGGCCTATACTATTCCTCTGATCGCCAACGGCGACATGCACCCAATCCTGACGATCTGGACCGACCGTCATCCGGACTACCAGGATGTTCCCAGCGCGCTGGAGATCGTCAAGGGCGAGAAGAAGGCCGGTGTCCAGGCGATCGTCAATATGCTGGCGATGCATCGCGGTTTCTTCGGCCCGCCGGATATGGACCCGAAGGCGACGGCCGCGCTGCGGGATGCTATTTCCAAGGCGGCCGCCGATCCGGAACTGCAGGCTGAAGGCAAGAAACAGGGTCTGATCCTGCTGCCTTCCGACGGCGAAACCGAACAGGCCCGCATCGTCCAGATCACCGAAGCGAGCCAGGGTTTGAAGCCGGTCCTCAAAGCCGCGCTCGACTCGATCAAGTAAACCGATCAAACAATATAGAAGGCCGGCCTCAGGACGAGGCCGGCCTTTTTCTTTCAAGGCGGGTTCAGCGCTCGATCGGCACGCCGACGAGATTGCCCCATTCCGTCCATGAGCCGTCATAGACACGGACATCAGGCATGCCGAGGATTTGGGTCAGAACAAAATAGACGACGGTCGAGCGGTGGCTCATGCGGCAATAGGTGATCACCGGGGCGTCGCTTTTCAGGCCGTAGGTATCCGTGATCGCCTGCAATTGTTCCTTTGGCCTGAAGCTCTTTGTCTCGTCGAGAAGATCCTCGAAATACAGGTGCTGCGCTCCCGGAATGCGTCCCCCGCACACCGCGCCGCCGTCCGGACCGCCATAGGCGCGGACCCTCTCGCCGCTATATTCCTCTGGAGACCTGGCATCGATGATGACGTGGTCCTTCCGCTTTATGGCCTCCAATATGTCATCCTTGAAAATTCGCATCGCGGGATTGGGCGAAACTGGCTGGTAT
>CAXMRP010000082.1:0-42147 GCA_964196155.1 uncultured Polyangiaceae bacterium
CGGGAAACAGTTTCAGCCCGTCGGCACCGGCATCGATGGCGGCGAAGCACTCGGTTGCAGTGAATACGCCGGGAAATGCGCCAAGGCCTGCTGTTTTTGCCGCGCCGACAACCGCCGGATTGATGTTAGGCGACACCATGAATGTGCCACCGGCGTCGACGAGCCGGGCGACGTTATCGGTAGTCAACACTGTTCCCGCGCCAATTTTTGCCCGGTTGCCAAGTTCGTCTTGCAATCGGGTAATGCTGTGAAAGGGTTCGGGCGAATTCAACGGTACCTCGATCAAGGTAATGCCCGCCTCGACCAGCGCGGCACCGATATCGGTTGCTTCATCGGGACGGATGCCGCGCAAAATGGCGATCAGGGGCCTGTGCCCAACGATGGAAAATTCGCTCATGCATTCCTCATAGCGTTTGGTTCATGTGGGCGTGAATAGCGCTCAGTCCGGCAAGCGTTGTATCCTTGCCATCGATCAGTTGCGTCTTGATATCCATTGCTTCGCAAGCCGCCTTGTAGCGACCGGCAAGACCGCCGGCTGCTATGATGGCGATGGTGCGATGACCGGATTGATCGGATGTCTGCCCGCCGGACAGGTGGTTCAGTTCGCTGACAATCTCAGCCGCGATCAACAGACCGGACAGGTAGCCGGCATTCCAGGCGGGGCTTCGGTCCAGAAGCAGATCGCCGGCGCGAACATCAAACAGATGGGGGAGAATAACGCCGCGCGACCGGCGGGCGGTTGCCACGCCGTAGGCAAACCCGTCGGCATCGGGCGCCGCCTGACAGTCGACGGAATGGCCCAATATCGATTTCTCGCCAATGAGTGCGTACAACTCACCGGTCATATGGGTGGTGAAACCGGTCACCGTGCTGCCCTTGATGCTGACCCATTTGGCATGGGTGCCAGGCAGGCAGACCGGGCCGGAAAAGTCCGGAAACAGGGACGTCAAACCAAGGAGCTGTACTTCTTCGCCGCGCATCACATCGGGATTTTCCGGGGAGCGCTGACACAGGCCGGGGACGATCGAGACATCTACGCGTGGATCCGTACCGGGCACCGGGCACAGTTGGTTGTGCAGGTCATCGAGGTCGGCGGGAACGTCCAGATAGGGAGCCTCCATCCAGCCCTGCCGCGCGCCAGCCATGCCGGCTATCAAGACAGATGTCGCGTACCCGTGAGAAAGCCAGGGGCCTACCGCGTCGAGCAGGACCGGCTCAAACCGGCCGGATATCTGATTCAATCCGGCGGGAAGGGATACAGTATCGCAAACTTCGCCGGCGGCATCGAAATGCCAGGCGCGAAAATTAGTGGTGCCCCAATCCACCGCGATCCAGTTCTGTGACATGCACGCGCTCCTGCCCAGCGACACCGATGCAATGTAGCGATGGCACTATTGTGATGGACGATCGCCCGGGAAATGAGCAATTCGCCATGGTTTGCTGATCATTGAAAACTCATGGTTTTTCGATTTGGCACTCGGGCTGTTCTGTGGCAACCTCACAACAATCAGAGCGGGTAAAAAACCCGCCGAGAGCATGACGCATTGGGCGTCTGAAATTTGGGAGAATGAATATGAAACCAATTCACTTTCTTGGCGCTGCGACACTCGCGATTGCGATGTCTGCACCGGCAAGTGCCGCTGATGACAAATTCATCACAATCGGGACCGGCGGACAGACCGGTGTCTATTTTGTCGTCGGCCAGTCAATCTGCCGTCTTGTCAATCGCGGAACAAGCGAACATGGCATCAAGTGCACCGCGCCATCAACCGGTGGTTCGATCGACAATATCAATGCCATCAAGGCCGGCGATCGCGATCTTGGCGTGGCCCAGTCGGACTGGCAGTTCCATGCCTATAACGGGACGTCGAAGTTTGAAGGCAAGAAATACGACAAGCTGCGGGCAGTTTTCTCGGTTCATCCAGAGCCGTTCACAGTGGTTGCCCGTGCCGATTCCGGCATCAAGACCTTCGCCGACCTGAAGGGCAAGCGGGTCAATGTCGGCAATCCGGGCTCCGGCCAGCGCGGCACCATGGAAGTGGTTATGGCGGCACTGGGCTGGTCAATGGATGACTTTGCCCTGGCATCGGAATTGAAAGCATCCGAGCAAGCCTCGGCGCTGGGCGATAACAAGATTGACGCGATGATCTACACTGTTGGTCATCCGTCCGGTTCTATCCAGGAAGCGACAACCACGGTCGATTCAGTGATGGTTCCAGTCGAAGGTGCTGAAATCGATGCGCTGGTGGCTGACAATGCCTATTACCGCAAGGCGACGATCCCTGGCGGCATGTACAAGGGCAACGATGCGGACACGGTAACCTTCGGTGTCGGCGCGACCTTCGTCACATCATCTGATGTCGATGACGATTTAGTCTACCAGGTGGTCAAGGCCGTGTTCGATAATTTCGGCCGCTTCAAGAAGTTGCACCCGGCATTTGCCAATCTCACCGAGGCGGAAATGATCTCGGACGGCCTGTCGGCTCCGCTGCATCCCGGTGCCGCAAAATATTACAAGGAAAAGGGCTGGATGTAGCCTGAATGCTTCTTGGCAATGACAATCGCATCCGGCAATCTGTTGATTGCCGGATGCGGCTTGCCGGGCTTATTGACCGACAATTGTGACTTTGATTTTGAATATCAGTAACCGGCGTGACGCCTTGTTGCGCTGGCCATAGGTTGGGCGAAACCGGACTTAGAGGCAACTCATGAGCGACGAAACCAAACGCGGCGAAAAGGGCGAAGCCCAGAACAAATATCAACAACAGGCGGCGCGGGTTGAACAGGAAGCGGCGGGCCATGCCGCCGGAATGGACCAGGATCAGCTTGATGATCTAGTTGCCTCAGCCGATACCGGCGGACGCAGCCCCGGCGGTCTAACCAACAAATTCATACTGGGTGTTGCGCTGTTCTGGTCGCTTTTCCAGTTGTGGATCGCTTCGCCGTTACCTTTCATGTTGCGGATCGGCGTTTTCAATGACACCGAAACCCGCTCGATCCATCTGGCTCTGGCGATTTTCCTTGCCTATCTCGTTTATCCGGCAACCAAATCGATGGGGCAGACCATTTTGGCGGTCGCAGTGCCGGTCATCCTCGGCTCCTTGTATATATTTGGCGCCGATCCTGGAGAATTGCCGATCTGGATGACGGTCATCTTCGTTGCTGCGATTGTTGCCGCAATATTGCTGGGATCGCCGAAGGATCGCATTCCGCTGCACGAATGGGCGCTGGCGCTGGTCGCGGCATTTTGCGCTCTCTATCTGTTTACCAATTATACCGCCTTGTCGGACCGGCCTGGTGCGCCGATCCAGCAGGACATCATCATCGGTGCGATCGGTTTGATCGTGCTTCTGGAAGCCGCCCGGCGTTCGCTTGGCCCGGCGCTGATGATCGTCGCCACGACATTTCTGGTCTATACGTTTTTGGGCCGCTACATGCCCTCGATCATTGCTCACAAGGGCAATGGCCTGTCCGAAGTGATCAATCATCACTGGGTGACCACGGAGGGTGTGTTCGGCATTGCGCTGGGCGTCTCGTCCGGTTTTGTGTTCCTGTTCGTGCTTTTCGGTGCGCTGTTGGACAAGGCCGGCGCTGGCAATTATTTCATCCAGGTCGCCTTCTCCCTGATGGGGCACATGCGCGGCGGGCCCGCCAAGGCGGCGGTCGTATCCTCGGGCATGACCGGGCTTATTTCGGGCTCGTCAATCGCCAATGTGGTAACCACGGGAACCTTCACTATTCCGTTGATGAAACGGGTCGGCTTTTCTTCGGAAAGGGCCGGCGCGGTGGAAGTTGCCTCATCGGTCAATGGTCAGATCATGCCGCCGGTGATGGGGGCCGCGGCTTTCCTGATGGTGGAATATGTTGGCATCCCCTATTTCGAGGTGGTCAAACACGCGTTTTTGCCGGCGCTGATCTCCTATATCGCGCTGGTCTATATCGTTCATCTGGAAGCGATGAAGGCCGGTATGGAAGGGCTACCGCGAGCGGTTGAGCCCAAGCCATGGGTGCGACGGATCGTTGGCTTTTTGTTCGGCGTCCTGCTTTTGTGTGTGGTGTCGTTTGCGGTCTATTACGGGATCGGCTGGATACGGCCGACATTCGGCGCATCGGCGTCGTGGATAATCGCGGCACTGCTGCTTGCCGCCTATATCGCGCTGATTGCCTTTGGTGCCCGCTATCCCGAATTGGAGCTGGATGATCCGAATGAGCCAGTGTTGCAGCTGCCAATCCCGGGACCGACGATCAAATCGGGCCTGCACTTCATTTTGCCGGTTGTCGTATTGGTCTGGGCCTTGATGGTAGAACGGTTGTCGCCGGGATTGTCAGCCTTTTACGCATCGACTTTCATGATTTTCATTCTTCTGACCCAGCGGCCATTATTTGCACTGTTTCGCGGTGTCGGCACATTTGGCGGCGAGGCGGTCCGTGGATTCTACGAACTGATCGAAGGCCTGATCGCCGGCGCTCGCAACATGATCGGCATCGGCATTGCCACGGCAACCGCCGGTATTATCGTTGGCGCGGTGAGCCAGACCGGCGTCGGCTCGGCGTTGGCGGAAGTGGTTGAGGTGCTCTCAGGCGGACATATTCTGGCGATCCTGTTCCTGACTGCCGTCCTGTCGCTGATCCTGGGCATGGGTCTGCCGACAACGGCCAACTATATCGTCGTATCGGCGCTGCTTGCTCCGGTGATTGTGACGCTTGGCCAGCAGAACGGCTTGATTGTGCCGCTGATCGCGGTGCACCTGTTTGTGTTCTATTTCGGCATCATGGCGGATGTGACGCCGCCGGTGGGACTGGCATCTTTTGCGGCGGCGGCGGTGTCGGGAGGTGACCCGATAAAAACCGGCTTTATTGCGTTCTTCTATTCGCTACGTACGGCGGCGCTGCCATTTCTGTTCATCTTCAACACCGATTTGTTGTTGATCAATGTGGGCTGGATACAGGGCATTTTCACCTTCATTGTCGCCACGATTGCGATGCTGATATTCGCGGCGGCGACGCAGGGATATTTCCTGACCAAAAGCCGCATCTGGGAATCCCTGGCGCTGCTCCTTGTTGCTTTCACCCTGTTCAGACCGGGCTTCTGGATGGACATGGTTTCACCGCCATTTGTCGAGAAGGCGCCAACCGCCATTACGGAGGCTGCCGGCAATGTGCCGCAAGGTGGCGATCTGCGATTGCAGGTGGCAGGCATCAACGATCTTGGCGATCCGTTGACCTTTACCGCCTTGCTATCGCTGCCTGACGGCGACGATGGGGCCAAACGGCTGGAAGATGCGGGTATCACGTTGCGAACCGAGGGCGAAAAGGTGTTCATCGATGATGTTGCCTTCGATTCAGTGGCTGCAACAGCCGGGCTGGATTGGGATCAGGAAGTACTGATCGTTCGCGAACCGATATCGCAGCCGTCGCGCTTTTTGATGTTCATTCCGGCGCTTATCGTGTTCTGGCTGATCATCATGGCACAACGGCGGCGCAAAGAAGTGACGCCGGAAACCGGTTCCGCCGCAGCGGCCTGATCTGTCAGACAGGGACAAAAGCGGGCATGTCGGGATACGGCGATGTGCCCGCGAAACCTTGGCGCAGTGAACCGTGGCGATACCAAAATGGTCCGTTGAAACCGGACGCATCCGGACCGGGATCCCTATCTGTGGGAAACGCTTGATCCATGGAACAAGACCGGTCATCGCAGTCCTCTTCAGCCAATAATGAAGCCAATCTGCGGGACGAGTTTCTGGCTATTGTCAGCGCAAGCCAGCTGATCAACGCAGCGTTGGGAATAGCCCGCGAGCTCAATCTGCCCGATTGGAGCATTGTGTCCGGCGCGCTCTACAACACGGTGTGGAACCATCTGACGGATCGTCCCCTGGCATTCGGAATCAAGGATATCGACTTGTTTTATTTCGATAATTCCGATCTGTCATGGGAAGCGGAGGATGCTGTGATCCAGGCCGCCCATGGGCTTTCGCACGATCTGCCGGTGCCGCTGGAAGTACACAATCAGGCGCGGGTGCACCTGTGGTATGAGGACCATTTCGGTGCGCCGCGTGTGTCGCTGAACTCGTGCAATGACAGTATTTTTCAGTTTGCCAGCCAGACTCATTCGGTTGGTCTTTTCGACAATGCAGCTGGCATGCTGGATGTCTACGCGCCCTATGGGCTGGGGGCGATTTTTGATTTGCGCATTGTTCCCAACCGGGCGACGGGGCATCGCGATACCCATGAGGCCAAGGCGCGCCGGCACAGCCAAATATGGCCGGAGCTAACTGTCGAACATTGGTGATTTGGTCGCTGGATATTCGCCAGATTCCTAGCGGTGTTTCCGCGAAAATTCTGCAATACACGCCAAAACCAGAAAGTTCATGGCTATTGAAAATCCAGCGATCTAATATATTGCTATGACAATTGTGACAAATACTTGGAAAAAATATTATTATTAGTGAATAGTCATTGCGAGTGAGCTTGATGTATCATTGAATAGCTCGCGAGCGTTTTGCGCATTCATCGGTTTGCCGAAATAATAGCCTTGGCCGGCATGGCAACCGATTTCCCGCAGACTCTTTACCTGATGAATTTCTTCAATGCCTTCGGCGACAACCGCTAGGTCGAGGCCTGTGCACATTTCCAAAATGGCCTTGATGATGTGATCACTTTGCCGTTTGCGTCCCATATCGGCAACAAATGTACGGTCGATTTTGACCTTGTCCAGATCAAGCTCGCGCAGATAGCCGAGGCTGGAATAGCCAGTTCCGAAATCATCGAGTGCCACGCGCACGCCGGTCTGGCGCAATTCGTCGAGCACAGCCTTGGCGGTGCCGGTATCAGACATCAATGCGGTTTCGGTGATTTCCACTTCCAGACGCCTTGGGTCAAGGCCGGCCCGGGACAGGATCGCCAGGACTTTCAGTGCTGTGCCCGGGTCGGACAATTGCGTTGTAGACAGGTTGAAGGACAAGAAAGTGTCGTCGGGCCAGAACCGTGCTTCGCGGGCGGCACGGAAAAGCAGGACTTCCGTCATTTCGCCAATCAGGCCGCGTTGTTCGGCAATTGGTATGAAAACGGCCGGTGACACAGAACCCAATTCCGGATCGGTCCAGCGGGCGAGTGCCTCGAATCCGAGGATTTTCTGATCGGCCAGGCTGACGATGGGTTGGTAGTGGGGCTGAATTACGCCATCGGATATTGCCCGACGCAGGGCCTGCTCGATACGAACGGACTCATTCAACCGGGCTTCGAGTTCTTTTGAATACACGACAACCTTGCCGGACTCGCCACGTTTGGCCTGGTAAAGCGCCGATCCGGCATGTTCGACCAACTTGTCCGGGCTGGCGCTGGCTTCCGGATACATGGCCATGCCGATTGAGGCGGACAACCGGACCCGGCGGGTTTCCAGATCGAAGGGTGCGCCCAGCACTTCCGACAGCACCCGGCCGAACTCGCGCGCGGCGTTGGCGTCGGTAATGTCGGGAGCGATAATTGCAAAATCATCATTTCCGAAGCGCGAAACGAAACCATGGTCTCGAGCTGCGCCCTGAAGGCGCAGTCCGACTTGCCTGAGAATATCGTCACCGGCGGGCAATCCGTAAATATCATTGATCGGCTTGAATCCGTCGAGATCGATGAGGCCGACGGCAAATGGCGAGTCGGCGCTCTGGCGCTCGTCGAGAAGTTGACCCAAACGGTCGTCGAACCCACGCCGATTGGCCACGCCGGTCAATTCATCGGTGAATGCCAGCCGCGCCAATTCCGATTCCGGCAGGCTGTCTGCATCTGAAGCCCGATTTAGCCCAGTGCCGGCGAAATCCACATTAGCAGCAAGTCCGCTGGTGGCGTGCAGTGCCAGGACAAACGACAGGCCCAGCGCGGCAATCCATACCAAACGCGCCTGTTCGCCAAAAAGCACATCGGCGAAGGCAGCGATGCTGTCGGACGGGAAACCCATAAGGGATGCAAGGGTAGTGCCGATTGGGGAGACACTGGTGGGGGAAATACCGACAGAGTTGGCTGCCGGTCCGACAAGCGCGAGGATTGTATCGGCGAGAATCATGAATAGCGCAAAACCAGCGAGCGCCGTCGCGAATGCGCGCAGCCGGTTGTTCCGCAGCAATGCTGTCTGGCGCTCGTGGTGTGTGGCCTGCGCTGACATTTTCCCCTCATTTACCAATCCGCGGACGGGTCGGTCATAACCAATATAATTTGAGTGGCTTAATAAAGGATTTGACCGCCTTGCAAGCGCAGCTAATCCGGGTGGTACCTGCAAACAGAGTTAATATGTGCGGGGATTGCGGACTGTGTTTCCGGGCTCGCCGCCTGCCAGATTGATCAGCCAAGGTACTTTGTCGGACAGAATCGCGGGTTTGGCCGGTCAGCCGACTTCTGCCAGAACCGGAAAAGTTTCCAGAAGCCAATAGGCCATGGCGGCCATCTGGCCGGTCATAAACAGCACGCCGGTGACAACCAGCAGACCCCCCATGACCTTTTCCACAGTGACCATGTGCTGACGGAAACGGGCCGCCCACCTTAAAAAAGGGCCGGAGAAAGCAGCTGCGGCAAGGAACGGCAATCCGATGCCGGCGGCGTAAAATGACAAGAGCGATGCGCCGCGGGTCACCGATTCTTCGGTTCCTGCTACCGCCAGAATAGCGGCCAGAACCGGGCCGATGCACGGTGTCCAACCAAATGCAAAAGCCAAGCCGATCCCGTAGGCACCCCACAGGTTCGTCGGCGGGCGATCAACCTGAACGCGGGCTTCCCGGTACAACAGCCCTATGCGGAACAGCCCGAGAAAGTGAAGGCCCATCACCATGATCGCCAAGCCTGCCAGTGAGGCAATTACATTGATCTGCATTCCGGCGACCGGGACCGTCCAACTCAGCGCTTGGCGCAGCGCCTGACCAAAAATCGACGCTGTAGCACCAAGGATGACGAAAACCGTTGAAAATCCGAGCACAAAGGCCAGTGCGGAAATGAAGACGCGGCGGGACGTGCCCGGTGGAACCGCTTCAGCGTCTGATCCATTGATCTCGTCCAGTGAAACACCCGCCAGAAAGCACAGATAGGGCGGGACGATCGGCAGAACGCACGGCGACACAAATGAAAGTAAGCCGGCGATAAAGGCGGCTCCAAATGATACGTCCAGCAAGGGTGAATCCTTTTCTCTGGTATTGCGGATCCAAAGCCGATCTGTGTTGCCGTGGCGTGAACTGGCACATCGTCCTCAACTGGTCCGAATCAGGATGCCGCGTTCTGGCCTTTTACAGGTTCCCAATCCTCTTATATCGGTCATTGACGATGGCGAAACCGCTTCCCGTGAATTTGATTGGTCCTGGCACAACCCTCCCGTTTGTGTGATCTGTCCTATATATTCGATCAAATGCCCATATAGTGGGCGTTTGACCGAAATCGTCACTTTGGCGATTGGTGTCTTTCTCCCAACAATGCTAAGCGCAGTCCGCCTGTCACAATTTGGCAACTTGACGTGCCAGCGGGAATGTGGCGGAAGAACCTCGAATTATTGCACTGCAACATTTTGCTGATTGAGAAAGAACCGATCCGGTCATGACTTCCCGCGTCATTCCAGTTGATCCCTTCGATTATGTTGTCTTTGGCGGAACCGGCGATCTGGCGCGCCGCAAGTTGCTGCCATCGCTCTATCATCGCTTTCACGATGGCCAGATTCCGGACGGAAGCCGAATAATCGGGGCGTCGCGGCGCGATCTTTCCGAAAGCAAATATCGGGATTTTGCCAGAGAATCGATCGAGAAATTCGTAGCCAAAGAAGATCGGACTGCCGCCAAGACTAAAAAATTTCTATCGATGCTTTCCTATGTCGCGGTTGATGCGACCGGCGCGTCCGGATGGAAAGAGTTAGCCAGGCATCTGGGTGACAGCGAGCGGATCCGGGCATTTTACCTGGCTGTCGGACCGGACCTGTTTGACGACATTTGCCAACAGATAGGCAAGCACAAGCTGGTGACGCCGAATTCTCGACTGGTGATCGAAAAGCCAATTGGCAAGAGCCTTGAATCTGCTCGCGCGGTGAACAATGCCGTCGGCGCGGTATTTTCCGAAGACCAGATTTTTCGCATCGACCATTATCTGGGCAAGGAATCGGTGCAAAACCTGATGGCGCTGCGCTTTGCCAACGCGCTCTACGAACCGTTGTGGAATTCAGCCCACATTGACCATGTGCAAATAACGGTTGCCGAAACGCTCGGCGTGGGCACCCGCGGCAATTATTACGATACCGCCGGTGCGCTGCGCGACATGGTGCAGAACCATATCCTCCAGCTGCTTTGTCTGGTGGCGATGGAACCGCCGGAAAGCATGGATGCCAATTCGGTTCGCGATGAGAAGCTGAAAGTGCTCAAGGCACTGACTCCCATCGATGCGGAGCACGCCGCCAAGGTGACGGTGCGTGGCCAGTACAAGGCCGGGGCGGCCAATGGCGATGCGGTGAAAAGCTATATCGACGAACTGGACGCCGATGAAAGCCGGACAGAAACATTTGTCGCGATCAAGGCGGAGATTGCCAACTGGCGGTGGGCCGGGGTACCGTTTTACCTTCGGACCGGCAAACGTCTTGCGGACCGGGTTTCGGAAATTGTCATTGTTTTCCGGCCGATCCCCCATTCGATATTCCCCAGCGGATCGGGGCAAATCCACACCAACCGGCTGGTGATCCGGCTGCAGCCGGACGAGGCAGTGAAACAGTGGATCATGATCAAGGATCCCGGCCCCGGCGGCATGCGGCTGAAGCATATTCCGCTCGACATGGCGTGGGCCGAAACCTTTGATCACCGCCATCCTGATGCCTATGAGCGGCTGTTGCTGGATGTGATCCGGGGGAATCAAACCCTATTCATGCGCCGGGACGAAGTGGAAGCCGCCTGGGCGTGGATTGATCCGATAATCGAGGCGTGGTCGCATTCCGGTACGACACCCAATGCCTATACGTCGGGCACCTGGGGGCCTTCGGCGTCGATCGCGCTAGTCGAGCGGGATGGGCGAACCTGGTACGAAGAGACCGTCTAGAGCGTATTTCGTGATTATCAAATCACTCAATACACTCTAGTCCTTTGTTTTTACGCGCATTTTAGTCCGAAAACCGGTTCCCGCTTTTCGGAATGCGCTCTAAAGGGTTGACGATGACCATGCGCTCAGAAATTGCCGCAGTTACCGACCGGATCGTCAAACGCTCCGCTGCCGGGCGAGCCGCTTATCTGGATCGTGTGCGGCGGGCTGCGGAAAAGGGTGCGCGGCGCTCATCATTATCCTGCGGCAACCTGGCGCACGGATTTGCCGCTTGCGGGACGACGGACAAAAATACCCTTGCCGGCGAAACGCTGCCCAATCTCGCGATCGTGACGTCCTACAATGACATGTTGTCGGCCCATCAGCCGTTTGAACGCTTTCCCGATTTGATCAAGCAGGCGGCGCGCGAGGCTGGCGGTGTAGCGCAGGTCGCAGGTGGCGTGCCGGCCATGTGTGACGGGGTGACACAGGGTCAGGCAGGAATGGACTTGTCGTTGTTCTCGCGGGACGTAATTGCTCTTTCTGCCGGCATTGGCCTGTCGCACGATCTGTTTGATGCGGCGGTTTATCTGGGCGTGTGCGACAAAATTGTGCCAGGATTGCTGATGGCGGCGCTGTCATTCGGTCATCTGCCGGCGATCTTTATTCCCGCCGGACCGATGCCGAGTGGCCTGCCGAACAATGAAAAAGCCCGCATCCGGCAATTGTATGCCGAAGGAAAAATTGGCCGCGATGTGCTGCTGGAAGCGGAATCGAAATCCTATCACGGGCCGGGCACCTGCACCTTCTACGGTACGGCCAATTCCAACCAGATGCTCATGGAAATCATGGGCCTGCATCTTCCTGGCACCAGTTTTATCAATCCCAACACGCCGCTGCGCGATGCGCTGACCCGCGAGGCGACCAAGCGGGCGCTGGCGATTACGGCGCTGGGCAACTCCTATACGCCAGTCGGCGAAGTGATCGATGAGCGTGCCATCGTCAACGGCATTGTTGGGCTTCATGCCACTGGTGGGTCGACCAACCACACCATGCATCTGGTGGCGATCGCGCGGGCCGCCGGTATCCAGATCGACTGGGATGATTTTGCCGAGCTGTCGGAAGTGGTGCCGCTAGTTACGCGCATCTATCCCAATGGCCTTGCCGACATAAATCACTTTCAGGCGGCCGGCGGCATGGGTTTTCTGATCCGCACGCTGCTTGATGATGGCTATCTGCACGAAGATGTCCGCACCGTATGGGGCACCGGGCTTGCCGGCTACCGGCAGGAAGCAAAGCTTGCCGAAGACGGGTCGGTCATGTGGAATGACGCCGCGGAGCGATCCTTTAACGAAGAAGTTCTGCGGCCGGCCTCCAATCCGTTCAGCGCCACGGGCGGGCTGAAACTCCTCGCCGGCAATCTCGGCCGCGCCGTCATCAAGGTTTCGGCAGTAGATTCAGAGCATCAAACGGTGGAAGCGCCAGCGATGGTTTTCCACTCACAGGACGAATTTATCGAAACGTTCCGGGGCGGTCTTGATCAAGATATTGTCGCTGTCGTGCGGTTTCAGGGACCGAAGGCCAATGGTATGCCGGAACTACACAAGCTGACGCCGATGCTGGGGGTGCTTCAGGATCGCGGCCGCAAGGTTGCCCTATTGACTGACGGGCGCATGTCCGGGGCATCGGGCAAGGTGCTGGCGGCTATCCACATCACGCCGGAAGCCAGCGATGGTGGGCCAATTGCGCGCATAGCGGACGGGGACATGATCCGTATTGATGTCGAAGCCGGGACAGTTGATGCGCTTGTCAGCGCAAAGGAATGGGATGCGCGTGAAACCGTTGCTGCTGACCTATCAGAGTCTTCATATGGGTGCGGACGAGAAATGTTCGGCGCCTTTCGCGCCGGCGCGGTTTCGGCCGAAAATGGCGGCGGGCTGATCGATTTCGGCGTAGCCTCCTGAAGTATTCTATTGGGGCGCAGCCGGTCGTCGGGATGCGCCAACGGGATGTAAACCATGAAAGCAGCGGCCAGAGCAGTGCTAGGTGCATTGGACGATCACAAAACGGAACTGGAGAATCGGTCCCTGCGCGATCTGTTTGCCAGCGACGCCGACCGGTTCTCCACCTTATCGTTGACCGTTGACACGCTGACACTCGATTATTCCAAGAACCGCATTACGGCTGAAACGCTGGCGTTACTGGGTGCTCTGGCCGAGGCGGCGAAAGTGGAACCGCTGCGCGAGGCCTTGTTTGCCGGCGAGGCGATCAACACCACCGAGAACCGGGCGGTCATGCACATGGCGCTGCGGGCTCAGCCCGGCGATGGCATGAGTGTTGCTGGCGAGGACGTCTCGGAAGACGTGGCCGCTGTTCTTTCAGCCATGAAACATTTCACCGATGGGGTGCGCTCTGGCGGAATTGCCGCGGCGAACGGCGCCCGGTTCACCGATGTCGTCAATATCGGAATTGGCGGGTCGGATCTTGGCCCGGCGATGGCGGTTGCGGCCCTGTCGCCCTATCGCGGTGACGGGCCGGCAGTGCATTTTGTCTCCAACGTTGACGGCGCCAATATCGCCGACACGCTTGGCGATCTCGATCCGGCAACAACGTTGTTTCTGGTGGCTTCGAAAACCTTCACCACCACCGAGACCATGACCAATGCCAATACGGCGCGCGGGTGGCTGATCGATGGGATCGGCAAGGATGCGGTGGGCGATCACTTTGCGGCGCTGTCGACCAATCTTGAGGCCTGCGCCGCCTTTGGCATCCAATCGGCCCGGATTTTCGGGTTCTGGGACTGGGTTGGTGGGCGCTATTCGGTTTGGTCGGCGATCGGGTTGTCGCTGGCGCTTTCAATCGGCTTTGATCATTTTTCGGAGTTTCTTGCCGGCGCGCGGCGGATGGACAATCACTTTCGCACTGCGCCGATCCTGCAGAATATGCCGGCGATCATGGCGCTGATCGGGGTGTGGCACCGTAATGTCTGGGGCCATGGCAGTCATGCGGTGCTGCCTTACGATCAGCGGTTGTCGCGGTTTGCCGCCCATCTCCAGCAGCTTGATATGGAATCCAACGGCAAGTGGATCACCCGGGACAATGTGCCGGCTGACTTTGCCACCGGGCCAGTGGTCTGGGGCGAACCGGGTACCAATGGCCAGCATGCGTTTTTCCAGCTCATCCATCAGGGTACCGATGCAGTGCCGGCTGATTTTCTGATTGCCGCTGTACCCCATGAGCAATTGTCGGACCATCATGCCAAGCTGATCGCCAATTGCCTGGCACAAACCGAGGCACTGGCTTTTGGCAAGACGGAAGCGGAAGTGCGGGCGGATCTTGCAGCGACAGGCGTGGATGATGCGGCGATCGAACAGTTGGCACCGCACAAAACGTTTGCGGGTAACCGGCCAACCAACACGCTGCTTTACCGGACCCTCGATCCGTTCACGCTGGGCATGCTGATCGCGCTCTATGAGCACAAGGTGTTTGTGCAGGGCGCAATCTGGAACATCAATTCATTCGACCAGTGGGGGGTGGAACTGGGCAAGGCGCTGGCCAACCGGTTGCTGCCGATAGTTCGCGATGGCTTTGATGCGGACGATCTCAATTCATCCACACACGGGCAACTGGACACGCTTGCGGCGTTGCGCGATGGTTAGCTCCGTCAGCCTGGCCGGTCATCACCTGAAGGACGCCATCCAGGACAAGCCATCCTCGACAGCACCGCGTGGTCGATATTCAGCGCAGAAATAACCGTCATAACCGAGCGCCGCGATAGTAGGCAGAAGCCGGTCATAACAAATTTCGCCGGCGTCCGGTTCGGCCCGATCAGGCACCCCGGCAAACTGGATGTGGCCGATCAGGTTGCGCGGTAATAGATATTCCAGCCGCCGGGTCAGGCAACCCTGCATCAACTGAACATGGTAGCAATCGAACATGATCTTGATGTTTGGCGCACCGACTTCGGCAATGACTTTTTCGGCATAATCGACATATTGCAACAGATAGCCGGACGCGTCGTAGGCATTGATCGGCTCGATCAGAACGGTCTGGCCATTTTTTGCGCACGCATCTGACGCATATTTGAGATTGTCGATGAAGGTCTTGTGGGCGGCGCGAACCTGACCTTCCTTCGGGACGCCGGCCATCACATGGACATTGCTGGCACCAATTGCGGCGCCGAAGCTGGATGCCTCATCGATGGCGGCACGGGCGTCGGCCTTGCGGCCGGGCAGGGCGGACAAGCCGAATTCACCAGCATCGGCGTCGCCGCGCCGGGTATTGAGGCCGAGCATCGGCAGGCCGGTTTCCTCCAGCGCTGCCTTGATCTCGGCAATTGGTTCGTCATAGGGAAAATGGCATTCAACCGCGTCAAATCCCGCTGTCTTGGCGGCGCGAATACGCTCGGCGTGGGGACGGTCGGTCCACAAAAATCCGATATTGGCGGACAACCGCAATGCCATTGAATTCTCCTCCACCGTGTCGCCGCCAACATTGCCGTAGCCACATTACTAGCATAGTCGCTGAGCCGTGTGCCGCCACTGTCTATTCGGGGATTTGGTAGTATTGCCAGCCGCAAACAGTCCGTTGACCGGCGGTGCCGGATTGCGTACAGGCTGATGTTCAGGATGGTTGTCCCCGAAGGGGCTGAAACGATCCCGCTGAGGCTGACCCAGATCGGGGGCCAAAACCGGGGCCGTCTGGCAGGGCGCGGCAATAGCCGCGGCTGGAATCCCTTCGTCCATCGCGCAACGCTACGGAGGTTTCGGCATGGTCCGCATTTTCAATATATTCCTTTCATCATTTCTTTCTGTCGTCCTGGTTTTTGTCGCAGGCGCGGGATTGGCGTTCGCGCATGGCAGTCACATTGAAGAATCCGCCGGCCATAGCCACGGACTGGCTTTTGCTGCTTTTGCAGGCATCATGGGCGTGGCGGTGATGGCGTTTGTCTCTGGCCTCAAGCAGCGCCGCGCACGGCGAGCCTGAACATGGACAAGCCGGGCGCCGGAGATGGCATTGGTGTCATGGTCTGTGGCCATGGCAGCCGTAACAAACGGGCAGTGACAGAATTTGCGGTTCTGTCTGAGCGGCTGAAGGAAGCATTCCCCGACTGGCCGGTCGACTATGGCTATCTGGAGTTTGCCAATCCGGTGCTGCACGCCGGTCTCGACAGGTTGGTGGCGGCGGGTTGCAACCGGATACTGGCCGTGCCGGGCATGTTGTTTGCCGCCGGTCACGCCAAGAACGATATCCCGTCGGTGCTGAACGCCTATGCGGTCAAGCGGCGGCAAGTTGACGCTGATTTTCGCATCGACTATGGCCGTGATCTCGGGATCGATCCGAAAATGCTGCGGGCGGCGGCGGACCGGATCGCGGAAGCGCTGGCCGATCACCCCGACATGCCGGCGGAGGAAACGCTGCTGGTTGTTGTCGGCCGCGGTGCGTCTGACCCGGACGCCAACGGTAATGTCGCCAAGATAACGCGACTGCTGTGGGAAAGTTTCGGTTTTGGCTGGGCGGAGACAGCCTATTCCGGCGTGACCTTTCCGCTGGTGGAACCGGCGCTGGAGAAGGCGGCAAAGCTGGGATATCGGCGGATCATCGTCTTTCCATATTTTCTGTTTACCGGCGTTCTGGTCAGCCGGATTTATGCCGCGACTGATGCGGTGGCTGCCCGCCATCCAGCGCTTGAATTCATCAAGGCGGACTATCTCAACGATCATCCGGCAGTGATTGAAACTTTCATTGAGCGGGTTGGCGAGATTGTCGATGGCGACACGTCGATGAACTGCCAGATGTGCAAATACCGGGCGCAGGTGCCTGGATTTGAAGCCGATGTCGGCCGCCCCCAGGAAAGCCATCATCACCATGTGGAGGGTGTGGGTTCGGGCTGTGAATTGTGTGATGCCGACGGGACCTGCAACGGTCGCTGCCAGAACGAAATCCACAGCCATTCCCATGATCATGGCTCCGGGCACAGCCATGATCATCATCACGATCACGGGCATAGCCATCCAGCCTATCCCCATGCCGACCATCCGCTGGGGCCGCGTACACTCGGACCGGCAACGCCGACGAAGGCATCGGAGTGAACTGCGATGGTGGCGTATGACTATCTGCGTGATCCCGATGCGATTAGCCGGCGTTCATTTGAGCTGATCGCAGCCGAGGCCGATCTTGCGCGGTTCCCGGCGGATATCCGGCCGGTGGCAGCGCGGCTGATTCATACGTCGGGCATGATTGACGTGGGCAAAGATCTTCAGTGGTCGAATGGCGCCGGGCAGATATGCCGCGACGCGCTGAACGCGGAAGCACTGGTCATCTGTGATGTCACCATGGTTGCCGCTGGCCTGTCGAAAACCCATATCGACGTTGCACTCCGGGTGCATATCGCGGTTGCCCAGGACGGCGCGGAGCACATTGCCTCACGCGAAGGCGTGACGCGGTCGGCGGCCGGAATTAATTGCCTGGCCGATCGCCTGAAGGGCGCTGTTGTGGTTGTCGGCAATGCGCCGACCGCGTTGTTTCGCGTACTTGAACTGGCCGGCGATACGGCGATGCGGCCGGCGGTTATACTTGGCTTTCCTGTTGGTTTTGTCGGCGCTGCGGAATCCAAAATGGCGCTTGCGGAAAATTCCGCCAATATTCCCTACATCACACTTGCCGGACGGCGCGGCGGCAGCGCCATGGCGGCGGCGGCGGTCAATGCGCTTTTGCGGGAGACAAATGCACCATGAGCGCTGCCAATCGGACGCCATGGCTTTCGGTAGTCGGGATCGGCGAGGATGGGCTGGCTGGACTGTCCGCCACGGCACGGGTGCTTGTCGATGATGCAGACATTTTGATCGGCGGGCAGCGGCATCTGGATTTTATTCCCGCCGACAACCGGCAACGCCTGGCCTGGCCCAGTCCGATGAGCGAACTGATTGACCGGATCAAGGAATTTCGAGGGCAGGCGGTTGTCGTCCTCGCCTCTGGCGATCCACTCTGGTACGGCGTTGGACGCAAGTTGCTGGCGCAGATTCCTGAAACGGAGATGACGTTTATCCCCGCGCCCTCGGCGTTTTCACTGGCGGCGGCGCGGATGGGGTGGACCATGGCTGGTTGTCAGCTGGTGACATTGCATGGCCGGCCGCTCTACACGTTGTCGCTGCATGTTCATCCGGGCGCGTACCTTCTTATTCTGGCAAGGGACGGCACGACGCCCGGCGCGGTCGCCACCTATCTGACAGAGCGCGGCTTCGGGGAAAGCGAAATGACGACCCTGTCGCACATGGGTGGGCAACAGGAAACGCGATTGTCGGCGACAGCGCGCACCTTTGCCGAGCAGACAGCGGGGCAGGCGATCCCGGACCTGACGACAATCGCTGTCGCCTGTGTTGCGGGGGCCGATGCCCGGTGGTTGCCCCGGACTGCTGGGCTTGCTGATGATGCTTTTCGTCATGATGGCAAAATGACGAAGCGGGAAATCCGGGCATTGGCACTGGCGCGCCTGATGCCGCATCCAGGCGCGCTGTTGTGGGATATTGGTGCCGGCTGCGGATCGGTGGCGATCGAATGGCTTCGGGCCGCCGATGGTACGCGTGCAATTGGAATTGAGCCTCTTGCGGAGCGGCGGGCCATGGCCGCTGCCAATGCCGCTACGCTTGGCGTACCCAGGCTCGACATTCGGGCCGGGAAGGCGCCGGAAGCGCTTGCCGGCCTGCCACAACCGGATGCAGTTTTCATTGGCGGTGGTGTTTCGGCGGAAACAATCGCTGCGTCGATCTCAGCGCTCGGTTCGGGGGGGCGGCTTGTCGTCCATGCGGTGACACTGGAGAGCGAGGCGGTCCTGCTTGCCGCACACAAAAACCACGGAGGCGATCTGACCCGACTGGCGGTTTCCCGGGCCGAGACAATCGGGGCCTATCACGGTTGGCGGGCGGCGATGCCGGTGACGCAATGGGCATGGGTCAAACCATGAGTGCGGATAAAACCTCTGGGCGACTCTATGGCATTGGAGTCGGACCCGGTGACCCTGAGTTGCTCACAATCAAGGCAGTGAACATCCTGAAAGTAGTACCGGTCGTTGCTTATCCGGCACCAGAGTCCGGAAATAGTTCAGCGCGGACAATTGCTGCAACCTATCTTCGCGATGACCAAAGAGAGATTGAAATCCGGGTGCCGATGCGGTCCGGCGCGGTGCCGATGGCACCTTATGACAGGGGCGCTGCTGCCATTGCGGCAGAACTGGACGCTGGGCATGACGTTGCGGTGTTGTGCGAGGGCGACCCGCTGTTTTTCGGCTCGTTCATGTATCTGCATGACCGCCTCGCCGGCCGTTATCCTGTAAAAGTTGTGCCCGGGGTTACGTCATTGACGGCCTGTGCTGCCTCGGCGGGGCTGCCGTTGGTCGGGCGGAACGATGATCTGCTGATCGTCCCGGCAACGCTGGATGACGCATCACTGGAACAGCGGCTGTCAGCGGCAAGCGCGATTGCAATTGTCAAAGTCGGCCGGCATTTTGGTCGGGTACGCTCGATCCTTGACCGTCTCGGACTGACGTCCCGGTCTGTACTTGTCGCCTATGCCTCGCGCGCGGAAGAAACCGTACAGAAGGTGGCCGATGTTGGCGCAGATACGGCCCCGTATTTTTCCATGATCCTCATTCCCGGCCGCCAATCCGAAGATGCGTCCGCGAACAGATCCGGCAGATTCAGGCCATGATGCGGCCGGTTTATCTTGCGATGACAAAAGTGGGAGCTGAAACCGCGAGGCGTGCCGCCGCCGCCGTGCCGGGCGATATCCTGGTGCGGTCAGGCCTGGGCGAGCCCGGTCCGACATTTGACCGCCTTGCGGAGGCTGTTAAATCTGCTTTTGCTGCCGGCCAACCTGTCGTCGGCTTTTGTGCGGCCGGTATTCTTGTTCGCTCAGTATCGGCAATATTGACTGACAAATCAGATGATCCACCGGTTCTTGCCGTCTCGGAAGATGGCGCCAGCATCGTCCCACTGATCGGTGGTCATCACGGTGGTAACCGCTTGGCAACCGCGATCGCGGCCGCGCTCGGTGGCCACGCAGCGATCACGACGGCTGGCGATCTGCGTTTCGGCGTGGCGCTTGACGATCCGCCGTCGGGCTGGGTTCTGGCCAATCCTGCAGACGCCAAGCCGGTCATGGCAGCGTTGCTGGGCGGCGAGCAGGCCCGGCTTGTTGGCGAGGCAGCATGGTTGTCAGAAAGCAACATTCCGTTCGCAACAGACGGGACTGCGCGCCTTTCGGCGACTGTCAAGACTATCGACGGTGGACCTGACCATCTTGTTTATCATCCTCGGTCGCTGGCGCTTGGTGTGGGTTGTGAACGCAGAACCGACCCGGCGGAATTGGCGGATCTGGCTTTTGAGACTTTGACCAATGCCGGGCTGGCCCGCCAAGCAGTGGCTTGCGTGGTTTCAATTGATGTCAAAGCGGATGAGGCGGCGGTCATCGATCTTGCAGAACGGCTTGATGTGCCGGCCCGGTTTTTCACCCCCGAAATACTGGAGGGGCAAACGCCGCGTCTGGCCAATCCCTCCGATATGGTGTTTGCAGAAGTCGGCTGCCACGGGGTTTGTGAGGCCGCTGCGCTGGCAGCGTCGGGGCCGACAGGCCGATTGGTTGTCGAGAAGCGCAAATCGGCGCGGGCAACATGCGCGGTGGCGCAAGCGACAGGTATTATTGAGCCTGAAACGATTGGGCGCGCCCGCGGAAAACTATCGGTAGTCGGACTCGGTCCGGGGCAGACGAGCTGGCGGACACCAGAAGCTGGAAAACTCATTACAGAGTCCACTATAATTATTGGCTATAACTACTATCTTGATCAAATTGCTGATCTGACAGGCGGGAAGGAAGTTTTCGGTTTTCCGCTCGGCGCGGAGGAAGAACGGGTTCGCAAGGCCCTTGGCCTGGCCGGAGAAGGCCACAATGTCGCGCTGGTATCTTCCGGCGATGCCGGCATCTACGCCATGGCAAGCCTGGTATTTGAATGTCTGGACCGCGGCCCGGTTAGCGACAGCGCAAAACGGATCGAGATCATTGTATCGCCGGGAATTTCGGCGCTTCAGGCCGCTGCCGCGCGGATTGGCGCGCCGATCGGCCATGACTTTTGCACGATCTCGCTTTCGGACCTTTTGACGCCGTGGCCGGTGATTGAAAAGCGTATTCAAGCGGCAGCCAAGGGTGATTTTGTCATTGCGTTTTATAATCCGGTGTCCAAACGCCGGCGAACCCAGTTGCGGCACGCACGGGAAATCCTTCTGGCCTATCGCCCACCGGATACACCGGTGACGATTGCCCGGATGCTGGGCCGGCCTGGCGAGGCCATAAGCGTTGTCGATCTGGTTGATCTGGATCCCGAAACCATCGACATGATGACGCTGGTGCTTGTCGGCTCCAGCCAGAGCCGGCGAGTGCAGGTTGCCGGCCGCGAATTTGTCTACACGCCGCGCGGTTATGATCGCAAAGGGCACACGCAATGACCGTTCATTTCATTGGCGCCGGGCCGGGCGCGCCGGACCTGATCACCGTGCGCGGACTGCGGCTGATCGAGGCCTCACTGGTCTGTCTTTATGCCGGTTCGCTGGTGCCGGCGGATATTGTTGCGTCCGCACCGTCTGGCGCGCGGGTCGTCGACACGGCGCCGCTCAATCTGGATGAGATCATGGCGCTGATCGGCGAAGCCGATGATGCGGGCCATGATGTGGCGCGGGTTCATTCGGGCGATCCTTCGTTATACGGCGCGATTGCCGAGCAGATCCGCCGGCTCAAGGCGATGAATATCCCCTATGACATCACGCCGGGCGTGCCGGCTTTTGCCGCCGCGGCGGCGGGTGTCGGCAAGGAACTGACCGTGCCGGATATCTGCCAGAGCGTGATCCTGACGCGAACGGCGATGAAATCTTCGGCCATGCCGGCGGGCGAAGAGCTGGACACACTTGGCCGATCCGGCGCGACGTTGGCGATTCACCTGTCGATCCGCAATCTCCTTGAAGTCGAACGCCAACTGACGCCGCATTACGGGGCCGACTGCCCGGTGATTGTTGCCTATCGGGTCAGCTGGCCGGACGAGAAATATCTGTTCGGCACGCTGTCGACCATTCGCGATCTGGTTCGGGCAGAAAAGATTACCCGTACGGCGCTGGTTCTCATCGGACCGGCGTTGGGTGACGCGGATTTTCGCGATTCGGCGCTCTATGATCCCGATCACGTGCACATTTTGCGCACCGGCAAGGCGGCGAAAAACCACAGTCTGTAAAACAGAATTAAATGCTGCTGCTGCCGCTTAATTGCCAGCGTGACGATCAATGATATGGGCGAACGAGCCGGCAATCGAGCCGCGCCGCTGGCCGATTTTTCCGAGATCGCGGTCGCTGGCATCAGTCGCAGAAAACAGACGATCGGCCTCGCCCTCCCGGTGGATCGTTGCATAATGGAACTCGTGGGCGCGCAACTGTCCGGGCCAGAAAAAACTGTCGTCGGCAACAAGTTGACGGTAGCCAAGATGCAGCTTCGGCTTGGAAAAATCGGTAACCAGCGGCAACAACCCGGCCATCCCGTGGCGGTTGCCGGCGGCGTCAATCAAACTTTCGCCAAGCACCATATAACCCCCGCATTCGCCATAGATTGGTACGTTCCGGGATGCGGCTTCGGCGAGCGCGTCCTTAAAACCTGTCGCGGCGGCCAGGGTTGCGGCGTGCAACTCGGGATAGCCGCCCGGCAACAGGATCGCATCGGCGGCGGGGTCGGGTGGTTCATCTGCAAGCGGCGAGAAAAATGTGATTTCGGCACCGCCGCGGCGGAAATCATCCAGCCAATGGGCATAAGTGAATGCGAAGGCCTGGTCATTGGCGATGGCAATCCGCTGACCCGGCGGAGTGAGGCGGTGGATTGTTCGATCATCGCTCGATTTATCTGGTAGCGGGCCGGCACAATCCAAAAGCTCCTTGAGGTTGATATTTGCGGCGGCCAGATTGCCGGCCTCCCGCATGATCAGCCCGATGGTTTCGTGCTCTCGGGCCTGAACCAGGCCGAGATGGCGGGATTTCAGCGCCAGCCTGGTGATTCGCGGCATAAAGCCGAAGAGCGGCGTCGGGATATCGCAAAACCCCTCGCGGACCAGTTCGCCGTGGCGGGGCGAAGCGATCTGTGTGGCGATAACGCCGGCAAGTTCAATTTCGTGACGATTGGCGCGATGGGCAAAGCCTTCGGCGATCGCGGCGGCTGATTGCGCCGTGCCGCTGGCGTTGACGATAAGCACCACTGGCAGCCCGGTGATCCGGGCAAGGTGTGCCGTTGAGCCCTTGCCATCTTCCGCGCCATCGAAAAGGCCCATGACCCCTTCGACAACCACGAGATCGGCACTAGTGCCGTGATCGGCAAGGCGCTGGTTGATCGCGCTGCCGGTCATGGCCCAGGGATCGAGATTAATCGCTGGATGGCTTGAGGCAGCGGTCAGGAATGCCGGATCGATGTAATCCGGCCCGCATTTTGCCGCCCGCACCTGAAGTCCTTGCTGGCGAAGCGCGCTGATGATGCCGCAAGTGGCAATGGTCTTGCCGGAGCCGCTGGCTGATCCGGCGATGATGAAACCACGGGGCGCAGGCGAGGGTCGTGTGGTCGGATTGTGTTCAGGCACGATTGCCGCGCCCGTCGGTCCGGGGCCGGGTTATTTTTCGGGATGTATCGGCAGCGGTATCTGCGCGTTGCCGTATTGCGTCGTCCATTGCGTCCAGCCAGTTCAGCCTGCCGCGTAGCCGAACCGCTTCGCCAATGACGATGATGGCCGGCGGCGCAAGACCGGCCTGCCGGCAGTCGTCGGCTGCGCGGCCAAGGGTTGTTTCCAGAACCTGCTGCTCCGGCAAGGTGGCGTTGGCGATGATCGCGACCAGGTCATCGGCCGGCCGGCCGGCGGTTATCAATTCGCCTGCGATCGCCTCCAGATGTTTCATGGCCATATATAGAACCAGTACGGGCGCGCCGGTGGCGACGCCGCGCCAGTCGACAGTCGCCGGTTTCAATCCGCTCTGGTCGTGACCGGTAAGAAACGTCACCGCGTGATTGATATCCCGGTGGGTGACCGGGATACCGGCATAGGCCGGGCCGCCGATGCCAGCTGAAATACCGGGGATGACACGAAAGGGAATGCCGGCATCGACGAGGGCGAGAGCCTCTTCGCCGCCGCGGCCGAATACAAACGGATCACCACCCTTCAGGCGACACACGCGCTTTCCCGAGCGGGCAAAATCAATCAGTGCCAGCGAGATATCGCGCTGTTTTGGCGAAGGTTTGCCGCCGCGCTTGCCGGCATGAATGCGTTCTGCTTCCGGGCGCGCCATGTCGAGGATCGCCGTGTTGACCAGCGCGTCGTAGACTATCACGTCGGCCTGCGACAACGCATTGGCGGCATGGAGGGTCAGCAGGCCGGGATCGCCGGGGCCGGCACCGGTGAGCCAGACCCATCCGGGCTTGAACTCCGGCAGTTCAGCAGCCGTGGTGAACGGGCTGGATTTGTCACCGGGCAAGTCAGGGTTGGGCGTTGTACGATCCATATGGGGGTCTTATCGTTGTTTGTTCGCGCACAAAAGCACCATTGAGCGTTGGTGCCTGCGGGCGATAGGGTCCGGCCATGGATCGTAACACCGACAGCGAAGAAAACAGCGAGCCGCGACCAGGTGCTGCCTCGGCGTTGCGGCGCGGCTGGACGACGGGCGCGTGCGCCACTGCGGCAGCCAAAGCGGCGGGAATAGCGATTTTTTCAGGCACGTTTCCTGATCCTGTAACCATCCGCCTGCCGCGTGGACAGGAGCCGGCCTTCGCGCTTTGCCGGACGGAAATTGGCGATGGCTGGGCGCAGGCGTCGATAATCAAGGATGCCGGTGATGATCCCGATGTGACCCATGGGGCGGAAATCGCCGCCCTAGTTCGGCTTCGCACCAAAGTCAGTGGGGAACCGCCTGCCGGGGCGGTGGCGCATGTTGGTGATATCCGCATCTTTGCCGGGCCGGGTGTTGGTACGGTGACACTTGCCGGCCTGCCTGTTGTGCCGGGTGAACCGGCGGTCAATCCGGTGCCGCGGCAGATGATCAGCGCTGCACTTTGCGATGTTGCGGCACAATTTGGCGCGGCGGCCGCATTCGATGTGGAGCTTTCCGTTGTCGATGGGGAAGCTCTTGCGGAGAAAACCTGGAATCCGCGCCTTGGAATCGTTGGCGGCCTGTCGATCCTTGGTACCACCGGCATTGTTGTGCCCTATTCCTGTGCCGCCTGGATCGATGCTATTCACCGTGGCGTCGATGTGGCGCGGGCGGCGGGCATTGACCATCTTGTCGGTGCAACCGGGCGCGGATCGGAGCAAGCGGCGATGGCGCACTACGGGTTCGATCGGTTGTCGATGATTGATATGGGCGATTTTGCCGGCGGATTGTTGAAATATGCCCGCGCCCATCCGGTCGCCCGGCTGACGCTTGCCGGCGGATTTGCCAAGATATCCAAACTGGCACAGGGCGCGCTAGATCTGCATTCGGCGCGCAGCCAGTTGGCGTTTGATGCTCTGGCGGATGTATCGCGCGAGCTTGGCGCTTCCGATGCGGTGGCCGCGTCGATACTCGGCGCAAATACAGGAGCCGAGGCGCTGGCGATTGGCCATGATGCCGCCATTGATCTGGCATCACCGGTGGCAAACCGGGCGGCGGATCAGGCGCGGGCGATTGTCGGTCAGGCGGGAATCAAACTCAATGTCATAATCATCGCGCGGGACGGCGCGATCCTGGCGGAGACTGATTTTGCGTAAGATCCTTGTTTTGGGCGGTACGACCGAGGCTGGCGAATTGTGCGCGCGGCTTGCCGGCGACGATCGGCTGTCGACCGTGACATCGCTTGCCGGCCTGACCCGCTTGCCCCGCGCCACTGCCGGGCCGGTGCGGCGAGGCGGGTTCGGTGGACCACAGGGCCTGGCCTCGTTGCTGGTCAACGATGGTTATGACGCACTTGTCGATGCGACCCATCCGTTTGCCGCGCAGATCGCGGCCCATGCGGTCGAGGCGGCGGAGACGGCGCGAGTTCCCCGGGTGAAACTTCTCAGACCGTCCTTTCCGCGCCGGTCTGATGCGCGGGTGATCGATGTGGAGTCCATGCAAGGCGCCGCCGATGCGCTACCCCGGGGTGCGCGGATTTTCCTGGCGGCCGGGCGGCGGGAACTGGCGGCTTTCCGAGCGCGGCCGGATTTGTCCTGTGTGCTGCGGATGATCGAGCCACCGGCGCCGGGAGAAGTGTTGGTGGACTGGACCATAATTCTCGGCCGGCCGGCCGCCACGGCACAGATGGAGCTTGAGTTATTGCGGGCGCACGATATCGGATTTGTTGTTGCCAAGGATTCTGGCGGGCCGGCCTATGCAAAAATTGTTGCGGCGCGGACGGCGGGAATTCCCACTGTCATGATCCGCCGGCCGCCACCGCCTTCAGGGCCAATCGTCAGCGATGTCGACGGTGTGTTGGCCTGGATCGAAGCGAACCTGTTTGCGGAAAATCCGGACGGCAACATAGAGCGTTCTTCGTGATTATTGAATCACTCAATTCGCCCTATCTTTTTGATTTTTCGCGCATTTTAGTCCGAAAACCGGTTCCCACTTTTCGGAATGCGCTCTTGCGGGAAATCGTCAGGCGGCGCGTGAGCAGGAACGCCTGTCGCCGGCAGTCCACAGGTCGATAAATCCATCCAGCCATTGCCGGACAGCGGGATCATGGCGTACCCAGCCGGACAGGTGGGCGGGCCGTTGTTGGGCGCCCGGCAGGTGCGTGCGTTCCTCGCCCTTGACCGACCAGCGACAGGCCATGGCATAGGTCAATTCGGAATGAAACTGGATGCCGTAGGCAGTGTCGCCCACCGAAAAGGCCTGATTTTCGAACATTTCGCTGGTTGCAAGCAATTGAGAATCGGCAGGCAGTTCAAAGCCCTCGCGGTGCCACTGATAAACCGTTTGCGGCCAGTGGGTCAGACGGTCACCGGCATCGGTGGATTGCAGGTCGTAAAATCCAACCTCCACACAACCTTGCGGGTGGGCCGTCACGGCCGCGCCCATATGTTTGGCGAGCATCTGTGCACCCAGACAAAGGCCCAGGAACGGTGCTTTTTCGGCCAGCGGTACGCCAATCCAGTCGATTTCACGCTTGATAAAATCATCGGGGTCGTTGGCACTCATCGGGCCACCAAAAATCACCGCGCCGGCATGATCGTCCATGGTTTCCGGCAACGGCTCGCCATAGCGCGGGCGGCGGATATCCAGATCGAATCCTTTGGCCCGCAGCATCTGGCCAAGCTTGCCCGAACTGGAATTGTGCTGATGCAGAATTATCAGAATTCTGGGCAGACTTCCGAGCAGGTATTGGGGCGCTGAATTTGTCACGGCAGTCATTGTGCCAATAGATTGTTGCATTGCAAGCGAGCGATCGGCAGAGGCCTAATGTTGATCACCTGTATGGGCGATGAACTGACCCGGCCATGCCGATATTCCTGTCGTTCCCATTATTTGCTCTCCTGTCCGGCACCGTTATTTCGCGCAACCAGTTTGCGGGCCAAGCGCTCGGTGCGTTCAATGCCCAGCAATTCGGCAACGCGCCACACGAGATTGTCTTCAAATTCGTGGACCTGCCCATCGGCATAGACCATGGACCAGAGTTGTTCGACGACATCGGCCCGTTGATCGCGATCCATCTGCCGTTTCAGGACACTGGTGAATCGATAAAGATCGACCGCTTCATTGTCTGCATCGGTGGCATCGGCGATCAACTGAGCCACGCCGGATTGCGACAAGTCATAGGCGGACGACAGGGAGCTTTGCAGCAGTTTGCGCTCATCTTCGCTGACCGTGCCGTCAACCGCCATGCAATGGACCATCAGCGCTGCGACCGCGAGCCGGGTGTCATCGGTCTCAAAATGGTGGTCGGGCGCCGCTTCCCCGGTCAGCTTGTTCAAAAATGATTTCAGCGAATCCAACATGGCGCGACTTTCTTCCCCATCTGTCCGGTTTGCCAACGGACATATACCCGACATGGAAACCAAAGGAACCCGTCTGAAGTCCAGGTCATGGTTAAAATTTGACCATTCGATCAAAACTCGCCATTCTGACGCTTCGCTCAGTTTGGATCAGGATCGACACAGGAAGGTTACGCGATGTCCGATGGTACGCCGGAACGAACTATGCCGGACAATCCCTTGCCTGATATTCGCGGCCAGAGGCTGGACACAGCAACCCTTGAAGACAATTTCGGCGACTTGCATCCGCTGCTGTCACGCCATGAGGCGTTTGTCGAAGCCGACCGGTGCTATTTTTGTTTCGATGCACCGTGCACCGTTGCCTGCCCGACCTCGATCGATATTCCGCTGTTTATCCGTCAGATTCAGACTGACAACGCCAAGGGCGCGGCCAAAACCATCTTCGACCAGAACATCCTTGGCGGCATGTGCGCCCGGGTTTGTCCGGTGGAAACGCTTTGCGAGCAGGCTTGTGTGCGCAATCTGGCTGAGGATAAGCCGGTCACCATCGGTCAGTTGCAACGCTACGCAACGGACAGTTTTATAGACGATGCGCCGCATCCGTATGAGCGCGCCGCGCCGAGCGGCAAAAATGTTGGCGTTGTTGGTGCCGGACCGGCCGGCCTGTCCTGCGCTCATCGTCTGGCGCTGCATGGCCATGACGTGACGATCTACGAGGCGCGGAGCAAGCCCGGTGGCCTCAATGAATTTGGAATCGCCGCCTACAAGGCGGTTGATGATTTCGCCCAGTCGGAAGTTGGATTTGTCACCGCGATCGGCGGAATTGATATCAAATACGGCGAGGCGCTGGGGCGTGAAATTTCGCTGGATGATCTGCGCGCCAGGCACGATGCGGTATTTGTCGGCGTTGGCCTTGGGGCCGTAAACCAGCTTGGCCTTGCCGATGAAGATGCGTCCGGAAGTATCGATGCGGTAGAGTGGATTGCCGATTTGAGGCAAGCTTCAGACCTTGCCGGAGTTGCCGTGGGTCGGCGGATCGTGGTGATCGGCGGCGGCATGACGGCAGTCGATGCGGCGGTGCAATCAAAATTGCTTGGCGCCGATCAGGTAACTATTGCCTATCGGCGGGGCAAGGACCGGCTGAATGCCAGTGAATTCGAGCAGGAACTGGCCCAGACGTCCGGCGTGACAATCCGGCTTCACTTGCAGCCAAAGGCGCTGGTGACCAGGGATGGCGCGGTTGTCGGCATCGAAATGGAACACACGCGCAACGACAACGGCACCCTTGCCGGCACCGGCGAAACCGAGGTGCTGGCCGCCGATATGGTGTTCAAGGCGATTGGCCAGACGTTTGTGCCAGCCGCGCTGGATGGTGGGGATACACCAATTACGCTGGAAAACGGCCGGATCCGGGTCGATGGTTTCCGGCGTACCAGCCTTGCCGATGTATGGGCTGGCGGTGATTGCATCAGCGATGGCGACGATTTGACGGTGATCGCGGTCGAGGACGGCAAAATCGCCGCGGAAAGCATCCATCGTAGCCTGGCTGGATAAGCCAATGTTCAAGCGGATCAATTTTCAGTCGATACCGGTTACGGATCAGGATCGGGCGCTGGCTTTTTATCGCGATACTTTGGGGCTGACGGTTCACACCGATGCGCCATACAGCGAAGGCTGGCGCTGGATTTTCATCAAGATTTCCGGTGCGGAAACTATGATCCATTTTGCCAGAGCTGAAGAGATCACTGTGGCAGAAGTACCGGCGCTGTGTCTGATCAGCGATGACGTGGATGCCGAAGCTAGCCGCCTTGCCAATCTTGGCGTCACCATCAGCCAAGGCCCCGACGATGCGCCGTGGCTGGACGGTGTCCGGTTTGCGATGATCCGTGACAGCGAAAGCAATCTTCTTCTCATCCAATCGAGTGTCCACGAAAGAGGCTAAGCGATGGCCAATCTGCAAAGCGAATTTATCGGCATCAAATCCCCGAATCCATTCTGGCTCGCCTCGGCGCCGCCGACGGACAAGAAATACAATGTCGAGCGGGCCTTTGCCGAAGGCTGGGGTGGGGTTGTGTGGAAGACGCTGGGCGAAGACCCGCCAGTGGTCAATGTCAACGGGCCGCGATACGGCGCGCTGCACGGCCCGGACCGGCGGCTGATGGGGTTCAACAATATCGAACTGATCACTGACCGGCCGTTTGAAGTCAATTTGCAGGAGATCAAGGAAGTCAAACGCGACTGGCCGGACCGGGCGGTGGTGATTTCGCTAATGGTGCCTTGCGAGGAAGCCAACTGGGTTTCGATCCTGAAACAGATCGAGGACGCCGAAGCGGACGGGATTGAACTCAATTTCGGTTGCCCGCACGGGATGAGCGAGCGGGGCATGGGTTCATCGGTCGGTCAGGTGCCGGAATATATCGAGATGGTGGCGCGATGGTGCAAGGCGAACACAAGGATGCCGGTGATCGTTAAGCTGACACCGAATATCACCGATATCCGCTATCCGGCGCGCGCCGCGCTGGCCGGTGGCGCCGATGCCGTATCACTGATCAATACGATCAATTCCATTATCAGTGTCGATCTAGACCAGATGTCGCCGGTGCCGACCATCGATGGCAAGGGCAGCCACGGCGGCTATTGCGGGCCGGCGGTGCGGCCTATCGCGCTCAATATGGTGGCGGAAATTTCCCGCGACAGTGAAACCGCCAGTTTGCCGATATCAGCCATTGGCGGCATCGAGACCTGGCGGCACGCGGCCGAGTTCATGGCGCTTGGGGCGCAGAATGTTCAGGTATGTACGGCGGCGATGACTTACGGCTTCAAGATCGTCAAGGAGATGATTGCCGGGCTGGAGCGCTGGATGGACGACAACGGCCATGACCGGCTGGATGATTTCATCGGCAATGCCGTGCCCAATGTCAGCGCCTGGCAGTATCTCAACCTCAATTATGTGACCAAGGCACGGATCGATCAGGATCTGTGCATTCAGTGCGGGCGCTGCCATGTGGTGTGCGAGGACACGTCTCATCAGGCGATCACCCACACGGTCAATGGCCAACGAATGTTCGAAGTGATCGACGAAGAGTGCGTCGGCTGCAACCTGTGTGTATCGGTGTGTCCGGTGGTGGACTGCATGTCGATGGAGCGGATTTCCGGGATTGATCCGCGAACCAAAGCGCCGATTGCGCCGGGTTATGACAACTGGACCACCCACCCGAACAACCCGATGGCGGTGGACGCAGCGGAGTAGGCGGACAGACTGCCTGTTCTTCAAGCGGAAATGAGCGTTTCATCATGAGCGAACGCAATATCGGGCAAATCCTGTGGACCGATCTCACCGTCGGTGACGCCGAGGATATTCGGGCATTTTATGAGGCGGTGATCGGCTGGACGTCGATGCCGGTCAATATGGATGGCTACAACGACTTCATGATGTTGGCCCCGGACGCCCCGCCGGTGAAGCCGGACGATCAGGCCAAATGCGCCGGCGGTATTTGCCATGCGCGGGGCGGCAATGCAGATTTGCCGGCCCAGTGGTTGAATTATTTCGGAGTAGCCGATCTGGATGCCAGCCTGACGAACTGCGCGAAGCTGGGCGGCGAGGTGGTCACCGGGATCAAGAACTTTGGCGAGGACCGCTACTGTGTCATTCGCGACCCCGCCGGCGCGACCTGCGCGCTTTATGAGCAGGCCGCAAAGTAATCTTAGAGCGTTTTTCGTGATTATCGAATCACTCAATACGCTCTATTCCTTTGATTTTACGCGCATTTTGGTCCGAAAACCGGTTCCCACTTTTCGGAATGCGCTCTAATCACCGGGCTCAGACCGTTTCCCATTGTCCCGTCTCGAAGGCGCGGCCCATAGTGTGGATCGTGCGCTCGATGGCGATGCCCTCATTGAAGGTGATGGCATGGGCCGGTTCGCCGGCAATGACGTTTATCAACTCGCGGCATTCGATGATCTTCAAGTCGTTGAAACCAAGGCCGTGGCCGGGCGCCGGAATGAACTTGTCATAGGGCGGATGGTGCGGGGCGGTGAGGATGGTGCGATAGCCCTGCGTCTCGGCTGCGCCGTCGGCGGTGTAGAGCTGGAATTCGTTCATGCGCTCCTGATCGAACAGGATAGAGCCTTTGGAGCCGAAAATCTGGATGGCCAGCCGGCCCTTGCGGCCCCAGGCCGCCCGGTTGACGGCAAAGCTGGCTGCCGCGCCATTGTCCAGTTTGGCAAGGACAGTGGCTGAATCGTAGGTCATGACCGGCTTGCGTCCGCCATTTGCCAAAGGCCGCTCGGCATAGGGTTTACCCATGTCAGTGATCACCTTGGCGACGCCGCCGAACAGCACACGGGTGATGGCCAGAAGGTGGACGCAAAAATCGTCCAGGGCGCCATAACCGGATGCTTCCTCGCTGCGCCATGTGAATGGCGCATCGGGATCGGCCATGAAATCCTCATCCATCTCCATGCGGACCTGATTGACGGTGCCGATCACTCCATCGTCGAGAAGTTGACGAATATGGCGGATCACCGGGTTCTGGATATAATTGTATCCCAGTATCGCCGCCGTGCCGGACTGTCTGGCAGTGGCGGCCATGCGTTCGGCTTCGTCCAGGTTGCCGGACATCGGTTTTTCGCACCAGATATGTTTGCCCGCCTCCAGCGCCGCGATGGCCATGTCGGCATGAAAGGTATTGGGTGCGGTGATGGAGACGACATCGACTTCTGGATGATCGATGATCTCACGCCAGTTTGCCGTTGCCTGCTCAAAATTGAACGCGGCGGCTCCGGTTTTTGCCAGCTCGGCAGTGGCATCTGCCAGTACCACCCGGCGCGGCGCTGGCACATCGCCAAACACCGGCGCGACGCCGGTCCAGGCCACTGCATGGCACTTGCCCATGAAACCAGTTCCGATCAGGCCCACGCCCAATGGCTTTGAATTTGCCATGTTATTGATTTCCTTAAATAATTGATATGCACTGAGTGCATATCAGGTGTGAAAAAATATCACTTCCGCTGGCGCGTCGGCCCGCCTATCTGGCAGTCAAGACGGAGCAACATTCCGGTCTTTCTAACACCTTGGAATACGAAGGAGCTAACAATGTCCATTGCCAATGTCACCACCAAAGTCCGCCGCTGGCGCTCCTACAACCAGACCGTTCGGGCACTCTCGCGTCTCAACAATTCGCAGTTGCACGATCTGGGCATTGAGCGTTTTGAAATTCAGCGTGTCGCGTCCGACATCAGACTCTGATCTCACAGCGCGGCGACCGGATCGGGCATTTTACCTGATCCAAAACGACAATATTCCGACACCCCGTCATCGCCTGGCGGGGTGTTTGTGTTTGTGGAACTGGGATTATTGCCGGTAACCAAAGGACCGCAGGCCAACCGGCCAATCGGTACGCGTGTTAAGGACAGAATGTCAGAGCGGACAGCTGTGGTTATTACCCGGGTCGGCGGTTGATAGCCAGCGGGGCAGAATTGGCTGATCTGACCGAAGAACTGAACCGCCTTTGATTGCGGCTGTTTCGCTAGTCCGTTTACCGGTATATTCGAGTGAAACTGAAATCTGTGAGAGAATTCATGCCGTCCCATCTTCTGGTCAAACCAACGCCGCGTGACGATCAGCATCGCGTTGTTCATGTGACGCCGCAAAGCGCCGATTGGACCCATGTGGGCTTTGATCTGATCACCCTGGCTCCGGGCGAGAGCGCTAACGAGGACACCGGCGGGCGCGAAGTGTGCCTGGTGTTTGTTTCGGGTACCGCGACAGTCAGCGGCGGCGGCCAGGATTTCGGCACGCTGGGCGGACGCACCTCGCCATTTGAAGGCAAACCGTGGTCGGTCTATGTGCCGGCCGGCGCGTCCTGGACTGTCACGGCGCAAACCGATGTGGAACTGGCGGTGTGTTCGGCGCCGGGGACTGCCGGCAATCATCAGGCCCGCCTGATCGGTCCGGACGATGTGCAGCAAGAGACGCGCGGCACTGGCAGCAATACACGGCATGTCACCAATATTCTGCCCGAAACCGAGCCGGCCGATGGCTTGTTGGTAGTGGAAGTGATTACGCCCGCCGGCAATACCTCATCCTATCCGCCGCATAAACACGACACCGACAATCTCCCGCACGAATCCCAGTTGGAAGAGACCTATTATCACCGGCTCAATCCGCCACAGGGTTTTGCCTTTCAGCGGGTCTATACCGATGACCGGAGCCTTGATGAGGCGATGGCGGTGGAAGATGGTGATGTGACGCTAGTGCCCAAGGGCTATCATCCGTGCGCGACGGCCCATGGTTATGATCTGTATTATCTCAATGTCATGGCCGGACCGAAGCGCATCTGGCGGTTTCACAACCAGCCCGAACATGAGTGGCTCATAAAAACCTGAGCGCTGGCCGCCAACGCAGGCGACCAGCCAATCTGAAAGGGGCTTGACCGGGTAGCGGGATCGATAGACCGCTGCTTTTTACTGGGTCAGTATCCGGTGCATGCCTTCGACGTTCTTGCCGCGATATTGCTCATGCTGGCCCCAATCCTTGTACGCATCCATCATGATGGAGGCCTGCATCTGCTCCAGGCTTTGACCGGCGTCTATCGCCTCTTGGACGGCCTTTTTCAAATCCTTGACATATTGACCATGATCGGCTGCGTCCTGCGGTGTGCCCATCGGGCCGTGGCCCGGCGCAAGAATGTCAAAGTCCATCGCGGCAACCGCATCGATCGCATTGATGGCGTCAGGAATGAAGTAGTCGGGCAGCGTTTGGAATGGCAGCCGCTTGGCGGAAATAAAATCGACCGCGAAGACAGTCCGCTCAGCCGGGAAATGGGCGATGATCATATTGTCGGAATGGCTTTTCCCAAGGAATTTCAAATTAACCGTCTTTCCACCCAGCGTCAGGGTCAGACTATCGGTAAAAGTGACTTCAGGGGCAGCAGTCGGCACGTTGTTGGTGGCAATGTCGATGGCCGCTTGGGCATGGGCGACGACAGTCGCGCCGGCATCGGCAAACACTTCGCCACCGGAAATGTGGTCGCCGTGGTCGTGGCTGTAGACCACATAGCGGATCGGTTGGTTGAACCGGGTCTTGATCTCATCCTTCAACCAGGTTGCCGCCTCGGCATTGATCGGGTCCGTGGCGATGACGCCGTCGGGGGTGACGAGAAATACGGAAAAGTGAAAATTGTTCTGGAAGCGATAGAGGTCGCCGGCAATCTTGGTGATTTCCCGGGTTGGTGGGTTGGTTTGGGCGGCACTTTTATCGGGCAATATCGCGATACTGCCTAATCCAAGTGTAAGTACCGTCAGTTGAAGACCGCTCAGCACTCGCGAAAAAGAAATAACTGGCATGATTTTCTCCCTTTTTCCGGATTGATCGCCGGATATATCGGAAGATTACCACCGGTGATGTGCCGGTTCTCATGACAATCGAGTTATGTGGGGTGTGAACGCTACGTTTAACGGTTTTTCCGATCACGCATGGCGAGGGTACGCAAGCGGAGGGCGTTCAGCCGGATAAAGCCTTCCGCGTCGCGCTGGTCGTAGGCGCCCTTGTCGTCCTCGAACGTAACAAGTTCGTCGGAATAGAGCGAATTGGGGCTATTGCGACCGATGACCATGACATTACCCTTGTAGAGCTTCAGGCGCACGGTGCCGGAGACCAGCGCCGAGGCCTTGTCGGCCATGGCCTGGATCATTTCGCGTTCCGGCGCAAACCAGAAGCCGTAATAGACCAGCTCGGCATAGCGCGGCATCAACTGGTCTTTCAGATGGGCAGCCTCGCGATCCAGTGTCAGGGTTTCCATGGCGCGACGGGCGGTGAGCAGGATGGTGCCGCCGGGGGTCTCGTATATGCCGCGTGATTTCATGCCGACATAGCGGTTTTCCACCAGATCGAGCCGGCCGATGCCGTTGTCGCGACCAAGGTCATTCAATGCGGCAAGGAGTGAGGCGGGGCTGAGGGTCGCGCCATCGATGGATACCGGGTCGCCATTTTCAAAACCGATTTTAATAATCGTCGGTTTGTCCGGCGCATCTTCGGGCGAAAGGGTGCGCTGAAACACATATTCGGGCGCCTCGACATCCGGGTCTTCCAGAACCTTGCCTTCGGAGGAGGAGTGCAGAAGATTGGCGTCGACGGAGAATGGTGCCTCGCCACGTTTGTCCCTGGGTACCGGGATCTGGTGCTTTTCGGCAAATTCAATCAGATCTGTGCGGCTTTTGAATTCCCAGTCCCGCCACGGTGCGATAATCCGAATATCGGGATTGAGGGCGTAGGCATTCAACTCGAAGCGAACCTGGTCGTTACCCTTGCCGGTGGCACCGTGGGCGATGGCGTCGGCGCCGGTCTCAGCGGCGATTTCAACCAACCGCTTGGAAATCAGCGGGCGGGCAATCGAGGTGCCCAGCAGATAAGTCCCTTCATAAAGAGCGTTCATGCGAAACATCGGGAAGACAAAATCGCGGACGAATTCTTCGCGCAGATCGTCGACATAGATCTCGCGAATGCCTAGCAATTCGGCCTTTTTGCGCGCCGGCTCCAGTTCCTCACCCTGGCCGAGATCGGCCGTGAAAGTGACCACCTCGCAGTCATAGGTGACTTTCAGCCATTTCAGGATGATGGAAGTATCAAGGCCGCCGGAGTAGGCGAGGACGACCTTGCGCACGGGCGCAGATGCAGAGTTTGGCATGGTGAGTTCCGTTGGAAACATATCGCCCGCATCGTTCGACCGGACGGGCCGTTATAGGTGCGGCCAACGGCGCCGGCAAGCGTCGGCGTTGCCCGGATTATGGCGGATTTTAGTGCGCCGGGGGCATGAACAGGAGATGAATTGTCATTTCAGTGGCAGTTCAGGGCGGATATGCGATCTTGGGATCACAACTGGTCAAGGAGGCCATTATGACAATCGTAACCGTTTGTATTGCTGCTCTCGTTGTCCTGGCTGTATGGGAATCGATTGCATCGGATCCGCGCACCGTTGCTCAATCAAACAGGCGCCGGGTTCGAAATTCGACAAACCTGCAAAGCCGCGCACAATTCGCTGACACTTACCGGGCCGAAAGCCTTCGTCTGAAGAAACTGGTTCTGGATCAGAAGATCGCGAGTGAGCAATCGGGTGTGAGCTCGTAGTCCAAATAGTGCTGGTTCGCCTGGTATTTGCCCGATCATCTCTCGTTGCCGATATGGCGCGCGTCCTGATTGGTGAGGCAATTTCATAACAATTACCATTCCCCACCGTGCTTGGCTGCGATAATCCCTGTTCTTTGTGTGCTTCACTTTATGCAGGAGATAGGCCGACATGGATTTTCTGCCCTCGCCGGCGGTTTTTGCCGCCTATTCGCTTGCCGCATTCATATTGACGATCACACCTGGTCCGGACATGACGTTATTCCTGAGCAGGGCGCTGACGCAGGGGCGCATGGCCGGTCTGGTGGCAATTCTTGGAGCCTCAAGTGGGCTGGTCGTGCACACAATGGCTGCCGCCTTTGGTCTGTCCGCGCTGATTGCGGCGTCGCCCGAGGCCTTCTTCGCGATCAAGCTTGCCGGTGCGGTTTATCTCGTGTGGCTGGCGTATCAGGCTGTGCGTCACGGGTCGGCACTGACGCTTGAAACGGGTGTGCGGTCGCGCCAACCCTTGTTGCAGACCTGGTTCACAGCCTTTGGCATCAATCTTCTCAATCCGAAAATTGTGTTGTTTTTCCTGACGTTCCTGCCGCAATTTGTGTCCGCTGAAGATCCGAATGCAACCGGTAAACTCGCTTTTCTGGGGTTCTATTTCATAATGTTCGCGCTGCCGATTTGCGGGGCGATGGTTCTTGCCGCCGACCAGTTTTCGCGGGTGCTGCGCGGCAACCGGCGGGTTGCGCGGGCGATTGATTTCGTTTTTGCGGGTGTTTTTGGCGCGTTCGCTGTCAAGATTCTACTCACCCGATCCAGTTAGCGCAGGACCGGTGCTCTAATCGGCCGGGGGAATATTCCGGCAAAATCCAACTACAATTTTCCCACTGTCGGCGTTAACGAAGGGTTTTTACCGAAATTTTTTGATTTTTGGATATGCAATGGCGACACATTGGAATTTGTCGCGATGTCCAAGAAAAATCCCGCACGCAGACGATCGAACCGCTGGTCCTCATTCGGGGCGGCCTATGCTTTTTTTGAGCATGGTGATTATGTCGAATGCATCATCAAGCGCTTGTCGTCTGAGGGTGCGGATTTCACCTGCGATGCGCCCAGTGATGTTCCCGATGAAGTCAGTATGTGGATCCCGGGCGAGCGTATTCGCGCGCCAGCGCGGGTCGTCTGGCGTGGCCGGGATTCGTTTGGCGTCCAGTTTGTCGACGAAGATATCGTCCAGATGTTGCTGGAGCGGTCTCGCGATACGGGAAAGGGCGATGCACGGCTTGACCGGTATCTGAAGGATATTTGCCGGAATAGCGGCAATCCGGCGGATCGACGGCAGGCCTTGGACCGCAGCGGGACTGAGGCGGATAGCCCTGCCGTCAATGGTCTTGTTGCTGAACTGGACGATGTTTTTTCGGCTATGAATGGCGATGCGACGGTCATTTTTGAGAAAAAGCGGGAATTGGGCGGACGGTCGCCGGATGCTGACGATTCGGGTGATGGCCGTGGTGAAGTGAATTACAGTATCGACGATATTGTTGCGTCGTTACGCTCGGTGATGATGAGCTACCAGGAATTCAAGAGCGAGAGCTGCCAGGAAGTGCGGGTTCTCAAAAAGGTTCTGCGGGATTTGAGCCTGATTCAGTATCCCAGCGGTCCGAGCGCCGATGATGCAAGCTGGTTTGGCCGGCGGGCCCCGGCAAACCGTATGGCGCAAGGCTGATTTTTTCATTTTCGATCTGCTGCGAACAGTCATGAATAGCGAAGGGCCGCACAGTGTGCGGCCCTTCTTTTTAGGTCTTTACTGAATCGTGAGTTCGTGTGCCGTTTGGCATGAACCGGGATTCCGGATCGAAGGCTGTGCACCTATGACAGGGATTGCCCCATCATGTTTGCTGCCCATCCAAAGCCTCTCGACATCACCGAAGTCTCACTTGACATTGGATCACCTCCTTTCCGTTGTTTGCGTTGGGGAATCATTGCCTGATTTGGCCGATTCGGCAAGGGGCATTGCCGGATGCGCCAGTTGGGCGCTCTTTTGCGTTGCCTTCGAGGCGGCAGGTCAACCACTTGGGCCGGCGAGCTAGAGCGTATTTCGCGATTATTTGATCACTCAATACGTTCTAATCTTTTGTTTTTACGCGCATTTTAATCCGAAAACCGATTCCCACTTTTCGGAATGCGCTCTGGATTGGCAGTTGAGCCGGGTGGGATGACCAGCGTCCGGGCGCCTTGACTCTTGCGGGCACTTCCGAAATGATAAGAACAAATACAGAACAAAATTATGATTGAACAGGATTTCGCCATGGCCCGCACCCGCGAGCCCGGTGGGGCACAGGATGCGCTTGTGTGCTTGCGCCGGGACATAGCCCGTTTGGAAGGCCGGATTTCCAGTGCTGGTGGGCTGCAAAATCCGGGCTGGCCCGGGGAGGGCGTGCTGTTGCCCAATTCGGGTTCCGGGCCCGGGTTTTCGGCTGACCGGGACACGCCTGCCGGCGGTACGATCGATGATGTTGCCGATAACATGACCGGTGACCGACCCCTGATCCAATTTGGTGTGCCCCGTGTCGATGCATTCCTGGGCGGCGGCCTGTCGCGGGGGGCCTTGCATGATGTGCGGGCGGGCGAGGCGCGGGACGGTGCGGCGGCAGCCGGGTTTGTTCTGGCTCTTTTGGCCCGGTTGCAGGCTGGCCAAAATGGTCATGGCGTTTCCGAATCCCGATTGGCTGGAAATAGCGCCATGCTTTTGTGGATCAGTGCCGGTGATGCTGCTCACGAGGCCGGCGGTCTTTATGCGCCGGGGCTTGCGGCGCTGGGGATCGATCCGGGGCGCCTTGTGCGGGTTCACGTTGATCGCACCACCGATGCGCTGTGGGCGCTGGAGGCGGCCCTTGCCTGCCGCGGGGTGGGTCATGCGGTGTGTGAGATCCGCCGGGGTAGCGATGATATCGACCTGACGGCAACCCGGCGGCTGGCGCTGCGGGCGCGGGCGCATGGGGTGACCGGTTTTCTGTTGCGCCTGAGTGGCAGCAGCGCCGGGCAGGGGGCGATGCCCAGTGCGGCTGAAACCCGCTGGCAGGTCCGGCCGGCGCGCTCTGGTGCGCTCGGTTTTGTGACCGGTGGCGTCGGACGGGCGGCCTGGCATGTGACGCTGGAAAAAAGCCGCCGGGGCCGTTCGGGCTCCTTCATGCTGGAATGGAACCCCCATGGCCGCCGCTTCACCGAGCGTTCTGTCGTCGGGACTGCCGAGACCGCCATTGCCGCATATTCTGGCGAGGGTGCCGGCGCAAAGCCTGACAGTCGCCTTCCCCTTTTACCGGCAGGACAATCGGCTCAACAGATGCCGCTTGCCGGACAGACCCGTGTTGCCGGACATGCCGCAGGCACAGGTTAGAGACACCCGCATACTCAGTTTGTGGCTGCCTTATCTGTCGACGGATCGGCTGGCCCGGCTGGCGCGCCGAACGCCGCTACAACCGGCGCTGCACAAACAGCGGTTGCCCGATCCCGGTGAAGCGCCGGTGATTGTTGTTGAGCAGATCAGCAATGCGCTGCGGGTGCGGGCAACCAACGCGGCGGCGCAGGCGGTTGGACTTGCGCCGGGAATGCCGCTTGCCGATGCGCGAGCCATTGCCGGTACGCTCGCCGTTCACCAGGCCGACCCCGGCGCCGATCTTGTGTTCCTCAACGGTATTGCCGACTGGTGCGATCGCTACACGCCGCTTGTTGCCCTTGACGCGCTTGATGCACCGGATGCCGGGAAATTGCCCGATGGCGGCAATAAGCTGACGCCGGGGGATGGCCTGTATCTTGATATCAGCGGCTGCGCCCATTTGTTTGGCGGAGAACAAAGCCTGCGGGCCGACCTTCTGGCGCGCCTTGCCGCCCAGGGGCTTGAAGCGCGGGCGGCGATTGCCTCGACAGCTGGGGCAGCCTGGGCGCTGGCGCGGTACGGACCGCCGGATGTGCAGGCCGCATTCGTGGCACGGGGGGCGGAAAACGGGATTCTTGCCGATCTGCCTATGGCGGCGCTGCGGCTCGATGGCGCCCAGCTTGCGCTGCTTGACCGGTTGGGTCTGAAGCGCATCGGCCAGCTCGCCGGCAAGCCGCGGGCGCCACTTGCCGCGCGGTTCGGGGTGGGGCTGCTGCGGCGGTTCGATCAGGCGCTGGGGCGGGAAAACGAACCGCTGTCGCCGCGTCGCCCGACGCCGATATTGATGGCCGAGCGCCGGTTTGCCGAACCGGTGAGCGGCGCCGATGGCGTGGCGGCGACGATCCGCGATCTGGCGGACCGGCTTGATCCGGTTCTGGAGGGGCGCGGTATGGGTGCGCGGCTGGTTGAGTTGTCGCTCTTTCGTACGGACAATCAGGTGGTGCGCGCCGCCGTCGGCACGGCCCGCCCGGTTCGCGATGCCGCGACAATCGTATCGCTATTTTGCGAGCGGCTTGATGCCCTTGGCGAAACCTTCGATACGGCGCGGGATGTTTTTGGCGCGGGCGGCCATGGCTTCGACATGGTGCGTCTTTGTGTAGTGGAGGCGGAGGCGCTTGACGCGGTGCAGGCCGAGCTGTCGGGCGGCGGGCGGCAGATGGCTGATTTCGACCAGCTTGTCGATCGGCTGGGCGCACGGCTTGGCCTTGCCCGTATCGCCCGCCCTGTTCCGGTGGACAGTCACCGTCCCGAACGGGCGGTGATCATGCAACCGCTTGGGAAATCGTCAGGCCGGGAAAAGGCGAAGGCGGGCGTGATGACCGCCACGGCATGGGTTTTGCCCGATGACCGGGTTGAAGTGCCGCCGGACCGGCCCATGCGGCTGTTTGCCCGGCCGGAGCGGATCGAAGTGATGGCCGGTGTGCCGGACGGGCCGCCGCTGCGGTTCCGCTGGCGGCGGGTTCTTTATGATGTGGCGGCGGCGGAAGGGCCGGAGCGGATCGCGCCGGAATGGTGGCGGGAGGCCGGGTCCGACGGTGACATTCGCGATTATTACCGGGTCGAGGATGG
>CAXMRP010000083.1:0-6947 GCA_964196155.1 uncultured Polyangiaceae bacterium
TAAAGGTCTTCAAAGAGCAGACCCTTCCCATAGGGGCCGTAGGATATGATCACCGGATAGCGGCCGTTTTCGACCGGTCGATATATGTCGGCGCGTAGGACGAGGCCATCGTCCATGGAGATCGGGACATCCCACTCGATCCGCATGCCGTCCCGAAGTTCGCTCTTCTGCTCGCTCATCTCGCCCCCCCGACCTGACCACAGGTTTGCGCGCACCTCGCAAAGTTAGCCTGTCCTGGAATTGATCACCATCCACAGGATGTCCGAATCGGGCCAAAATCGGAAGTCGGGCACGGCGTCAATGATGTCTGTTTTACCCACAAGACCAGACATGGGTGCCAATACACTAAACCTCCGTGTTCGGCCGCCAAGCTAGCATAAATCTACGACTGGTCCCGCCATACCGGCAGGCGCCCAAACAGCACGCTCATGACAGCAGATAGGTCCATGCTCCGATCACAACCGGTCGGAGCGTGAACCCACCGGGATTCGCAATATGTGAATAATAGGCAGCCTCCTAAATTTCATTGACTGCATCGTGTTCGACGACATCGGCACGAAGTGCAAAGCGCCGCCGGTATAGCCGAGCTGGAAACTCGAGAGCAGCCGCGGCAACGAGCAGTGGGGTTATATCCTCGCCACGCCAACAGACGACCTTGAACTGGTCAACGGCTTCCTGCGCTGGGCGGATGAGAATCTGCGGCGCTCGATCATGGTCAACGAGGGGCGATATCTGGAGATGTTGATGCGACCCATCGGCATCGCCCTGCTGCTGGCGGTGGTTTGGTCATTTTGTTACTGTATTCGTCGCTCCCGGCGGAGAGCATGCGGCTCACCGCCGAGGGGCAATAGCCCGGGCCTCGGCGGGAACAAGACGATGCGACCGACCAACTTCCTGATCTTCATGGCGGACCAGCACAGCCGCAAGGCGCTGGGCTGTTACGGTCATCCATTGGTCCGGACCCCCAATCTTGACGCACTGGCCGAAGGCGGAACCCGCTTCGCCAACGCCTACACCAATTCTCCGATCTGCGTACCGGCGCGGTCCTGTTTCGCCACCGGCCAGTATGTGCACGAGACCGGATACTGGGATAACGCCACTGCCTATGACGGGCGGGTGCCGGGCTGGGGGCATCGCCTTCTGGAAACTGGCCACGATTTCGTTTCGGTCGGCAAGCTGCACTATCGCTTTGAGAATGACCCGACGGGTGTCGGCGAGCAGATCGTCCCCATGCATATCGCCAACGGCATGGGCGACATAATGGGCGCATTGCGCCCCGACGTGCCGGAACGGACCCAGACCCGACGCCTGGCAGAGGAAGTCGGCGCGGGTGAGACCGAATATATCCACTACGACCGGGACATCTCGAACAGGGCCAGCGATTGGCTGAAGGCGAGGAGCAGCCAGCCGACCGGCCGGCCCTGGGTGCTGTTCGTGTCCTTCGTCGCACCGCATTTCCCGCTGATCGTGCCGCAAGACTATCTGGCTCTCTACCCGCTTCACGATATCCCGTTGCCCAAGCCCGCGGACGACGATTACCTGGATGCGCACCCGTGGTGGAAGGCGTTCCGCGGCAGCTATACCTTCGACCGTTATTTCCGGGACGACGACCACCGGAGGCTGGCGATCGCCTGCTATCTCGGGCTGTGCAGTTTCATGGACGAGAATATCGGCCGTGTTCTCAAGGCGCTGCAGTCTTCGGGCCTGGCTGGCGCAACGCGCGTCGCCTATGTCAGCGATCATGGCGAAAATCTCGGTGCCCGCGGACTGTGGGGCAAATCGACAATGTACGAGGAATCGGTCGGCGTCCCGCTGATCCTGTCCGGCCCTGAAATCCCGCAGGGCAAGACCGCCGCCACGCCGGTATCGCTGGTCGACTTCTATCCGACAGTGTTGGATTGCGTCGGCCTCGATTCCGGGTCCGGCGATGCGGCCCGGTCCGGCTGTTCGCTGTTGAGGGTTGCCGGCGCTCCGGACGACATGGATCGCGCCGTGTTGAGCGAATACCACGCCGCCGCCTCTATTTCGGCGGCCTACATGGTACGCAAGGGACGCCACAAATATGTGCATTTCACGGGCTGTGCACCGGAACTTTTCGATCTTGAGAACGATCCGGAGGAAATGCGCAACCTGGCGTCCGACCCGGACAGCATGCCCGTCCTGGCCGCCCTGGAGACCTATTTGCGGGAACTGCTCGAGCCGGAAGCTACAGACCGCAGGGCCAAGCGCGACCAGGAGCGCGTTGTCGCCGCGCATGGCGGCCGGGAGGCCATCCTGTCAGGGGGCAGTCTTCATGGAACCCCGGCACCGGGGCACGATCCGGACAGATCGCAGGCCTGACAGCAGCAGGTTGCGTCTTGCCTGGCTGGCTGGGGCGGCAGTCTGGCGCGAGAGCATGCGGCTCACGGCTGAGGGGCAGTAGCGCAGTGATGGAACTCGCCTTGACAAAGTGGCGAGCAGCAGCGGTTGACCGATAGGCACTGCCCGTTATGAACAACCAATCTGGAAATTATACCCAGGCACCATGGCTCTCCCGGCATCCGGGATGCATGGCGCCTCATTGACATTGTCATACCATAATACAATAATTTGATTGAGTGCTCGCCTTGTGAACCGCGCGTCTCCAAACTGACGCTTTGGGTGTCAAGCGCTTATTGGCTCTAAATCAAGTGCAAGCACGGGAAATATGCCAGATGACTTATGTGGTTACGGGTGCTTGTATACGTTGCAAATACACCGATTGCGTTGAAGTGTGCCCGGTGGATTGCTTTTACGAAGGCGAGAACATGCTGGTCATCCATCCGGACGAATGCATCGATTGCGGTGTTTGCGAACCGGAATGTCCGGCCAGTGCGATAATGCCGGATATAGAGCCGGAAGCTGAGCAGTGGCTCAAGCTCAACGAAAAATACGCGGCCGTCTGGCCTAACCTGACGGTGCCGAAAGGCCCTCTCCCGGACGCCGGTGTCTGGCTGGACAAGCCGGACAAGCTCTGTGAACTCAAGCCAGGATCCGCTTCGGTTTGAAAAATGTCGATGAAATGACCCCGGCCCTCAAGCGAAGCGGCAAATCACACCGGCATGGGCTGGTTACGCGTTTTGCTGGCGATTCCGGCGACGGCGTTCAGCTTGCCGGCCTGCAATTTGCCCGCGCGACACAACACAGCGGCGCCGAACTCATGACATTGCCGGAATTTCCGGCTGAAATCCGGGCGCCGGCAGGAACGGTTTTCGGCGTGTCAGCCTATCAGGTGCATTTCGGCCCTGAGGAAATTTGGACGCCGGGCGACGATTGCGATGTCCTCGTTGCATTCAATCCCGCAGCCTTTGTGACGAATATCGGATACCTCACACAGGGCGGCGTCGTCATTATCGATGAAGACGCGTTCGATGAAAGAGCCTTCAGAAAAGCAGGGATCGATTCAAATCCCGTCGATGAAAACGCCCATTACAGGATCATTCCCGTTGCCATTTCAAAACGGACCCTTGAGTCGGTCGCGCAATTTGGTCTCGGACGCAAGGCGGCCATGCGGGCGAAGAATTTCTGGGTGCTGGGATTCACGCTTTGGTTCTGCAGCCAGTCGCCCGAGGCGAACCTTGCCTGGATCGCCCGGCGCTTTGCCGCGGACCCGGATGTCGGCGGCGCCAATGCGGCGGCGCTGAAGGCAGGATATGCCTATGGCGAAACCATGGAGATTTCGCTTCCGCAGATTGTGGAACCAGAGCCTGCGGACTGGAAATCGGGACGGTCAAGGCTGGTATCGGGCACTGAAACCATGGCGCTCGGTATCGTGGCGGCAGGCGCATTATTGCAACGTGCGGTCTTTTACTGCTCCTACCCGATTACGCCGGCCTCGGCCTTGCTGCACGAACTTGCCAAGATAAAGACCGGCGTCAGGACGTACCAGGCAGAGGACGAGATTGCCGCCGTCTGTGCCGCAATCGGCGCCTCCTACGCTGGCGGAATTGGCGTTACCGCAAGTTCGGGTCCGGGTCTTTCCCTGAAGACGGAAGCAATCGGGCTGGCCGTTGCCGCGGAAATTCCACTTATCGTCGTCGACGTCCAGCGCGCCGGACCCTCGACCGGCATGCCGACGAAGCCGGAGCAATCCGATCTCGACATGGCGATATTCGGGCGGCACGGCGAAGCCCCGGTTCCCGTGCTTGCGCCGGCGACGCCGAATGACTGCTTCAACATCATGATCGACGCGGCGAGAATAGCCACCAGTTCGATGACTCCGGTCATTGTCCTTTCCGATGCCTTCCTGGCCAATGCAGTTACAGAGTGGACACCGCCGGACGTCACCTCGCTTGGGGACGTCGCCCCAGGCCTGCATTCAGCCGGTTCCGACGTAAAATCCGACAATGTGTTCGGCCGCGACGAGAAAACCCTGGCCCGACCCTGGATCACGCCGGGCACGCCAGAACTGATGCACCGTATCGGCGGGCTGGAAAAGGATGCCACAACGGGCAATATCTCCTACGATCCGGAAAACCATCAGGAGATGGTCAGCCTGCGCGCCGAGAAGATCGCGCGGGTCACGACAACCGGAACCAAACCCTATTCGCTCGACGGGCGGGAAGAAGGCAATCTTCTGGTCGTTGGCTGGGGATCGACATACGGACCTATCCGCCGGGCGGTCTCACGGCTGAATACCGCCGGCCACAAGGTTGGTCATCTTCATATTCGCCAGCTGTGGCCGCTGCCGGCCGACATAGAAAATATCTTGTCACGCTACACGACGGTCGTCTGTGTCGAACTCAATGCAGGTCAGCTGACTGCTATTTTGCGGTCGAAATATCTTGTTCCGGTCAAGCCGATCACAAAAATGACCGGCAGGCCTTTCGGGGTCACCGCCCTGTTATCGCTGTTTGAGGCGCATTTGGGAGATAAGGCGAAATGACGATTTCTTTATCGCCGAAAGATTTTGCCACGGATCAGGAGGTTCGCTGGTGCCCCGGCTGCGGTGACTATGCGATCCTCAATGGCGTTCGCGCCGTTCTGGCCCAGATCGGCCGGTCACCCAAAGACATCGTATTCATCTCCGGGATCGGATGTGCGGCGCGGTTCCCCTATTACATCGCGACATATGGTTTCCACACCATCCATGGGCGGGCTGCCGCAGTGGCGACCGGCGCCAAGATCGCCAACCCGGATCTGGATGTCTGGGTGGTTGGCGGTGATGGTGACTTCCTCTCAATCGGTGGAAACCATCTGCTGCATACGTTGCGCCGTGACGTTGACATCAATCTCCTGCTGTTGAACAACGCCGTCTATGGCCTGACCAAAGGCCAATATTCACCGACGTCGAATATCGGTACTCGTTCGCCGTCAAGTCCGGATGGATCCATCGAACGGCCGGTCAATTCGGCCATGTTCGCTTTGGGCGCCGGCGCTTCCTTTTTTGCGCGAACCGTCGATTTTCTGAAAGATCATTTGCCGGATGTTCTTGTCCGGGCGCATGCCCACAAAGGCACTTCACTGGTCGAAATTCTGCAGAACTGCATCATCTACAATGATGCGGTATTCGAAAAAGTCTCCGACAAGGCCAGCGCTGCACAAAACGCAATACGGCTCGTTCATGGCGAGCCGATCTTGATCGGCACGGAGCAGAAAAGCGGCCTTGTTCTGGATGAAGCCGATGGGCACTTCCGCGTCGCCGAGATCGATGTCGACTGTCCGATCGAGGCGATTGCGCGCCATGACGAGACCAATCTGGTCAAGGCCATGGCGCTTGCCGCTCTCGACGGCCCCGACGACCCTGCTGTTCTGGGTGTGCTCTATTCGCGTCCGCACGATAGCGAAAAGCCGGCACTGTCGATTCTGGATCGCACAGAGGCCATGACCAAGGATGAACTTGCAGAGCTTCTTGCGCCTGCTGACCAGTCCTGACCTGGATATTCGCCGCACGGACCTGTATCGAATCTGAAGCGGTTACAAGAATGCCAACGGATTTGTCACGCGCACATATCAAACGGATGGACGGCAGAAAGCTGCGGTGCCAGATCGGCCAGCACGTCATCATTACCGATCGCAAAACGGCGGATGGCGGAACCGATGCCGGCTGTACTTCGGGCGAACTGCTGCTGGTTGCCGCCGGATCATGTGCGGCTGGCTCGAGCCGCAGATGTCTCCAGGAGCGTGGATTGCCGTTCGACGACCTTGTGGTGGAAGTCGGTCTCAAACCGGCCGCTTCAGCCAGCTCACGCGATGTGATCGTAATCGAGGTCTTCGTGTCCGCTGATATTCCGAAACACGATATGGCACTGATCGAAGATGCCGCTCTATCGGGAGGCGTGGTCAGTCGGCTGGCGCTGGGCTCCGAAATTGAAGTCCTGGTTCACCGGACGGATGCAGGCAGCGAGAAAAAGGACGACAAAGATGCCTAGTGAAAATGCGGGGCCCAGTGCTCTTGTTACGCCGCAATGGCTGGATGCTAATATGTCCGATCGGGACGTCCGTCTGATCGAGATCGCCGGAATGGGCCAGGACGACATGCAGGCCTACAAGGCCGGGCATGTTCCCGGCGCGATCTGCTGGGAATGGAAGGAAGCCTTGTGGGACAGCCACATGCGCGAATTTCCCGACCCCGACGAATTCGCCCGGCGCATGGGCGCCGCCGGCATCGCCAACGACACGACCGTGGTTCTCTATGGCGAAGGCATTCAGTTCGGCATCTATGCGTGGTGGGTGCTCACCTATTGCGGGCACAAGGATGTCCGCCTGCTGGATGGCGGGCGATATCGATGGGAGGCGGAAGGGCGCGCCTTGCAGGTCGAAAGTCCGGCCCCGCCCGCCGCGGTCGAATACCAGCCAGTTTCGCCCAATCCCGCGATGCGAATTTTCAAGGATGACATATTGGAGGCCATAAAGCGGAAGGACCACGTCATCATCGATGCCAGGTCTCCAGAGGAATATAGCGGCGAGAGGGTCCGCGCCTATGGCGG
>CAXMRP010000084.1:0-16656 GCA_964196155.1 uncultured Polyangiaceae bacterium
AGAACTCGCATCAGCCGGTTCGGCGACGGGAGCGCAAACAGCAGAGGTTCAAATCACCTGGATCAGCGCAACGCTTCCTGAACATCCACGCCGCGACTTACAACACCTTCTACCACCAGCGCCATCTCCTCAAACGGCCCAACTACAAGCAGCTTCGAACCACATCGTTCGACGTCTGGCAAAGTGCGAGCGTGGCGGCCTGACCTTGGCTCCCGGTTGGCCAAGCTGTGAGATGCGCCGGTTAATGTGACAATGCCCTGGCGGCATCCCCGGTACCGAAGGAACGACGGCTTAACGGGCGGCGCTCGCCGGACAACCCAGAACGCGGACCCATGATCGGAACGGGTCTGGCCGAAGTCCGGCCAGGGCCTTTCCGGCATTGATTGAGACGGTCGATCGGCGTCGGCCGCGTGGTCTTTTGCGCGCTAAGTCGCCAAAAGTTTCATAATATGGAATTTAAATGCATGAAAAACCTTTGTATCCAAAGATAAATTGATGTATGATTTCGAAGGATATATTTTGTTCCATATTGTGGACTTTTATGGAGGCCGGGCATGGCTGAACTGACACACACGAAGCTGCGCGAACAGGAGGCATCTCCTGGAACGAAATACGACGCCGCCTATCAAAAGCGCGGCGACTTCATCGAGCACTCCATGACCGGACAGATCGTCATCAAGGACTCCGATCGCGAGTGGGAGCTTTCGCGGCAGGGCTATCTGAAGTGGTACATCCTGGAAAAGGAATACCCCGAAACGGTGCTCAATGACTGGTGGGTGTTTGTCCACGACATCAAGAAGGAATCGGGAAAGCACCGGCATCAGGGCGGCTTGGTGCTGTTCATTCTGGAAGGTCACGGCGCCACGGAACTCAACGGCGAGATCATCGAGTGGGAAAAGGGCGATTGCGTGCTCCTGCCGATGGACCCGGTGGGATGCGAGCACAAGCACTATAATTACGGCACTGAGCCGGCAAAGTGGCTGGCCTTCATCTACATCCCGCTCTGGGATCACGTTGCCAGCGAGTTGGTGCAGCTCGAAGTCAACGCCGACTACCAGGCGCGCCAGGGCAAGTGAGCCCCATCGCAGACGCCGGGCAACAATAGGAAATAATGATGAGCGAGCAGGAAAACCACCAGGGTGCGGAACGCATGGAGGGGATGGTCGCCGAAATGAAGGGCCGCAATCTCTGGGACGAATTATTCAAGCTGCGCGACGAGCAACGCGAGGATTTGAAAAAATCCGTCTGGCTGATCAAGGGAAAAGATCTACCTTGGGAGAATAACAAGCAGGGGATCATGAAGTGGTACATGCACCCGTTCCTTAAATCTCCCTGCATCACCACGATGGGGATTTTCGTCCAGGAAATACCGCCCGGCAGTCGGTCAGGCCGCCTTCAGCATCCGGGCAATCAGGTCATCTTCGTATGGGAGGGACAGGGTTACACGCTCTTGGACGGCCAGAAGCATCACTGGGCCAAAAACGACGTCGTGCAATTGCCGCTGCGCCGCAATGGCTCGACGGTCCAGCATTTCAATACCGATCCCGACAACCCGGCAAGTTTGATTTGCTGTGAGCCCAACGCGTTCCACTCCACGGGCGTCGATCGTGGTAGCGGCTTTGAACAGCTTGAGGTGTCGCCCGACTATAAGCCTTAAGGCATCAATGCGCGCGCAGGCACGGATTCAAATAAAGGGCGATACAGCCGAAACAGGGAAAACACGGTCATGCCGATCAAACTGAGCGTCGAGCGGCTGAAATCCGAACTGACCAATGTGGCGAGCAAGAGCCTGGCGCACATCGATCCCGCCGTTTTGGAAGAGCACGGATTGCAGGTCGGCGGTGTTATCAGGATCAGCACCGATTTTACCCGTTATCCGATTCCTGCCCGTATCGGCGAATGCTACGAGGAGGACCGGGGCCGCGGGACCATCCATCTCGACCGGTTCTTGCGTACCGCGCTCAAGGCCAAGATCAATCAGGAGGTCGAGATCGAGCCGCTTGCCTCGGTTCCCGAGCTCGATAGCGTGACGTTGATGCCGCCGATCGACGTATCGACCGCGCATCATCTGAACGAGCATCTGCAGAAAAGCTTCATGGACAACCAGACGCCGCTCGGGCGCGGCTCGGAGGTCTATGCAACCTTCCACGGTTCGGTGGCAGGAACGACCTATAAGGTGATGAAGGTTGAGCCGGATATCGGCGTGGTCTCGGCCGCCACCAGGATCTTCGTCGAAGTGCCCTCCAGCGGCGGGATCAGGGCCGACGAGGGGATCACCTTCGAAGATGTCGGCGGGATGCACGAAGAAATCAAGCTGGTGCGCGAACTGGTGCAGTTGCCGTTGCAGTTTCCCCAGGTCTACCGCCAGCTCGGCATCCTGCCGCCGCGCGGCGTCCTGTTTTACGGACCGCCGGGCAGCGGTAAAACCTATCTCGCCCGGGCGCTCGCCAACGAGGTACGGGCCGGACTTTACTACATCAACGGCCCCGATGTGGTCGGCACGATGTTTGGCGAGACCGAGGCGAATTTACGCAAGATCTTCGCTGAAGCCGCCCACCACGCTCCCTCGATCGTGCTCATCGACGAGCTCGATGCCATCGCCCCCCACCGGGACAAATCCGGCGCCCAATCGGATGTGCGCATGGTGACCCAGCTCTTGTCGCTGCTCGACGGGTTGATGAAAGTCGATGGGGTTGTAGTGATCGGCACCACCAACCGGGTGGACGCGATCGACGTCGCGCTTCGCCGTCCCGGCCGCTTCGATCGTGAAATCTTCATCGGGCCGCCGAGCACGGCCGGCCGGCTCGACATTCTCCAGATCCACAGCCGCGAGATGCCGCTGACGGAACCGGCCGTCGGATATCTCGATCACGTGGCCGCGGTTGCGCACGGCTTTGTCGGCGCCGATCTGATGGAGCTGTGCCGCGAGGCTGGCCTCAACGCGCTGCGCCGCTCATCGTCCGGACTGCTCGATCATCTCGCCGCCTTCCGCTTCGACGAAAGCATGCTGGAAGTGGATGTGTGCGACTTCGACGCCGCCCTGATCAAGATTCGCCCCTCGGCCATCCGCGAAGCCTTCGTCACCATTCCCGATGTCGGCTGGGACGATGTCGGCGGCTTGGCCGACATCAAGGAGCAACTGCGCAATCTCGTCGAGCGGCCGCTGAAGGAGCCCGAGGCGTTCCGCGCCGCCGGCGTCACCCCGCCGGCCGGCATTCTCCTCTTCGGCCCGCCCGGAACCGGCAAGACGATGATGGCCAAGGCGCTGGCCAAGTCCTGCGGGGTTAACTTCCTGGCCATGGACGGGCCCGAGGTCTTCACCAAGTGGCTGGGAGAATCGGAAGAGGCGATCCGCCACATCTTCCGCGTGGCGCGCCAGCTCGCGCCGAGCATTATCTTCTTCGATCAGCTCGATGCGCTAGCGCCGTTGCGTGCCGCCGAATCCGGCTCGCGCACCACCGAGCGCGTGGTCAACCAACTGCTTGCCGAATTGGACGGCATGGAGAGCGCCCACGGCAATGTCGTGGTGCTGGCGGCTACAAACCGTATCGATCTGGTGGATCCTTCCGTGCTGCGCCCGGGGCGCCTGGGAACGCAGTTCAATCTGCCGCTACCCGATAGCGAGGAACGCCGCGAGATATTCGAAAAGGAAACGCGCGGCATTCGTTTGGGCGTGCACGGCGAGCAACTCTTTGCGCGCTTTGCGCAACAGACCGAGGGCTGGTCCGGCGCCGACATCCACGCGGCCTGCACCCAGGCCCGCATGAATGCCCTCAACCGAACCAATTACCAGGAACTGCCGCCATTGGCCGAAGGTGATTTCACCGCAGCCATACAACAACTGGGCACGGCAAAGCGGGGCAAGGAGCGGCTCGCAATCGTGTAGCGACATTCATGACGGAGAGGCGCTCGCAGGGAGGCTGAGATGAGTGATATTGCAACCAAGAAGGCAAGTTCCGCGACGGTGGCCCGGCCACAGCCCGCAGGCCAATTGTCGGCATTGGGCAAGAAGGCGCGCAAGAGCAAATTTTGGAATGAATATACCGAAACACTGCCGCGCGAGGAGCTAAACGCCCTGCATCTCAAGCGGCTTCAGGCGATCGCCGAATACGCCTATGAAGGTAGCGCCTTCTACCGCAAGAAGTTCGACGCATGCGGGCTGAAACCGGGCGACATAAAGAGCTTGGAGGATTTCAAGCGCAAGGTGCCGCTGACCGACAAGAGCGAATTCATCGAATTACAGCTTGAAGCGCCGCCCTACGGTCCGACGCTTGCATTGCCTGACGATTTCGTCGCCCACCATTGCGAGACATCGGGCACCACCGGCAAGCCGCTGGCGATTCCCTATTCCGCATACGACACGGTTCGTTATGGCGAATCGTGGGTCTATGGCTTTTGGGGTCTCGGCATCCGTCCTTCCGACACCTTCTATTTCGCTTTCGGGTGGGGCAATTTTGCTGGCTTCTGGAGTACGTATTGGGCGGCGCGCCGGCTCGGCTGCCGGGTCATATCCGGCGGCGGGCTCGACACCAAAGGCCACATCGAGGCGATCATGCGCATGCGCCCGACGGTCCTCATTTCGACCCCGACCTTTGCGCTGAGGATGGCGGTTGTGGCCGCCGAGATGGGCGTCGATGTATCGAAATCCACGATCAAGTACACCTACCACGCCGGCGAACCCGGCCCGACCGCGCTGCCGGCGATGCGCAAGGCAATCGAGAAAGCGTGGGGCGCCAAGGCCGGCGAACTGCTCGGCATCGCTGAAATTGACGCGCTGGCGCCCGGCTGCCCCAACGGCGACGGGGTCCATGTCAACGAGATGAACGTGTTTACCTGGTCGATGGACCCCGACACCGGCGAAGAAGTCGCCGATGGCGTGGTCGGCGAGAATATCGTCACCAGCTACGCCAACACGGCGCAGCCGCTGCTCAATTACCGCAGCCATGATCTGGTGCGCAGGGCGACGAACTGTTCGTGCGGACGGACTTGGGTCAAGTTCGACGGCGCGGTGCTTGGCCGTACGGACTTTATGGTGACCGTGCGCGGCACCAACGTCTATCAGGCAGCCGTGGAGAACCTGATCGGCGAGATGCCCGAGGTCAGCAATTCCTACGAACTGGTGCTGACACGCGAAGACGAGAATGACGTGATGACCATTCGCTTCGAGCCAACAAGTGACTTCACCGACAAGCCGGAGCAATGGGACGACATCGCCGAGCGCATAAGCGACCATATTCGCGCAGCCTTGCATGTTCGTTTGCGTGCCACTCCGGTCGCGCCCGGGAGCCTGCCGCGTTACGAGCTCAAGACCAAACGCATCATCGATGAGCGGCCGAAAGAGTTTCGCCGGGCGCTGGACCGCTGAGGAGGAAAGAATGAAACCGGAGACTTTTACTGCGCGCATTTCAGAAATCCGCGCTCAGATCAAGGCGCTGCTGAAGGACTGCGAATCCCCGCAGATCGAGGTGATGCTGCGCAACGCCGACATGGAGTTGCACTGGGCGCTGTGGAATCTCGGGGTCGCGGTGCCGATGCGGCCGGAGGCGGAATACGACAGCCCCGCGTAGCGCTGTGACAATCGGTCATGCGCCAAATTTGCGGAAACCGGGGCTAGGCTGCGCCGCCCGGCATCCGGATGCCGGCGGAGAAGACGGAAGACGACAGCAATGACCATTGATTTTCACTGCAATCTGTTCACCCCCGAAGCCATCGAGAAACATTGGTACGGCCAGCCGGAGATGGCGCGGCTGATCAAATGGTGGCGGATGGAAGAGCGGGTCACGGGCATTGCCGTCGACGATTTTGTCGCCATGATGGACGAGGCGGGGCTCGACAAGGCGCTGATCCCGGCCATCCGGATGATGTCTTATCAGAACAAGACCATGGTCTGGGACATTACCGAGGACGAAGTCGCCGCGACCGTCGCACAGCATCCCGATCGCCTCATCGGCCTGGCCGGGTTCAACCCGCTTAAGAAAATGGACAGCGTGCGGCAGGTGGAGCGCGCGATCAAGGAATTGGGTTTCAAGGGCGTCTACGTCCACACATATGGATTCGGTATCCCCCTCGACCACCGCCTCTATTATCCGCTCTATGCCAAATGCGTGGAACTGGGCGTTCCGGTCTCCATGCAGGTCGGCCATTCGGCCGAGCACATGCCGAACGAGCTGGGTCGCCCGATTCATCTCGATATCATCGCGCTCGACTTTCCCGAGCTGAAACTCATCGGCGCCCACACCGGTTGGCCGTGGACCGAGGAGATGATGTCATTGGCGTGGAAACACGAGAACGTCTATCTCGGCATCGACGCTCATCATCCCAAATATCTTGAGCCGAACCTGGTGCATTTCATGAAAACGCGGGGGCGGAACAAGGTGCTCTACGGCACCAATTACCCGGCGGTTCTGCACAGCGAGTCGATCGCCTGCATCCGCAATGATTTGGGGCTGAAGGAAGAGGTGGCCGAGAAAATCCTCCACGCCAACGCCGCCAGGGTCTACGGGCTTTGATGCCGGCCGCGAGATACCAGGAGAGATCAATTGGATAGCGATATCGTTGCGCTCAGCGCCGTGCGCACGCCGCTTGGACGGTTCGGCGGCTCGTTTAAGGACACCGCGGTATGGGACCTCGGCGCAACGGTAATCCTTGCCGCGCTGGAGCGGGCCAGCCTGAGCGGCGATCAGATCGGCCAGGTGATCCTGGGCAACTGCCGGCAGGCGGGCAACGGCCCCAATCCGGCACGAACGGCCGCGGTCAAGGGCGGTATCCCGATCGCCGTGCCGGCCTGCACGCTTAACATGGCCTGTCCGTCGGGGATGAAGGCGATGATGCTGGCGGGCCAGGAACTGGCCGGCGGCAATTCCCGCATTGTCATCGCCGGCGGCATGGAATCGATGAGCACCATGCCGTATCTCCTCAAGAACGTCCGCTGGGAGGGGTTCAAGTTCGGCGACAAGACGCTGTCCGATAGCTGGAGCGACACCGTCGATCCGCTGTGCGGCTTCGGCATGGGCATGACTGCCGAAAACCAGGTGCAGAAATACGGGATATCGCGTGCCGAGCAGGACGAGTTCGCGGCCGCGTCCCACGCCAGGGCGGCCAAGGCGCAGGAAGAGGGCGCAAGCGAGGCCGAGATCGTCGATGTCGAGCTGCCGCCGACCGGCGGCCATTCCGACGGTGCGACGGTGTCGCGCGACGAGGCCATCCGCCCCGACACCAGCCTGGAAAAGCTCGGCAAGCTGAAGCCGGTGTTCATGCACGACGGCAGCGTAACCGCCGGCAATTCGTGCAGCATGGGCGACGGCGCCGCAGCGCTCGTGCTGACAACGCGGGGCCATGCCGCCACGTTGGGGCTCGCACCGTTATTTTCCATTGTCTCGTCGGCGCAAGCCGCGGTCGAGCCGGCAACCATGGGCGACGGTCCAGCGCACTCTATTCCGTTGGCGCTTGAGAAGGCCGGGATGGATCTCGGCGATATGGATTTTATCGAGGTCAACGAGGCTTTCGCCGCCCAAATTCTTGCCAATGAGCGCACGCTCAAGTGGGACCGCGACAAGCTCAATGCCCATGGCGGCGCTATTGCGCTTGGCCATCCGACCGGCATTTCCGGCGCGCGCATTCTGGTCACCCTCGACAATATTTTGCGCCGCAACGACAAGGAATTGGGGATTGCCGGCATCTGCGGCGGCGGTGGCGTCACCACCGCCATGGTCATTCGCCGCGAGGGATGAGGGACCAAATGGGAGCGGAGATGGAAAGCGGGGTCTTGCTGGAGAAGAGGGACGACCGGATCGCCGTCCTCACCCTCAATCGTCCCCATGCGCTTAACGCTATCGACCGCGCCATGGTGCGGGCGCTGCGCGATGCTGTTCGCGATGTCGAGGCCGATGACGCGATCGACGCCGTCATCATCACCGGCGCCGGCGAGAAGGCGTTTTGCGTCGGCGTCGATCTGAAGGAGCGGCAGAGGTTGAGCGACGAGGAGGCCGATGATTTTCGCATGGGCGAGCTGTTCCCGATGTATCGCGAGCTCGAACAAAGAACCAAGCCGGCGATTGCCCTGGTTAACGGCCATTGCCTCGCCGGCGGTTTTGAACTCGCTTTGTGCTGCGATCTGATCCTGGCGACAGGCAAATCAACCTTCGGCCTGCCGGAGGTGAAATGGGGCCTCATTCCAGCCGCCGGTGGCTGCCGCAAACTGCCGAAGCTGATCGGCATGGCGCGCGCCAAGGAGCTTATTTTCACAGCAAAAACGCTTACCGCGAAAGAGGCGGAACGGCTCGGCATCATCAATCGCGTCGTCGCGGCCACAAGCGGGATGGAGGACGCCGTCGGCCTCGCCCAGGCGGTCCTTGCCAATGTGCAAATAGCGGTCCGTGGCGCCAAACGTTGCCTCGATTATGCGTCCGACAAGGACGAGGCCGCGGCCTTCGATATCGAGGTCGCCAATCTTTGCTACGCCTCCAAGGACAGGAAGCAAGGCGTTGCCAAGTTCTCCGCGCGCAAAGCGCGATGAAGCCGCTGGCGGATTTTCAGGAAATCCTCTCCTATTTGCCGCCACGCTCATCAGTGGTGCTGCACTCCGCATGCGCGGAGCCGCAATATCTTGCCGGTCAATTGGCTCGTCATGCAAAGGCGCTTGAGGGTGTGCGCGTCTATACGCTGATGCCGATGGGTGACGCCCCCTACGCCACCGCGGAGACCGAAGGGCGGCTTTCGCCGGTGACCTTCCACCCGGGGAAAGGATTGCGCCAGGCGGCGAATGCGGGCCGGGCCGAGGTGTCGCGGATATCGCTGGGGAATATTCCCAACTTGTTCCGCGATCGGGTGCTGAGCGCGGATATGTTGATGCTGCAACTTTCCCCGCCGGACGAACGCGGCAACATGTCGCTCGGCCTGTCCATCGACTATATGCGCGCGGTCCTGGAGCAAGAGCCGATCGTCGTCGCTGAAATCAATCCGCTCATGCCACACACCTGCGGCGACACCATCATTGGCGAGGACGAGATCGATTATTTCACCCAGTCGCGCAACCCGCCGCAGAACGTGCCGGCGCCAAGATCAGACCAGATCGACCCAATCGACCCAATCGACCCAATCGACCAGCGGATTTCCGATCACGTCGCCGGTCTCATCTGCAATGGCGCCGTCATCCAAATGGGGATCGGTTCGATTCCTGACCTGGTGCTCGCTCAACTCGGCCATCTGCGCGATCTCGGCATCCACAGTGGAATCATCACCGATTCGCTCATGGCGCTGATCGAGCGCGGCGCCGTCACCAACGCGACCAAGAAGCGGTTCCGCGGCAAGTGCATCACCACCATGGCGGCCGGAAGCCAGCAATTCTATGACGCGCTGCACCTTAATCCGGCGGTCGAATTCCATCCCTGTTCGCTGACCCACGATGTCGGTGTAATTGCCGGCATTGATGGCTTCTGCGCCATCAACAGCGTGCTTCAAATCGATCTTGAGGGCCGTGCCAATGCCGAGCGGGTGGATGGCAAGATCATCTCCGCTCCAGGCGGGCTGCCCGACTTTGCCCGCGGCGCCGCGATGGCAAAAGGCGGCATGAACATCGTCGCTTTGCGCTCCACCTCGAAGAATGGCCGCCGCAGCAACATCCTTGCCGGGCTGGAAACCGATGCGCCGGTGACCGTGGCAGCCGAGGATATAGATTGTGTCGTCACCGAACACGGCGTGGCGCGCCTGAAAAGTCTTGACGGGATGCGCCGGGCGCAGGCTCTCATTGCGATTGCCGACCCAGACTTCCGGGCCGATCTGCGGCGCGGTATCGGAGAATAGAACGAAATGATCGGCACGCTTTCATTGACGGCCATTCCCGCCAAGGACGAGGCGTTGAGGGCGCCTGTACGCGCTTTTCTTGACGAGGCACAGGCGGACGTTCCGCCGGAAGTCCGCATCCGCTCTTGGATGGGGTTCGACGCCGATTTCAGCCGTGCGCTTGCCGAACGCAGCTGGATCGGATTGACGCTACCGCCGGAATATGGCGGTGGCGGGCGCAGCGCGTTTGCGCGCTTTGTGGTCGCCGAAGAACTGCTCGCCGCCGGAGCCCCCGTTTCGGCTCACTGGATCGCAGATCGCCAGAGCGGCCCGCTGATCGTCAAATATGGCACCGACGCTCAAAAAGAATTCTACCTACCGAGGATATGCCGGGCCGAGGCGTTTTTCTGCATCGGCATGAGCGAACCCAACGCCGGGTCGGACCTGGCCAGCGTAAGAACGCGCGCCGTCAGGACCGCGACTGGATGGCTGTTGAACGGAAGTAAGCTTTGGACCACCAATGCCCATCGCTCGCACTTCATGATCGCGCTGGTGCGCACGTCCGGAACGCCAGACGACCGCCACAAAGGGCTATCGCAAGTAATCGTCGATCTGAGCCTGCCCGGCGTCACGGCACGGCCGATCCGCGACATAGCCGGGGATGCCCATTTCTCCGAGGTTGTGTTCGACGATGTTGAGCTTGCCGAGGATGCCTTGATCGGCGAGGAGGGAGCCGGCTGGGCGCAGGTGACGGCGGAACTCGCGCTGGAGCGCAGCGGTCCTGAACGGCTCTATTCAAGCATGGTGTTGCTCGATACGTGGCTGTCTTTTCTGCGCAGCCGGGGCGAAGGGGATTCACGCTCAACGGCTTTGCTCGGAAAGCTCGTCGCGAACCTGTCGGTGCTGCGCGCCATGTCCCTCGCCGTCGCCGAGCAGCTCTCGCGCGGCCAGAGCCCCGCCGTCGAGGCGGCCCTGGTGAAGGATCTCGGCACCGCGTTCGAGCAGGTTTTGCCGACCGCGATCGCCGATGCGCTTGGCGCCAACCCAAATCAGGCTGTTCCAGACTCATTGCTGAGAGCACTGGCCTACGTGACCCAGGTCGCCCCCTCCTTCTCGCTGCGGGGCGGAACTCGGGAAATTCTGCGCGGCATGATTGCCCGCGGGCTTGAACTCGGGCGTTAGGGCGATGGACGATCTTTTCACCGATGCCATCGAGAAGCTGTTCGCCCAGCGATCAATGCCTCAACAGGTCCGCGCGATCGAGGACGGTGGATCGGCGCAATCGCTGTGGCGGGAGATCCAGGAATCCGGCTTCGCCGACGCCTTGGTCCCGGAGAACCAGGGTGGCGCCGGACTGGCGCTGGCAGATGTGTTCGGGATCCTGCTGGCCTGCGGCAGCCATGCCCTGCCGGTTCCGCTCGCCCCGACCATGCTGGCGCGGGCAATCCTGGTGCAAGCGGGTCAGAGCGTTCCTGAAGGTCCGATCAGCATCGCGGGCGCGGCTGTGGAGAGCAAAAGAGGGCTTGAATGTCCGCAGGTCGCTTTTGCGCGCGTGTCGGAATGGGTTCTGGTCAGGCTCGGCGAAACTTGCACCCTGTTGGCGATCGATGACGCGACCCTGACCCCAACTGAGGTTCACGGCAGTCTTGTGGGCAGCCTGTGCTGGACGTTGCGTCCCACCGGGACGGCCTGCTTTGCCTCCACGCTCGACCTTCAGGCGGCGGCGGCTTGCCTTTTCGCGGCGCAGCTGGCGGGCGCCATGGAGCGCGTATTCGCAATGACGGTCGACTATGCCAACGAACGAACGCAGTTCGGACGGCCGATCGGCAAGTTTCAAGCCGTGCAGCAGCAGATCAGCGTGATGGCGGAACAGGTGTTCGCGGCGCGCATGGCGGCCCAAATCGGCTGCGACAGTGGCACCCATGCCCCCGACCCGCTGCGCGCGGCGGTGGCCAAGGCCCGCACCAGCGAGGCCGTGGTTCCCGTTGCCGCCATCGCCCACGCGGTGCATGGCGCCATCGGCATTACCGAGGAATACGACCTGCAGCTCTATACCCGCCGACTTTACGAATGGCGTACCGCGTTCGGGTCGGAATCGTATTGGAACCAAAAAATTGGGGAATCATTGCTCCGTGACCGGACTGAGACCGTCCTCCCTTTTTTGCGGGAACGAGTGTCTGCGCGCAGTGATACAGCCTAGGGCTGGCTTTGGAGAAACAATGGAAAGCTTTCTGATTTACGAACAAACCGGCGGCGTCGTGACGCTGACCATGAATCAGCCCGAACAGCGCAATCCTTTGACCGGCAACAGCGCTATCGGAGAATTTCTCGACGTTTGCGCGCGCATCGCGGCCGATTCCTCGGTGCGGGTGGTGATCTTGACCGGGGCGGGCTCGGCGTTCTGCTCAGGCGGTAACGTAAAATCCATGCGGCGATACTTCGACGAGGATATCGATGCCGCCGAAATCCGGGACGAGTACCGTAGCGGTATCCAGCGCCTGACCATGGCTGTCTACAATCTGGAAGTGCCGATCATTGCGGCCGTAAACGGCCCGGCATATGGCGCCGGGTGCGATCTTGCCTGCATGTGCGATATCCGCATTGCGTCCCAAAAGGCTGTTTTCGCGGAGAGCTTCATCAAGTTGGGAATCGTTCCCGGCGACGGAGGGGCTTGGCTCCTGCCGCGCGTCGTGGGCATGTCGCGTGCGGCGGAAATGTCGTTCACCGGCGATGCGATCGATGCCACGGAGGCGCTGGCTTGTGGGTTGGTATCACGCGTTGTTCCGCCCGAGGGTCTGATGGCCGAGGCTCAACGCATCGCTTCGCGCATCGCCGCCAATCCGGGCCGAACCCTGAGGATGACCAAACAGCTGCTGCGTGAAGGCCGGCATTTGGGGCTTGAGCCTTTGCTGGAACTTTCGGCGGATTTCCAGGCGATCGCCCATAAGAGCGAACAACATCGCGAGGCCGTGGAAGCGTTCATCGAAAAGCGCCCGCCAATCTTCTCCGACGAGTGAGGCTCGCGACGGGCCATGACCGCCCGGCAAAGGTGCCCTCAATAGAATTATCAGCGCTCCTTGGTATTAGGCTCAAAATACGGCGACTCAGGATTCAGCTGCGAAAAAACGCATCTCGATCGCGCAATGCATCAGCGAGCGTGACCAAAGCTGCACGATATGCTCATCGAACTGATCGTTGGTCATGTTCGCGTGGTCCATGATGTCCGCGGCCATGGCGTCCAGACGCTGGGCCAATTCGTTCCAATCTTTTTCTTTTCCTTTTTCTTTCGATTCGGTCATTTCAGGTCCCTTTGAATTCGGGTTTGCGCTTTTCCACGAATGCGCTCACGCCTTCGGCATGGTCATCGGTGAGCTTGAGCACGCTCTGTCCGATGCGCTCAAAATTGCGGCCGGTTTCAAGATCGACATTGACGCACTGATTGACGATCAGCTTGGCCGTTCCCAGCGCCAGCGGCGCGCGTTCGCACAACAGTCTGGCAAATTTCATGACCTCGTCCATGAGTGCATCGTCGGGGTGGACCTCATCGACCAACCCCATGTCATGGGCCTTGCCGGCCATGATCATCTCACCGGTCATGATCAGCCGCTTGGCGCGCGATGGACCGATCAGTTTCACCAGCCGCGAGATGCCGCCGGAGCCCGGAATAAGCCCGACATTACCTTCCGGCAGGCCGAGCTTGGCGCCCTCGGCCGCATAGCGAAAATCGCATGACAAAGCGAGTTCCAGCCCACCACCCGCAGCAACCCCGTTGATCGCCGCGATCACGGGAATCTCCATCTGCTCGAGCTGATCGAACACATTGTGCACGCCGCGCACCAGCCGGCGGAACGCCTTGGGGCCCATTGTGGTCAAATTCCCCATGCCGCGGACATCCTCGCCGGCGGAAAAGGCGCGGCCTGTTCCGGTCACGATCAGAACCCTGAGAGCATCGTCTTCAACCAGTTGATCGATCGTTGCGCGCATCTGAGCGCGCATCTCGACGTTCCAGGCGTTCAGCCGCTCAGGCCGGTCGAGGATCAGCGTGGCAATCTCGCCTTCGCGCTCAATCTTGATAAAAGTTTCGCTCATGTATTCCTGCCCGTAGGGTCTGAAGCAAGTCCGACCCAATTGAATTGGATTTCGTTCTTATCTTTTTGCGTGAGCATGTTCTTATCGCAAAACCGGTTCCCACTTTTGCGGAACATGCTCTAGCGCCCCTTGAACTCTGCCTTGCGCTTTTCCACAAAGGCGGCGACGCCTTCGGCGGCATCTTGCGATTTGAACAGAATATTCTGGTGGGCCCGTTCTATCGTCAGGCCTTCTTCCAGGGATGCCTCCATCCCCTTGTTAACCGAAAGTTTGGCCGTGCCCTGGGCAAGCGTCGGTCCACTGGCCAGCCGACCTGCATAGTCGGCCAAACCGGCATCGAATTCGTCGACCTCGAACAGCTGATCCACAACCCCCCATTCATGCGCCGTGTGCGGCGATATGGTTTCCCCGGTGGTCATCATGTGCAGGGCGCGCGGCCGTGATATCAGGCGCGGCAGGCGCTGGGTGCCGCCCATGGCCGGATTGAGCCCCAGGGCGATTTCAACCAGGCCAATCTTGTATTTGCCGTTCGCGGCGAACCTGAAATCGCACGCCAGGGCCAGCTCCAGGCCGCCGCCCATGGCATGGCCCTTGATTGCGGCAATGACGATCTTGGGCGTGTTTTCCAACATCGCCATGGTCTCGTGCGCCACGGTCAACAGATTGGCGAATTCGGTACTGCTGGAATCATTGAGCGTCTTGATGTCGGCGCCCGCCGAAAAGAACTTCTCCAGCGCGCTGGAAATGACGATCACCCGGACATCATCATCGGCGCGGGCCTTCTGGATAGCGCCCTGCAGTTCGACAAGCAGCGGCACATCATAGGCATTGGCCGGCGGGGCATTCAAAATGATATTGCCGATCAAGCCCTGCTTTTTAAATTCAATGGCCATGAGTCCTCACAACCCCCTTGTTTGATGCTGCCCGTCCTCAGATATATTGGCGATTGGCCATATGATCGGGCACGTCCAGCTCGATCTCTTCGAGCAACGGCACCACATCGGCGATAAATTGCTGGCGCATACCCTCGTTGGTTTTGCCCTTGATGCCCCACTTGACGTATTTCTCCGAATTCTTTGATTTGGAACGGCCAAACATATCAAGCGCCGCCGGCCACCATTTGTGCAACAGCTCCTGGGCTTCCTTCCTTCCGTCGGGATCCTCAACCGCGCGCTTGATGAAATTGTAGCCTGCGGTGGCATGGAAAAATTCGTCCTTTTCCAACTGGTCGGAGACTTCCGCCAGCGGCTCATAGGTCGAGCCCATCCATTCGATCCCGACATACAGGCCAACCCGGTCGATCAGGCCGTGAAACCATGCCACATCGATCCAGCTTTCCAGCGGCATGCGGAAGGCATATTGGCCGACCTCCTTGTCGATGAACGGATCTTCGCCGAGGCTTGAAATAATCTTGGAAACGATCTGGCCGTGGTTGACTTCCTGTTTGATGATTTCCGCTTCAATGGTCATGGCGCGGCCGTCGGGCGCATAACGGAGGCCGGCATTGGCGATGTTCGCCAGCAGGACCTTGTAGTGCGGGTTGGCATTGTTCTCTACATGGCCATATTTCAACAGCTTGATCATGAATTCCCGGTATTCCTCCGGCATTTCAGGATCGTCCTTCTTGAACAAGCGCAGCGCGGAGCCCTTGGTATCCATCGAGTTCTTGCGTTCAAATTCTTCCGTCATTTCGCTCTCCTTTTGTTCGATTTCTCTGATTTGTCGGTGGCGAGCCCGGCAAGGGTCGCAGCGCGCAGAGCACGAACCAGTTCTGGCCCGTCCAAACTGTCCTTGCGGCGGTACCACTCCAGAAACGTGCCATCATGACCGGCCATGACGATGGCGGCCTGCACAGGGGTCGGCAGATCGCCCCTGAAAACACCCTGGGTCTTGCCGAGTTCAATCACGTCTTCAAGGATCGCGTACATGCGCGCATAGATAGCGCGCAGGCGCTGATTGATTGCGCCGTCCTTGTTGTGGAATTCAAGTGACGACAGGATCAGCAGCAGAACGCGGTCCGGATCCGTTACGCCCAATTCCGCCTGAGTATTGACGAACAAAGCGATCTTGTCGGAGGCCTTCGGCCCGGCGCCAGCAATGGTCTTGACCATGCGGTCGACAATGACATTCTCCCCCTGATCGAGCAGGCCGTGAAGCAACGCCTCCTTGCTGTCGAAATAAAAATAGACCGCGCCTTTGGATAAACCCGCCGCTTCCGCGATTCGGTCCACCGAGGTCTGGTCGAAGCCGTTGTCGACGAACAGGCGCAACGCCGCCTGCATCAATGCCTCGACGCTGGTCTCACGCTGGGCCTGATTGGTTTTTCTAACCGCGGCCATGGGCCTCACCTTGACATACTGAACAGTCAGTATGTTAGAATCCTTCTAATGTTGCAAGTCCCCTGGCAAAGGAAATTGGGGCATTGGCACATTAACCGGCGCATCTCACAGCTTGGCCAACTCGGCGCCAAGGTCAGGCCGCCACGCTCGCACTTTGCCAAACCTCGAACGATGTTGTTCGAAGCTCTTTGTAATTGGGCCGTTTGAGGAGATGGCGCTGGTGGTAGAAGGTGTTGTAGGCCGCGGCGTGGATGTTGAGGAAGCGTTGCGCTGATCCAGGTGATTTGAACCTCTGCTGTTTGCGCTCCCGCCGCCGAACCGGCTGATGCGAGTTCTCAGCTCTGTTGTTGGCCCTCAGACCGCGATCGTGTTCTGCCACAATGCCTATGGCTCGGAAGGCCGAAGGGTAAGACCGAAGCTTATCCGTCACGATCCTGGTTGGCGCGAA
>CAXMRP010000085.1:0-4249 GCA_964196155.1 uncultured Polyangiaceae bacterium
GTCATCGATGACCAGACGGCGGGCATCGTACTGATCCATCAGACCCAGATCATGGGTGGCGATTACAACCGAGGTGCCCAGTCTGTTCAGTTCCACGAACAAGCGCAACAGGCGCCGGGCAAGCGGGGGATCGACATTGCCGGTCGGCTCGTCGGCAAGCAGGATTTCCGGCCGGGTAATCAGCGCCCGGGCGATGGCAACGCGCTGTTTTTCGCCGCCGGAAAGGACCGGCGGGTGAACCCACATCTTGTCGCCAAGCCCTACCCATTCCATCAATTCCGCGACATCGCGGTGATAGGTGGATTCGTCCGCGCCAGCGACCCGCAAGGGCAGGGCAACATTTTCATAAGTCGTCATATGGTCAAGCAGACGAAAATTCTGGAACACCATGCCGATGCGTCGCCGCAGGGCCGGAATACTGGCACGGCTGACCGTCGCAGCGTCGGCATCGAAAATGCGCATATTGCCGCGCGACGGCTTGAGCGAAAAAAACAACAGGCGCAGCAGTGATGTTTTCCCGGCGCCCGAAGGGCCGGTGATGTACTGGAATGATCCCGGCTCGACGTGAAAACTAACGTCGCGCAAGACTTCCGGGCCAATGCCGTAGCGCAGGCCGACATTTTCAAATCTGATCACCGTTGCGCCTCGTAAGCGGGGTTTTATCCCTCTCGCCGCCCATTCTGTTGCAATTCATCGTTCATGACGGAGCGATGTTAAGCCGACATTAACGCTACCGGGTAAGAAATATAAACAGATCAGGCAAGAGTTGCAGACCGGAAAGGGCGAGCCATGGATGCGCGCAATACAGATGATGTTTCCACACCGGATCTGACGATCCTGCATTGCCCCTCATGCGGGGCTGCCGAACCGGTCAAGGCGAGCCTGCTGGATAGCGGTACCCACATGATCCGCTGCCGGCGGTGCGATGAAAGCTGGCCGGTGCGACGCAGCCAGGGCCGGGCCCTGCAAACACTCCACCCCAAGAACCAGTCGATTGCCTGGTCCAAGGGCTACACGCTGGAAGCGGTTCGCCGGCCGCTGGTTGCCTATGGCGACAATCACGATCCCTGGGCTGGCAAGATCGAAATCGGCGCGCCGATCCCCGGCAAGGCCAATCCACCGCGGATCTGGAATATGCTGGCGGTTATGCTGGCATTGATGTTCATCGGCGGGTTTGTCGCCAGCCGGCAAATTGCCGTGGCGGCGGTGCCGGATCTGGCGAGCCTTTATGCAAGCGTTGGCCTGCCGGTCAATCTGGTCGGGCTTGAACTGGAAAGCGTTGCCGGCAAGCGGCGCTTTACCGGCGAGGGCATTCATGTCGCGGTTGCCGGTCTGGTCGCCAATCCGGGCAACGAGATCAAGACCATTCCGGAACTGGAAATTACCTTGCTGGATAATACCGGCCGGATCGTTGCGAGCACCGGCTATCGCACGCCGGTCGCGGTTCTCGATCCGGGCAAGTCGGTGCCGTTCGTGGTTCAGATAGACAGTGCGCCGCGCGGGGCGGTCAAGGTAGCGGTGCGGTTTTCGAACAAGCCGGTGCAGCAAGACGGCGATGCGGTTCAACAGGACATGTGAATGCGCTACAGTATGCGCTGGTTCATTGCCTGGCCTGACCGGATGTGGCGTGACTGGCCGTGACCTGAATGGCCGTCACCTGACTGGGAGTAAATTGCCGTGGCCGATGCCGCCGATATCAATTCTGTAAAGAGCCTTTATTCCGTCGAGGAAATTGCGGAAAAAGTCGAAATCATGGCCGCGGAAATTGCCGCGAGCGAACCGCAGAACCTTTTGGCAATTGTTGTTCTGAAAGGCGGCTTCGTTTTTGCCGCCGATCTGGTGCGGGCGCTTTCCAAACATGATGTGCGGCTTGAGATCGAATTCATATCGCTGTCCAGTTACGGATCGGGCCAGACATCGAGCGGCGAAGTGCGGATCCTGCGCGATATCGGCTGCGAGGTCACCGGGCGCGATGTGCTGATCATCGATGATGTGCTGGATTCCGGACTGACGCTGCGCTTTGCCCGCGATCTGATGCTGGACCGCAACGCCCGCCGGGTGCGGGTCGCGGTGATGATCGACAAGCCGGAAGGTCGATCAACTTCGATCGAAGCTGAACATATTGGGTTTACCTGTCCGGACTATTTTGTAGTTGGCTATGGCATGGATGCCGGTCATGCGTGGCGCGAGTTGCCGTTTGTCGGTGTGTTTTCCGATGAGAAGGACAATTCAGACAATAGTGCCTAAACGCCGGCGATCTGCGGAGTTGCGTTGTGCGGATCCTGTTGACGGAAGATGACGACAGTTTGCGGGCCTTTGTTGGCCGCGCGCTGGAAATTGACGGCCATGTCGTCGATCCGGCCTGCGATGGCATGGCGGCCATGGAAGCGCTGGATGCGGCCGACGGCGCGTTCGATCTTTTGTTTTCCGATGTGCGGATGCCGCTGATGGACGGGATCAAGCTTGCCCGGTCGACAGCCGAGCGCTGGCCGCAATTGCCGGTGCTGCTGATGACCGGATATGCCGATCAGAGCGGCGGACACAGCGAGATAATGCCGCAGACAGTCGGCGGTATCCTGACCAAGCCGTTTTCGCTGGAGGACATGCGCGTGGCGATTGACAGGGCCTATGAAGCAGGCGGGCGGGCTGACCTGGTGCTCGATGACGCGCCTGACATCGAAGCAGTGGCGGCCGAGACCGTGCCGGTATCGGTGATGCGCCAAGTGCTGGCCGCGGCCTATTCGGTTTTCAACAGGCGTTCGAGATAATCCAGTTCGAAGCGCGGGCGGAAGCGTTCGCCCAATCTCTCACGAATGGCGTTCAGGATGCGGCGGGCGCGCTCGACATCGATCTCGTCGGGAATATCAACATTCTGGCCCAGATCCGGCCCCTGGGTGCGCTGGGGGCGGCCGAGCGGATCGATTGGCTGGCGGCCCTGACCCTGACCGATCTGCTGGTTGCCCTGACCCTGGCCTGAGAACATTTGCTGGAGCATGCCTTCCAGGCCGTTGCGAAGGGCCTGCAACGCGTCGCCCTGACGGCCGAATGCCAGACCGCTTTCGCCATTGCCCAACGCCCTGCCGGCATCGTCCATGGCTTCACCGGCGCGGCCAAAACTCTGCAATCTGCCTGATGCACCGCCTTCACCCTCCTGGCCCTCGCCCGGTTGCTGGCCGGCCATGCCCTGCTGCATTTGTTCCAGAAGTTTCTGTAGATCGGCGCTCAGACCGTTCTGGCCCTCCTGAAGCTGCTTGAGTATTTCGGCCAGTTCTTCCGGTGTCATCGGTCGTTGATCGCCCGGATCGCCAAACCGGTCGGGCCGGTTGCCCTGATCCATCTGGAAGGTTTCGTCCATGAGCTGCTGCTGCTCGCGCATCAGGCGGCCCAGTTCCTCCAGCTGGCGCATCATTTCGCCATTGGGCCCCTGCATCTGGTTGTTTTGCGCCGATTGCAGATTGTCGAGCATCGATTGCAACTGGCTGAGCAGTTCGCGGGCGGAATCCATATCGCCGAGCCGGGCCAAATCCTCGATGCGGTCGAGCATCTTTTGCAGATCCTGCTGGCTCAAAAGCTGACCATCGAGATTGGGCATCAGTTCCGACAGTTGCGGGGCCTGTTCGCCCATCTGCTGGGCAAATTCCTGGAGGAACTCGTTCATTGCCTGACGCAATTCTTCCATCGCGCTGGCGATTTCTTCCTCGCTGGCGCCGCGCTCCAGTGCGTCTTCCAACGCTTCGCGGGCAGCATTGAGGCGGTCTTCGGCGTCGGACAAGACACCGTCCTCGATCTGCCGGGCCATCGCCCACATATAGTCCAGCAGATCGCGCAGCTGGTCATCGGTCTCAGCCCCGATGAGGCGGCGATAGGCAATGGTCAGGCCAAGATAGACCGACGAATCGCGGATGTGGATTTCCGGGTAAAGGGTCATGGCGTCGAGCGCCTGGGCGACATCGTATTGGCGGTTGGCATCGAGCGCCAGATTGCGCCGCTGTTCAACCAGCGCCCGGGCGATCGGATTGCGGAAGGGGCGGATCGGCAATACCATCTCGCTACTGTCTTCGGGCTGACCGACCTGTTCGGCGTCATCGACGACTTTGGCGTCGGCAACAGCCGTCATGCCGGCATAGGGGTGATCGTCGAGGCGGACAAAGGCCCGGGCGGAGCCGTCCTTCACCTGCGAGCGGCCAAGGCGCATGTCGATTTTCGGCGCTTCGACCAGCGGGCGGGCATTGTCGGCCTGTGGTTTTGC
>CAXMRP010000086.1:0-5641 GCA_964196155.1 uncultured Polyangiaceae bacterium
GCTGGACACCATGGTGCGCGGCCTGGTCCGCCACCTGGTACCGCCGATGATTGGCGAGGGCGAAGTTGCTGAACGTGCCTATCGGTCAACCAAACAAAGTTATGTGAGAATTGGCAGAGTGGCGCTTTTTGCCGTGATAATAATGCTGATGGCCAGGTTGTGGGGCATTGATCTGAACAATCTGGCAACAGCCGGCCTGGGCGCACAACTGGCCGGGCATTTGGTCGAATTTTTGATTGTCATCGCAGTGGGATATCTTGTGTGGGAGCTGACAACCTTGTGGCTCAACCGCAAACTGGCAGCGGAGCAAACATCCCTCGGCTTTGATCTTGCGGCAGATGAGCCCGGTGGTGGCGAGGGGGGTGGCACCGGCGGCTCGCGACTTTCCACAGTACTGCCGATGCTGCGTCTGGCGATCCAGACCGCAATTATCACGGTGACGCTGCTGATTGCGCTCGGCAGTCTGGGTATCAACATTACACCGCTTCTGGCCGGTGCCGGCGTTGTCGGCATCGCCATCGGCTTTGGCGCGCAGACTTTGGTTCGCGATGTGGTTTCGGGGATATTTTTCCTGATCGACGACGCATTCAGGGTTGGTGAGTATCTGGTGATTGGCGACACGGTCGGTACCGTTGAGAAAATTTCCGTGCGTTCACTAATACTGCGCCACCATACCGGCCCGATACACACAATCCCCTACGGCGAGATCCCCAAGGTCACCAACAATTCCCGTGACTGGGTGATCATGAAACTCAAGTTTACATTTCCTTTCGAGACCGACGTCAATCAGATCAAACGGATATTCAAGAAAGTCGGCCAGGACATGCTGGAGCAAAGTTACGCCGGTGACCTGCTTCAGACGTTCAAAAGCCAGGGGGTTTACGCGGTCGATGATGTCGGCATTGTCATTCGCGGCAAATACATGACCAAGCCGGGCGGCCAGTGGATTATCCGTAAGGATATTTATCAGCGGGTTCAAAAGGCGCTTGAGGAAGCCGGTATCCAGTTTGCCCGCAAAGAGGTTCGGGTGCAGTTGCCCAGTCAAACCGATGTAAATAATCTCAGTGCGGACGAAAAGCGCGCAATCGCTGCCGCGGCATCGGATGCGGCAGAAAAAGAACAGCCGGTTGGTGAAGCAAAACCGGCATAGATATCACCGACCCTCAGCCGTCGCTGATCCTCAACCAAAACACTATTTAGCATCTACCGCCGCGCCGCCCATGACATGCCGCGGGCGAAAATGGTTTTCATTTCCGGCACCTGAAATTCCGCGGCGACATGGCCGAGGGCGGAGTAAAAGACGCGGCCCTTGCCGTGATTGCGCTTCCAGACCACCGGCATTTTGACGCCCTTAACCCACGGCGCGTGGTCGGCAGTGAAGGTGGTGGTGGCCAGCACCTGGTTGATCGGGTCGACATGCAGGTAATATTGCTCGGAACGGTAATCGAAATTGGCCAGGCCGGCCATTACCGGATCGTCCGGCCGGGTGATATCGACCCGGTAGTCGATGATGTTTCCCGGATGGGCGACCCACTGGCCGCCGACCATGAACTGGTACTCGATGGCGGTGCGAAATGAATCGCCCATGCCGCCATGAAAACCGGCAAGCCCGACACCGGATTCGACGGCGGCAACCAGGTTTTCGAGTGCGGCCTGTTCGATTTCTGACTGGGTGATGATCGGAACGATCAGGCTGAGATCAGACAGGCGCGGATCGGCGAATGCCTGCGACCCGGCCTTGACGTGGACGGTGAAGCCTTCGGCCTCCAGCATGGCGCGCACGATTTCGGCGCATTGTTCAGGCTCGTGGCCTTGCCAGCCGCCCCAGGCGATCAATGCTTCGGCCATGTTATCTCTCCATTCGGTTTGGATGCTTGCGGGTAAAATCCCGACAGACCCTGCTACTCGGCCAGATGGCAGGCAACACGGGTGCGGTCAAGGTTGCGCATTTGCGGGCGCTCGGCGCGGCAACGGTCGACGGCCAGCGGGCAACGGGGGTGGAAAGCGCAGCCAGCCGGCGGGTTGATCGGGTCGGGAATTTCGCCCTGTGGCGGTTCGGCCTCGCGGCCAAATCCGTCCAGCCGCGGGGCGGCCTCGAACAGCATCTGCGTATAGGGATGCTTCGGCCCGGCAAACAGGGTATCGCGGGGGGCTTCCTCGACCAACCGGCCAAGATAGAGCACGCCGATAATGTCGGCCATGTGTTCGACGATGGTCAGATCATGAGAGATAAACAGATAGGTGAGGCTGAGGGCGTCTTTCAGGTCGCTCATCAGGTTGAGCACCTGCGCCTGCACCGACACATCAAGCGCCGAGGTCGGCTCGTCGCAGACAATCAGCTTTGGATTTGAGGCCAACGCCCGGGCGATGCCGATGCGCTGGCGCTGGCCGCCGGAAAATTCGTGGGGGTACTTGCCCATATCGTCGGTGGACAGTCCGACCTGTTGCAACAGCTTTTCGGCCAGGCCCGCCGTGTCGCCGCCACGCGCGCGCACCGGTTCGGTGATGATCGACCCGACCCGCCAGCGCGGGTTGAGGCTGGCATAGGGATCCTGAAAGATCATCTGGATATCGGAGCGCACGGCCTCGATCTTTTGCGGGTCGGCCTCGCGAAACAGATCGACACCGGCGATCTCGACGCTGCCGCTGGTCGGTGCGGTGAGGCCGACAATGATCTTGCCGATGGTCGATTTGCCCGAGCCGCTCTCGCCGACGAGGGCGTAGACGCTACGCTCCTTTATCTGAAAACTGACTTCCGACACCGCGGTCAGGAACGCCCTGTCCTTGCGTTCGACAATGCGGTTCAACAGGGGCAGCGAGACATCGAATATCCGGGTCAGATTTTTCACAGCCACCAGCGCGTCGGTGTGATCGCTCATCTCATTACTGACGGGGTCGTTACTCACATGGTCGCTACTAATCGGGCTGGTGCTGACGGGACCGTTGGTCATGGCGCGGGCGCGCCCGCATGCCAGCAGGCGGCGCGCTGTTGGTAGGTGGCCAGGGTAGGCTGCGGATCAACGCAGCATTGGCCGTCAGCGCGGGTGCAGCGGGGATGGAAGGCGCAACCTGCCGGCAGATCAGTCAGGCGCGGCATGGTGCCGGGGATCTGGTTGAGCCGCTGTTTGCCCGCCGATGCCAGCGGCGTCGAGGCCATCAGGCCAATCGTATAAGGGTGGGCCGGTGTCGTCAGCACGTCGCGCACCGGGCCAAGTTCGGCAAGCCGTCCGGCATAGAGCACGGCGACCCGGTCGGACGCCTCGGCGATGACCCCCATGTCGTGGGTGATCAGCATGATCGCCGTCTCGCGGTCCCGGCACAGGCGCTTGAGCAGTGCCATGATCTGCGCCTGCACCGAGACATCCAGCGCGGTGGTCGGCTCGTCGGCGATCACCAGTGCCGGCTGCGCGCACAAGGCAAGCGCGATGACGATGCGCTGGCGCATGCCACCGGAAAATTCGTGCGGATAGCCGTTGACGCGGTTGCCGGCGGCCGGAATGCCGACTTCATCGAGCGCCGCGACCGCCTTTTTCTGCGCTTCATCGCGGGTAAGCGGCAAATGTTCCAGCATGGTCTCGACCAGCTGCTCGCCGACCGGTAAAAGCGGATTGAGCGAGGTAAGCGGGTCCTGAAACACCATGCCGATTTCGCTACCACGCAAGCGCCGCATGGCCTCGGCCGGCAGATTGTCGATGCGCTGACCCTTCAGCCAGATTTCGCCGCCGGTTATATGAGCCGGCCTGTCCAGCAGGCCGATCACCGCATTGCCGGTCATCGACTTGCCGGCGCCGCTTTCGCCGACCAGCCCGAGGATTTCGCCGCCGGCAATGTCGAAACTGATCTTGTCGACCGGCCGCAAGATGGCATTGCGCACCGGGATTTCGACAATCAGGTCGCGGACGGACAGGACGGGGGCATCCATCAGCGCAGCTTCGGGTTCAGCGCGTCGCGCAACCAGTCGCCGAGCAGATTGACCGACAGCGCCAGCGCCAGAAGCGTGAAGGCCGGAAACAGCAGAATCCACCATTCGCCGGAAAACAGGAAGCCCTGGCCGATGCGGATCAGGGTGCCCAGCGAGGGTTGGGTCGGCGGTGCGCCGACACCCAGAAACGACAAGGTGGCTTCGGCGATTATCGCCAGCGCCAACGAGATGGTGCCGATGACCAGCACCGGCGAGAGCACATTGGGAAGGATGTGGCGCAGCATGATGGCCCCCGGGCGGCGGCCGATCAGCCGGGCGGCCTGGACATATTCCTTGTTCTTTTCGACCAGCGTGGCGCCGCGCACGACACGGGCGAACTGCACCCAGTCGGACAGGCCGATGGCCAGGATCAGCACCCAGATCGCCATCTGGTCGCGCAGATGCACCGGGGTGAAGCCCTTGGCGATGCCGAAAATCAGCATGGCGACGAGGATGGCCGGGAAGGTCAGCTGCACATCGGCAATGCGCATGATGATGGTCTCGACCCAGCCGCCAACATAGCCGGCGATCAGGCCCAGCGATACGCCAAGTACCATGGCGAACAACACGGCGGAAAAGCCGACAAACAGCGATATGCGCATGCCGTACAGGATGGTCGAAAAGACATCGCGGCCCTGATCGTCGGTGCCGAGCCAGAAGCTGTCGCCGGTAAACGCATTGGGTACGCCGGGCGCGGAAAAGCCGTTCATCAGATTGAGGGTTGCCGGATCGAACGGATCGTGGGGGGCGATCAGCGGCGCCAGCACCGCGCCGGCGATGAGGGTGAAGGCGACGGCAAAGGAGAGGATGGCGACAGGCTTGTGGCGGAACGACCAGATGATATCGGACTGCCAGGCGCGGTTGAGGGTGTCCATGATCTGTCCCGTCCCGGCCTAATGCGCCGCCGCCGTTCGATCGGCGCGCAGGCGCGGATCGATGGCGAAATATAAAAGGTCGACGATCAGGTTGATGCCAACAAACATCACCGAGATCAGCATCAGATAGGCGGCCATCACCGGGATATCGACAAACTGGATGGCGTTGATGAACAACAGGCCGACGCCGGGCCACTGGAAGACGGTTTCCGTAATGATGGCGAAGGCGATGATGGAGCCCAGCTGCAGGCCGATGACGGTGACCACCGGGACAAGGGTGTTTTTCAGCGCGTGGCGGAAATGGACAGTACGGTCGCGCAAGCCGCGGGCGCGGGCAAAACGGATATAGTCCTGGCGCAGCACCTCCAGCATTTCGGAGCGCACCAGCCGCATGATCAGGGTCATCTGGTAGAGGCCAAGGGTGATGGAGGGCAGAATCAGCGCTTTCAGGCCGGACGCGGTCAAAAAGCCGGTAGTCCAGCCGCCGATCTTGACCGTATCGCCGCGCCCGAAACTGGGTAACAGGTGCCACTCCACCGAAAACAGATAAATCAGCAAAATGCCGATCAGGAAGGTCGGCAGCGATACGCCGATCAGCGAGATTGTCATGATGGCATTGGACAGGATGCCGCCCTTGCGGATGGCGGTGAAGACGCCGAAGGCGACGCCGAACAGGATCGCGAAGACGCCAGATACAGCGGCCAGTTCCAGGGTTGCCGGCGCGCGCTCGGCAATGATTTTGGCGACCGGGCGGCCTTGCCGGTAACTGATGCCGAAATTGCCGGTGGCGGCGCCTTTGAGGAAT
>CAXMRP010000087.1:0-26078 GCA_964196155.1 uncultured Polyangiaceae bacterium
TGTTGAGAAAAGCGGCAGCACGCACGAAGGAGGAACTGGACGACGCCATCGCAAACGCAATCGAAAAATACCCCGCCGATCAGTGTGCCAACTATTTCAAGGCTTGCGGATATGAGCCGGAGTAGATCGAATCTGCTCTAGGTCCCGTCAAGCGGTCGCTAGAAACCCGTCTGATATTTGAGTGGGCATTACGCCGCCATCCCTTCCGGATCGGGCAGGCCATTGGCGCGGCAGCAGGCTGTCACTGTGTTGGCCAGCAGGCACGCGATGGTCATGGGCCCAACACCGCCGGGCACCGGGGTAATGGCACCGGCCACCGAAATCGCCTCATCGAAGTTTACGTCGCCGACGAGGCGCATTTTGCCTTCGCCTTTTTCCGGTGCCGATATCCGGTTAATGCCAACGTCGATTACCGTGGCGCCGGGCTTGATCCAATCGCCGCCGATCATCTGAGGCCGGCCAACGGCGGCGACCAGTATATCTGCGGCACGGCAGACGCCGGGCAGATCGCGGGTGCGGCTATGGGCGACGGTCACCGTGCAGTTTTCGCGTAGCAGCAGCGCCGCCATCGGTTTGCCGACCAGATTGGAGCGACCAACAACGACAGCGTTCATCCCCGACATGTCGCCCAGTTGCTGGCGCAGCAACATCAGGCAGCCCAGCGGCGTGCAGCTGATCATCGCCTTGCCGCCCGACGCCAACAGTCCGGCGTTGAGAATGTGCAGGCCATCGACATCCTTGGCCGGATCGATGCGGGCGACGATGCGCTCCTCGCTCAAATGGTCCGGCACCGGAAACTGGCACAGGATGCCATGCACCGCCGGGTCGGCATTCAGCCGGTCGATCAGGGCGAACAGATCGGCCTCCGACACGCCGGCATCGAGCTTATGCTCAATCGAGGTCATGCCGACCTCGACAGTCTGCTTGCCCTTGTTGCGGACATAGACCTCGCTCGCCGGATCTTCGCCAACCAGAATAACCGCGAGCCCGGGTGTGATGCCGTGGCCGGTTTGCAGCGCGGCGACTTCGGCGGCAATCACCTTGCGCAGATTAGCGGCGACCGCCTTGCCGTCGATGCGTGTAGCCAATCCGGCTTCTCCGACGCTCAAAACAGGCCCTCGATCAGGCCATCATCATTGAGGCCGATTGTTTCCGCCGCCGGCACTTTGGGCAGGCCGGGCATGGTCATGATTTCCCCGCAGATGACCACGACAAAACCGGCGCCGGCGGAAAGCCGCACTTCGCGGATCGGCACGGTGTGGCCGGTCGGCGCACCGCGCACGGTCGGGTCGGTGGTGAAGGAATATTGCGTCTTGGCCATGCAGACCGGCAGATGGCCGTAGCCCTGCTCCTCCCACTGGCGCAACTGGTCGCGGATTTTCTTGTCGGCGATCACCTCGTCGGCGCGGTAAATCCGCTTGGCGACCGTGTCGATCTTGTCGAACAGGGACATGTCATTGGGATAAAGCGGCGCGAACTGGGATGCGCCGCCTTCGACAATCTCAACGACCCGTTCGGCCAGCACGGTGATGCCTTTTGAACCATCGGCCCAGTGGCGGCAGACGATCGCCTCGGCCCCTTGCGCTACGGTGTAGGCTTTTATCGCCTCGATCTCGGCATCGGTATCGCTGATAAAATGATTGATTGCGACGACAGCCGGCACGCCAAACTGTTTGATATTTTCTATGTGCCGGCCCAGATTAGCGCAGCCTTTGACAACCGCCTCGACATTTTCCGGCCCAAGATCGGCACGGGCAATGCCGCCATTCATCTTCATGGCGCGCACGGTGGCGACAAGCACCACGGCTTCGGGCTTCAGGCCGGCTTTGCGGCATTTGATATTGAAGAATTTTTCCGCGCCCAGATCAGCTCCGAAACCGGCCTCGGTGACCACATAATCCGCCAGTTTCAGCGCCGTCGTGGTTGCGACCACTGAGTTGCAGCCATGGGCGATGTTGGCGAACGGTCCGCCATGGACGAACGCCGGATTGTTTTCCAAAGTCTGCACCAGATTGGGCTGGACCGCCTGCTGGAGCAGAACTGTCATGGCGCCATCGGCCTTGATATCGCGGCAATAGACCGGCGAACGGTCGCGGCGATAGGCGACGATGATGTCGCCAAGGCGTTTTTGCAGATCTTCCAGACCGGTCGCCAGACACAGGATCGCCATCACTTCCGAGGCGACCGTAATGTCGAACCCGGCCTCACGCGGGAAGCCGTTGGCGACACCACCGAGACTGGCGACAATCTGGCGCAGCGCCCGGTCGTTGATGTCGAGCACCCGGCGGAAGACGACACGGCGGGTGTCGATCTCCAGCGCGTTGCCCCAGTAGATGTGATTGTCGATCATGGCGCTGAGCAGATTATGGGCGCTGGTGATGGCGTGAAAATCGCCGGTGAAATGAAGGTTCATGTCCTCCATCGGCACAACCTGGGCATAGCCACCGCCGGCAGCGCCGCCCTTCATGCCAAAGCAGGGGCCGAGCGAGGCCTCGCGGATACAGATCGCGGCGTTTTTGCCAATCGCGTTCAGTCCATCGCCAAGGCCAACAGTGGTGGTCGTCTTGCCTTCGCCGGCCGGCGTCGGATTGACGGCGGTCACCAGGATCAGATGACCATCGCTACGGCCTTCAAGACCGGCGATGAACTCTGCTGATATCTTGGCTTTGTCATGGCCAAAGGGCAGGAGATGTTCGGTGTCGATGCCGAGCTTCGCGCCGATTTCCTGTATCGGCTTTTTCTCGGCCGCCCGGGCAATTTCAATATCTGCTATTACTTCAGCCATCCCAGCCTCTTATTGTTTTGTGATCCCACAAGACCCGTTACCTGGAACCAGTCAAGCCGTATCAGGTTTTCAGCCGCAAAGGCCTTGCGACAACGGTATCTCATTTCCTTGGAAACGCGATCAAATGTGCGTTTGGCCGCGACAGGAACTGGCCTGTTTGAACCGGTCATCGCGGCCCGTCGCGCGCGTTGAACGGCGACTTGATGGTCAATCGCCACTTGCATTCGAGTATTGCAACCTGGCGCTGCACAGTTAGTCTGCCCAACGACCACTACAGTAAGAGTAAACTGCCGAATTCTTGATGCTCTTCAATTCGATCTCGTTTTTGTTTGTTTTTCTTCCGGTCGCGTGGCTGCTTTTTCACGTTGCGGAAAGGGCCGGGTTGCCGAAATTGGCGATCGGCGTTCTGATTGCGGGTTCCTTTGTTTTCTATGCCTATTGGAACCTGGCCTATGTTTTCATTCTTGGCGGGTCGATTTTTGCCAATTATCTGATCGCGGCCCATCTGGACGCGCTGGCCGGTTTGCGGACACTGTCGCGCCGGCTGGTGCTTTCGGTCGGCATTGCGGCCAATCTTGGCCTGCTTGGCTGGTTCAAATACAGCAATTTCCTTGTCGATGAGTTCAACAGAACGACCGGGACCGGGTTCGAACTGGCTCACATTGCCCTGCCAATTGGCATTTCGTTTTTTACCTTTCAGCAGATCGCCTATCTGGTGGATGTCTATCGCCGGGCCGGGTTCGATTCCTCGCTTTTGCGTTATTGCCTATTCGTCAGTTTTTTCCCGCAGCTGATTGCTGGACCGATTGTTCACCACCGGGAAATGATGCCGCAGTTCGGGCGCGGCCGTTCCGGGCGCATCATCCGTGATCTGGCGATCGGCGGCACGATCTTTGTGATCGGACTGGCCAAAAAGGTAATCATTGCCGACAGCATGGCCGTGCCGGCCGATCTGGTGTTTGACGGCGCGGCGGCGGGCCTTGCGCCAACGCTGATCGATGCCTGGTCCGGTGCGCTGTGTTTTGCTTTCCAGATCTACTTTGATTTTTCCGGCTATTGCGACATGGCAGTCGGGCTAGCGCGGCTGTTCGGCATCCGACTGCCGATGAATTTTGCCTCGCCATACAAGGCAACATCAATCATCGATTTTTGGCGTCGCTGGCACATTACGCTCTCTCGATTCCTGCGCGACTATCTGTATGTGCCGCTTGGTGGCAACCGATCCGGGCCGGCGCGCCGGTATGTGAATGTTTTCATCACCATGGTGCTGGGAGGGATCTGGCACGGCGCCGGTTGGCCTTTTGCTATCTGGGGGGTGCTTCACGGCATCCTGATCGTGATCAATCAGGGCTGGCGCCATTGGCAGGCAAGCCGGGCTACCGATCCGCAAACCGGGCGCACTCAAATCAGTGCAATGCGAATGCCGGTCGGCATCCAACGCGCTGCCATCTTCGTGCTGATCGTCTTGACCTGGGTGCCGTTTCGCGCCGCCGATGCCGGAGCCATGACTCTGGTCTATGCAGGCATGGCCGGCCTGAACGGCATATCCCTGCCCGCAGCCTTTGCACCGGTTGCCGGATTGCTGCCTGGCATTGTCGACCCGCCTGGCGTCGTATTCGACGGTCTGGCCGTGGACCCGGCCCAAATACTGTTGTGGATTCCGGCGTTGTTGTGCCTGGTATGGCTTTGCCCCAACTCAATGGAAATCATGCGGGGCGTGCGCCCCATCATCGCAACAAAAGGATACCCGGCCACGCATCTGTCGCGATCCTCCCCTGCCCGGCCCGCACGCTTTCGACCGGTTTGGTTGCTCCGTCCCCGTTTTGCTCTGGCAACGGGCCTTGTCCTTGCCGTCTGTCTGATCCAGTTCAATGACCCATCGCGATTTCTCTATTTCCAGTTCTGAGCGCAGCAGCAAGGCAGGCAGCGCAGCAACCTATGTCGCATTCATGGTTGGCGGCACGATCGCGTTGCTAGTTGCTGTGGCGATATTTTCCCATATCGCCCTGCGCCATGATTTGATCGATATCCGCAACACGAAAATCCTGAACCATCAAATCCGCAAACTGGACACGGCGGCACCGGTGCGCACGCTATTTGTCGGCGACAGTTCGCTGGGCGCAATGTTTGATCAAGGCGTGTGGTCGGCGGTAGCCGGCGAGCCCGCCATGCAATTGGCGCTGACCGGCACCTATGGCTATGCCGGTTCCTATTCCATGATTGTCCGGGCTTTAGAGCGGTTCAGACCGGACACGATTGTGCTGGTCCATGCGCTGGACATGATGACCCGCGATTTGTCGACCATTGGCTATGTTCTGGCGCGCCCTTTGGAGCCTTTACCGGCGCTGATTCCAGCTATGAACCGGCTTACAACTCGGCTTTCCTTTTATCTCGATAGCCAGATCGTGGGGGGCGCGATGGGCGGGGTGATGCGGGCCGCGATCGGGCGAGAAAGCAATCCCATCGAAAACGGGTTCCTCCGGCAACCCGACGTGGCCGGGGCTGTCAGTCATATTGCGACCGGGGATTATCTGCGATTGCGTCCGGAGCGGATCAATCCGCAAAAGACGCTGTTTTTGAAGCAGATCGCCAAGCTTTGCGCGCGCAAGGGGATCAATTGCATTTATGCTCATGGCCCAGTTTTTGCCGGGGCCTGCGAGGCGGGCGCGGCATATTTGCAGGCGATAAATGAAGATATAACCGACGCCGGCCTGATCGTTGCCGCCGAATCGCCATCTTGTGTACCCCAGCCGGAATTGTCCAACACAATCAATCATGTGCGCAAAGACCTGAAACCGGCTTATACGCGCCGGTATCATGGGCTTCTGGCACCTTATCTCAATTGATCTGCTGGCCCCGGCATCCTTTATACGGTGCTCAAAAGAATGCCTGAAGCCCGGTCTGGGCCCGTCCCAGGATCAGGGCATGAATATCGTGGGTGCCTTCATAGGTATTGACCGTCTCCAGGTTGGCCATCACCCGGAAGACATGAAAATCCTCCGCAATACCATTTCCGCCGTGCATATCGCGAGCGGCACGGGCGATGTCGAGGGCTTTGCCGCAATTGTTGCGCTTGATGAGCGAGATGGCTTCGGGTGCCAGCTGGCCGGCATCGAGAAGCCGCCCGGCCCGCAATGCCGCCTGCAGCCCCAGTGTGATTTCGGTCTGCATGTCGGCCAGTTTTTTCTGAAACAGTTGGGTCTGGGCCAGCGGCCGTCCGAACTGCTTCCTGTCGAGGCCATATTGTCGGGCGGCATGCCAGCAAAATTCCGCCGCGCCCATGGTGCCCCAGGCAATGCCGTAGCGGGCCATGTTCAGGCAACCAAACGGCCCTTTCATGCCGCTGACATTGGGTAGCAGCGCGTCGTCGCCGACTTCGACACCCTCCATGACAATTTCGCCGGTCACCGATGTCCGCAAGGACTGCTTGCCGGCGATCTTCGGCGCAGACAGGCCGGTCGTGCCCTTTTCCAGAATAAAACCGCGGATGTTGCCATTATCTGCTTCAGACTTTGCCCAGACGATGAAAACGTCGGCGATCGGGGCGTTGGAAATCCAGGTTTTGGTGCCCGTCAGCCGATAGCCGTCGCCGATTTTTTCTGCCCTGGTCTTCATGCCGCCGGGATCGGAACCGGCTTCGGGTTCAGTCAGCCCGAAACAGCCGATCCATTCGCCACTTGCCAGCTTGGGCAGGTATTTCTGGCGCTGGCCTTCCGTGCCGTAGGCGTAGATCGGATGCATGACCAGCGATGATTGCACGCTCATCATTGACCGGTAGCCGGAATCCACCCGTTCGATTTCCCGGGCGATCAGGCCATAGGCGACATAGCTGGTTCCGGCACCGCCATAGGTGTCTGGCAATGTGGGTCCGAGCAATCCCAAGGCGCCCATTTCCGCGAATATTTCGGCGTTGTCGGTCTCATTGCGCCATGCGCCGACGACAACCGGCATAAGTCGGTCTTGTGCAAAATTGCGTGCAGTGTCAGCGATCAGACGCTCGTCTTGTGACAGTTGGCTATCCAGAAGAAGTGGATCTTGCCATTCGAAGCGGGCCGGGCCGGGCGGAGTGCCAGACCCCTGGCCTTGCGGTTGCGTGTTATTCATGCACCCTCCGAATTCCAGGCGATATCTGGAGAACCGACCAAATCGCCTTCAATACCCCATCCCGCCGATATATTGTTGAAGTCAAGGGCCGGGGCGCTTTTACACAATCTCCATGTCTATGATTCATTAACTATAGGCGGTACTGAAATGCGGGCAGCCCACGCCAGTTATCTGTGATCGGCAAGACGGGCGCGGGGTCATATTTTTGATCCGGGCCTTGCAAGGTGATAGTGAGGGCGAGCGGGCCAACAGGCGCGATCTGGACGATGACCGAGACGCAGCACAGCGATTTTTTCAAGGCAAACCCGGCCAAAACGGGTGAAGAACCGCGCTCTTCGCTCGACGAAGCGAAGGCGACGGGGCGTTCGGCGCTGTGGTCGCTGGGCCTGTTCAGCCTGGTCATCAACCTTTTGATGCTGGCCGGTCCGCTGTTCATGTTGCAAATCTACGATCGGGTCCTGCCGTCGGGCAGCGTACCGACCCTTCTGGTGCTGATCGGCCTTGTGGTCGTGCTCTATATCTTTCTTGCCCTTCTGGAGATGATCCGCGGACGCATCCTTGTCCGGCTCGGCCGGCGGCTGGACGAAATTCTTTACCGCGATATTTTCCGTGGCGTGTTTGCGTTGACCGCCAAGGAGGTCAAAGGCGCCGGCTCGCAGCCCTTGCGCGATCTCGATTTGATCCGCGGCTACATCGCCGGTCCCGGCCCTTTGGCCTTCTTCGATGTGCCGTGGGTGCCGATCTATATTTTCCTGGTCTTCATCTTCCATCCGCTGCTGGGGATATTCGCAATTGTTGCCGCAGCGATCCTGGCGGTTCTGGCGGTGCTCAACAAGGTCCTGACACAGGATGCCCAGATCAAGGCGACGATGGCATCGGAATCTGCCCACCGGTTTGCCGAGGAGGGGCGGCGACAGGCCGGGATCATCAATGCGCTGGGCATGGGCAAGGCGCTGCTGGCGCTATGGGCGGAACGCAAGAATAAAGCGCTGGTTTCCCTTTCAGAGACCGGCGACCGGGCCGGTTTGGTCTCCTCCATTTCCAAGGCGGCACGGCTGGTGTTCCAATCGGGAATTCTGGCCGTCGGCGCGTGGCTGGCCATCCGTCAGGACATCACACCCGGCATCATGATCGCGGCCTCGATCATCATGTCCCGTGCGCTGGCGCCGATGGAACAACTGATTGTGCATTGGCGCAGCTTTATCACCGCGCAGCGCTCCTGGAGCCGTATACAGCAGCTTTTGACGGTTCTGCCGACACCACCGGAGCGGACCGCATTGCCCCGGCCGAAAGGTCAAATCAGCGTCCGCAACCTGATCTGTCTCATTCCGGGGAAGACAAAACCGGCCGTGGCTGGTGCCAGTTTTGATCTTCAGCCGGGCGATGGCCTGGGAATTATCGGTCCATCCGGCGCCGGCAAGTCGACCATTGCCAAGGCGCTTTTGGGCATCTGGCCGAACAAGCGCGGCGATGTTCGGCTTGACGGCGCGTCCCACGATCAGTGGGACAGCGACGCGCTGGGCCGGCACCTGGGATACTTGCCCCAGGAAATCGTCCTTCTGCCGGGCACGCTGGCGCAGAACATTTCGCGTTTCGACAAGGACGCGACTCCGCAAAGCATCATGGCGGCGGCGGAACTGGCCGGCGTTCACCGCCTGGCCTTGTCGCTGGAAAATGGCTACGACACGGTTGTCGGTCTGGATGGCGCGCAACTGTCAGCCGGGCAAATCCAGCGGGTGGCGCTGGCGCGGGCGGTGTATGGCAAGCCGGCACTGGTGGTGCTGGATGAACCCAATTCCAACCTTGATTCTGAAGGCGATGACGCGCTGATGAATGCGATCGTTGCGCTGCGCAAACAGGGCACAACTGTTGTCGTGGTTGCGCATCGGGCCAGTGCGATCAATGCGCTGGATACGCTGCTTTATCTTCGCGACGGCCGGCAGGTGTTTTATGGCCCCAAGGACGGCGTGTTGCGGCAGATTACCCAGGCCGTGGCGCAAACCGGTAGCGGAACTGAGGGAGCCGGAACCGGAGGGGCCGGTGGCGGGCCGTCAAATATCATGGTGCCAAAGCGGGTCACACATATCGGATCGGGAAGCTGATGTCTGACGTCCAACGCTCGATCAAAAAAACGGAATATATCGGCTTCGGCATCGTCGCGGTTCTGGTGTTGGCGGTGTTTGGTTGGGGGGCGCAGGCCCAGATTTCCGGCGCGGTTATCGCCCGCGGTCAGGTGGCGCTGAAATCCAATGCGAAAGCGGTTCAGCATCTGGAAGGCGGCATCGTGATGCGGTTGTTTGTCAGCAATGGCGACCATGTCGACGCCGGTGATCCGCTGATCCGGCTTGACGATACCGATGCCAGTGCGAACCTGTCGATTTTTGAGGGCCAGCTTCACGAATTGCTGGTTGAGCAAGAGCGGCTTGACGCCGAACGCGAAGAGCGGGACCAGTTGTTTGTGCCTGAAAGTCTGACTGAGCGGGTCGATGAGCCGGCTGTGCGCCGCATTTTGCGCAGCCAGATCAAGCTGCTGAATGCGCGGCTTGAATCAGCCCAGGGCAAAAAACAGCAATTGCGCGAGCAGGTGGCACAACTGGGAAACCAGATCGGCGGGCTGGAAGCCCAATTTCAAGCCAAATCCGAAAAGGCCGATATCCTGGTCGGTGAACTGACCGACCTGAAGGCGCTGCAGGCCAAGGGGCTGGTTCCCAAGCGCCGCATTCTGGCGTTGAGCCGGGAGAAAACTGATCTTGTCGGGGAAGCTGCACAACTGACCGCCGATATCGCCCGGCTCAAGGGCCGGATTATCGAGATCGAATTGAAAATCATCCAGGTCGATGAGGATCGGCGGGCCGAAACCTTGAAAGAGATGACCGCGACACGGACCGAGATCGGACGACTTCAGGAACAGGTCGTGGCCGCCCGCACCCGGCTGAACCGGATCGAAATCCGCGCGCCGCGCGCCGGTATCGTGCATGAACTCAATGTCCACACCGAGGGCGGTGTTTTGGCCGCCGGCCAGCCGGCGATGATGATCATTCCCGACAATGACGAGTTGGTGGTGCGTGCCCAGGTGCGGCCGGAGGATATCGATCAGGTTGCCATTGGCCAGGCGGCGCGTATCCAGTTTTCCGCATTCAGCCAGCGCAATACGCCCGATATTATTGGCTCGGTGTTGACGATTGGCGCTGATCTGTCGCTGGACCAGACAACGCAAGCGCCGTTTTATGTCATTGATATCGCGGTGCCGCCCGATGAACTGGAAAAACTGGAGGGCCAGGTGCTGAAACCGGGAATGCCGGCGCAGGCCTATATCCGGACCAATGACCGAACGGCGCTGACTTATGTACTCAAACCGCTGAGCGAGCAGATTGGACGCGCCTTCCGGGACTGATCGGTCATTTTGCCGCCATTTACTGTCCCTAACATGGCGGCTGGGCCGTTCTGGCCCCGGCACCGAGGCAGGCGTTGCCCCAACTGTTGTGTTACGGCCTTAATCAAACAAGCGTATTGCGCCTTGTCAGGGTGGGTTGCGCCACCTAATCACTAGTGCGGGAAAGCACAACCAGACGGGTATTTATGTACGAAGCCTATTTCGGCCTTAACGACAAGCCGTTCTCGATCCTGCCGGACCCCGAATACATGTATTGGGGACGGACGCATTCGATGGCCTATGCCATGCTGCAATATGGCCTGATGAATCGCGCCGGGTTTACGGTCGTCACGGGCGAGATCGGCTGTGGCAAGACCACTTTGATCCGTCACCTCCTCAACCAGGTGGATGGCGAGTTGAATATTGGCCTTCTGTCGAATGTGCGGCGCAGCGACAACCGCCTGCTGGACTGGATCCTGATGGAGTTCGGCCAGGAATTTGGCGATGAAACCTATGTCGGCCTTTACGACCGGTTCCGCAAATATCTGATCAGTCAATATGCCGAGCGTGGCCGGACAATCCTGATTGTCGATGAAGCGCAAAATCTGGGTATGAAAAACTTGGAAGAATTGCGCATGCTGTCCAACATCAATGCGGACAAGGATCAGTTGCTGCAGCTGGTGCTGTTAGGGCAACCGCAGTTGCGGGACATGCTGCAGCGGCCGGAACTGTTGCAATTTACCCAACGTGTCTCTTCTGATTTTCACCTTCGGCCGCTCGTTCAGGAAGAGACAGACGCCTATATCAGCCATCGCCTGGCTGTGGCCGGCGGCCATAACCGTCTGATTGCGCCGGATGCCCGGCGGCTGGTTTTCGATGCAAGCGGCGGCGTGCCGCGGGTGATCAACGTGCTGTGCGATACCGCACTGGTCTATGCTTTTGCCTCCTCCGAGCAGCAAGTCACCGAAGGAACGGTCCAGAAGGTGTTGGCGGACAAGCAGCAATATGGCGTGTTCCAGGTTGATGTGGCGGCACGTTGGCCGGCGCCACTCAAGGAAGTCGCGCCACAGCCGTAAACTTCGGCCGGCGTGGTTAGATCTGGTCATTGATCTGATCACAACCGCGATCGCTGGCCACATATTTGAACCCACCAGTGCCGTTCGGCCAACTTGATCACCGTTGCAGTTGTGCAATGGTTCATATCGCGCTAACTTGTTTCTACAGGGGGTGCCAGTTGGGCTGGCGCAATGTATGAAGCGTATTACGGCTTTTCGGAAAAGCCGTTTTCAATTCAACCGGATCCGGACCTGATTTATTGGGGCCGTAATCACTGTATGGCTTATGCCATGCTGAGTTATGGCGTGATCAACCGGGCCGGATTCACGGTCATCACTGGTGAGATCGGGTGTGGCAAGACAACCCTGATCCGGCATCTTCTCAATGAAATTGGCGACGACGCCAATGTGGCGCTGTTATCCAATATCGTGCGGCGGGAAAAAAGCCTGCTCAAGTGGATCATGATGGCGTTCGACCAACCCCATGAGCGGATTGGGATCGTCGGTCTTTACGACCGCTTCCAGAAATTTCTGATCAGCGAATATGCGGCCGGCCGGCGTACCGTGCTGATAGTCGATGAAGCGCAGAACCTGGGGGCGGAACGGCTCGAAGAACTGCGGATGCTGTCAAATATCAATGCCGACAAGGACCAGCTTCTCCAGATCATCCTGGCCGGTCAACCGGGATTGCGCGAAATTTTGCGCGATCCGGAACTGGCGCAGATAACCCAGCGTGTTGCTTCGGAATTCAATCTGGAACCATTGGCGGAAGCGGAAACCATCGAATATATCGCCCATCGCCTCCACACCGCCGGTGGCCGGCGCGATCTGGTCAACCGCGATGCCTGTATGCTGGTTCATGCGGCAAGCGGCGGAATTCCTCGTATTATCAATATCTTGTGCGATATTGCCCTGGTTTATTCCTTCGCCTCGCAGTTGCCTTTTGTCACGGCGGAGACGGTTACGAATGTGATCCGTGACAAAAGACGCCACGGTGTATTCCCTGTGCGCTGGCCGGCGACTCTTTCAGCACAGCCGCCCGCCGATGAGGAACTGCCGCTGGTGGCAGCGGAGTAGCGCATCCGGCCGCCCCAAAAAGGCGTCTCTCGCGTTATCAATTTGCTGATATATTCTAATTTTCGCTCCATTTCTGTGGCCGATTGATCTTGGTCAATGAGTGGACCAACAATCTTGTGATCTTTATTGCGCAGGGCGCGGCAAGCTGCCGCTGGCAATTGCCGCCCAAACCTGACTAATAAGACCTGTCCCAGCGGGAGCGAGTTTATGTTCGATTACGATAGTCACTTCGAGCGCGCGGTCGATGCGTTGCGCGAAGAAAGGCGCTACCGCATATTTGCCGATCTGGAGCGGCAGGTTGGCCGCTTTCCCAAGGCAATTTACCGCCGCGACGGTGAAAGCCGGGATATTACGATCTGGTGCTCCAATGATTATCTGGGCATGGGCCAGCACCCGCAAGTTGTCGCCGCATTGCAGGAAACCGCCGGACGCATGGGCGTTGGCGCCGGCGGCACCCGAAATATTTCCGGCACCAACCATCCTCTCGTTGAGTTGGAGGCGGAGCTGGCCGATCTGCACGGCAAGAAATCGGCGCTGGTGTTCACATCGGGCTTTATTTCCAACGAGGCAGCGATTTCGACATTGGCCCGGCTTTTGCCGGATTGCCTGGTCCTGTCCGATCAGCTCAATCATGCGTCGATGATTGAAGGCGTGCGGCGCTCCGGCTGTCACAAGCAGGTCTGGCGGCACAATGACCTTGCCCATCTTGAGGACCTGTTGCAGTCGGCGGACCAGGACCGGGCCAAGCTGATTGTTTTTGAAAGCGTCTATTCGATGGATGGCGATGTCGCGCCGATTGCCGATATCTGCGATCTGGCCGACAAGTATGGCGCCATGACGTATATCGATGAAGTGCATGCGGTGGGCATGTATGGACCGCGCGGCGGCGGTATTGCCGAACGCGAGGGGGTGATGGACCGGATCGATGTGATCGAGGGCACGCTGGCCAAGGCGTTCGGGACGCTGGGCGGCTACATCTCCGGTCATGGCGCTATTATAGATGCAGTGCGTTCCTATGCGCCGGGTTTTATATTCACGACAGCACTGCCGCCGGCGATTGCCGCTGCGGCCTGCGCTTCAATCCGGCATCTGAAATCGTCAAACATAGAACGTCAGGGCCAGCAGCGTCAGGCGGCGCGGGCCAAGGCTGCGTTTGTCGATGCCAATCTACCGGTAATGGCGTCCGAGACCCATATCGTGCCAATTTTGGTAGGCGATCCCCATTCGTGCAAGCTGGCATCGGACCGGCTGCTTGACCGGCATGGCATTTATATCCAGCCGATCAATTACCCGACCGTGCCACGCGGCACGGAGCGTCTTCGCATTACGCCGACACCACTGCACGATGATGCGCTGATCGAAACGCTGACGGCGGCGCTGGTGGAAACATTCGAGGCGCTGAGCCTGCCGCTGAGCGGTCCGGCAACGGCGGCGGAAGTCAATCGCCGCGCGCAGATATTCGAGGCGTCAGGCGGTTGAACCGGAACGCGATCGCTGGCGGGCCGCGATTATCGGCACCAAAATACTGATCGCAAAAAATCGTACTGCATGATGGGCGGCCACAAAGGCCGCATCGACACCGGTAATCACTGCAAGGGCGACCATGGCTTCCAGTGCGCCGGGCGCATAAGCCATCAAAATCTGTGGCAGCGCGATGCCGAGCATCGCACCGGTTAGCGCTGCGGCGAGGATGGCGGTAGTAACCAACAAGACAAAGACCGCAGCTGCATGGGGCAGAACAGCGCGGATCAGCCTGATATCTCCTGGCCGAAACCGGCCACCGGTGATCACGCCGACAATGACGAGCCCGATTGCGAACAGGGCGGCCGGCACATGCGTGTCGATCAGTCCGGAGGCAAAAAGAATCGCCGCGGCGACCATCGAGCCGACGACCAGCCCGCCTGGTATTCCGACCTTTTGCGCGAGGTAGCCACACAGGAGCGACACGGCCATCAGTATGGCCAGCTGCCCGGCCTTTACCGTCTCGTCGGGAATTACCGCCATACTGTCGGGCACCCCGCCGATCCAGGGCAGCGCCAGCGGCACGATCAAAAGAAGCATCATGACCCGCAAGGTCTGGGATATGACGATGCGGCGGGTGTCGGCGCCGACATCCTCGGAAGTGGCGATGACCACCGAAAGGGCGCCGGGAAAGGCGGCGAGAAAGGCTGTCATGGCATCCCAACCCGCCAATCGCCGCAGATAAAAGATCGCGGCGGGAACCGAGACTGTAAGCGAAGCGGCCAGCACGACGAAACTGAGCGGCCAGGTCCAGATCTGGGCAAGCGTATCCGGGCGCACAGAAGAGCCGGCGACAAGGCCGACAATAACAAAGCCTGCCACCTTGAGCGGTCCTGGCATCCGCGCCTCAAAACCCGCCAACGATGAAACCGCAATGGCAGTCAAACTACCCGTCAGCCAGCCACCGGGAAATCCACTGACAGTGGCGAGACTGCCGCCCGCAATGGCGATCAGCAGTGTCCGGAGGATCTGGATCGCCTGCACGCGGCGTGCGGGATCAGGCAAGGGCGGCGCTATCAAGCCATGCGGTCAAGCGCTCGGCAACCAGATGCATATCATCAGCTTTGCGGGCAAAGCAGATGCGGATGAAATCCTCGCCCGCGGGACCAAATGCGGTGCCGGGCGCAATGCCGATTCCAGCTTCATCGACAAGCCGATAGCCGAGTTTGCGCGTATCGGGGTGCCGCTGGGTGCCGGGCTCGGCATCGATGGAAAAGAACAGGTAGAATGCGCCGGCCGGTGGCGTAAACCGCACCCGTGGCGAGCGGGAAAGTGCATCACCGAGGATCGCCCGGCCCTGGCGCGCCTGTTCGATCTGGCTTTCGACAAATTCCTCACCCTCATTGAGCGCGACAACCGCTGCCCGCTGCATGAATGCCGCCACGCCGGAGGTGGAATACTGGATCAGGTTTTCGATTGCCTGGCCGAGAATGGGCGGGGCGCTGATCCAACCGATACGCCAGCCGGTCATCGCCCAGTTCTTGGAAAAAGTGTTGGTGAAAATGAGCCGGTCATTTTCTTCCATCACGTCATAGAAGGATGGCGCCCGGACATCATCATAGTAGAACCGGTTGTAGACTTCGTCTGTTATCACCCACAGGCCCTTTTGGCGGGCGAATGCCAGGATCGCGGCAAGCTCGTCACGCGTCGCTGTCCAGCCGGTCGGATTGGACGGCGAATTGATGAATATGGCCCGGGTCGCATCGGTAGTGGCGGCAAATACTTGGTCAATATCAAGTTGCCAGCCAGAATTGCCAAAACGCATCGGCACGGCGACAGGCTTTGCCCCGCGTACAGTGAGGGCGGCCGAAATGTTGGGCCAGGCTGGCGTCGGCACAATAATCTCATCGCCGGGGGCAGAGACTGCAGCAACGGCAAGCTGGATCGCCTGCATCCCCGAGCCGGTGACGAAGAAGCGGTCAGACAGAAAATCTCGGCCAAACTGGCGGCCATGATATTCAGCAAGCGCGGACCGCAATTCGGGAATACCGCGCTGCCACGTGTAGAATGTTTCGCCGTTGGCGAGCGAACGGGCGGCGGCATCGCAGATAAACTTCGGCGTCGGCCGATCGCCCTCACCGGCCCAGAGCGGGATCAATCCGGGCCGCTCCCGACCATAATTGAAGATCTCGACGATGCCGGATTCGGGCGCAGTACGGGCTTGTTCGCTCAGGGCATCGAGGAGCGGATCGCGGTGTTGCACTGATGACTCCCAAGTGGCCGGCCCTAGATTACCGTACCAGCCACAATAGTTCACGCGGCTTCCGTGCGCCGGTCACCTGGCGCACGGATAGTTTTGACAAACAGTTGGTTCGGTTATTTCGCCAGAAGGTCGCGAATTTCCGTCAACAGGGTTTCTTCCTTGGATGGCTCAGGCGGTGCCTTGGGCGCTTCTTCTTCCTTCTTCTTCATGGTGTTGAAGGCGCGAATAACCATGAAAAGCGCAAAGGCGATGATCACGAATTTGATGATGGCATTGATGAACAGGCCGATATTCCAGGTTACCGCACCGGCTTCCTTGGCCTGCTCGATCGTCGTAAAGGGGCCCTCACCACTCAGGAGGACAAACAGTTGCGTAAAATCGACACCGCCGAGAAGCATGCCGATGGGCGGCATGACAATATCGTCGACCAGTGAGGAGATAATTGCGCCGAACGCCGCTCCAATGACGATACCAACGGCCATATCGAGCATGTTGCCCTTGACCGCAAAATCCTTGAATTCCTTCAGCATTTCCACTTCTCCCCGTGGTGTTCAAAATAATTTCCGATTGCCGTCCCCCATCATGCGGAATCGGAGCGTTTGTCCCATATCATTTTGGTTCGATGAAAAGAAGATCGTGAGCCGATCTGTTTGAATTGGCCGCCCCTCATCAGCCAGACCAACTATCGGACGCTTTTTTCACCAGGTTTCCAGTGATATGACTGGGACAGGCCGGCGCAAATTGGCCAAAAGGGATGGAAATCCGTGCACACTGGTGGATTCGCGGTGGTTTTGGCCACCGTTTACATCGGCATACTGTTTGCGATCGCGTCCTTCGGTGACCGCGCTGCGCAGCGTGGGGCCATACGATCGCGCCCCAATCTCTATGCGCTGGCGATTTCGGTCTATTGCACATCGTGGACGTTTTTCGGTTCGGTGGGCCTTGCGGCCTCGACCGGGCTGAATTTTCTGCCAATATATATTGGACCGATCCTGATGTTCACGATCGGCTTTCCCATCCTCAAACGGGTGGTGCGCCTGTCCAAGGATGAGCGCATCACATCGGTCGCCGATCTGTTGAGCGCGCGCTATGGCAAAAGCCAGCCGGTGGCGATCGTGGCAACCCTGATCGCCGTCATCGGCGCGGTGCCCTATATCGCCCTGCAACTGAAAGCAGTGTCGTCGTCGGTCTCGGTACTGGTTCCCGGGCTAGGCAACCAGTCGGTGATCGGCCCGATTCCGTGGATCGGCGATGTCGCCTTTCTGGTCGCCTGTGCTCTGGCCCTGTTCGCCATCCTGTTCGGCACCCGGCACACCGACGCCACCGAACATCAGGACGGCATGATGCTGGCCGTGGCCACGGAGGCCGTGGTCAAGCTGATCGCGTTCCTCGTGGTTGGCTTTTATGTGACATTTGCGCTGTTTGACGGGCCGAGAGATCTGTTGCAGCAGGCTCTGGCAAACGAGACGATCACCGCCAATTTCAGCGGCAGCCAGATTGGCGGCCGGATGATCGTCATGACCTTGCTCGCCTTTTTTGCGGTGATCTTGTTGCCGCGCCAGTTCCATATCCTTGTGGTGGAAAACAACACCCAGGGCGAACTGCGCCGGGCCTCGTGGCTTTTTCCCCTCTATCTGATTGCCATCAACCTGTTTGTGATTCCGATCGCCGTCGCCGGCACGCTGATTTTTGGCGATACAATCGATGCCGATCTGTTCGTGCTGGAATTACCGCGGGCCGCCGGCAACAGCCTGATTGCCCTCATTGCCTTTATCGGCGGCCTGTCAGCGGCAACGGCGATGGTGATTGTCGCCAGCGTGGCTTTGGCGATCATGATTTCCAATGAAATCGTCGTGCCGGCCGTGGTGCGGCGGCGGGGAGCGAAGCGGCAGCCGGCCGATATGGGCCGCTTCATCCTCAAGGTGCGGCGCGCCGCGATCATTGTGGTGCTGTTACTTGGCTACGCTTACTACCGGGCGGCGGGATCGGCGGCGCTGGCCTCAATCGGCCTGTTGTCGTTTGCCGCGATTGCCCAGCTGGTGCCAGCTTTCTTCGGCGGCCTGTTTTGGCGCCGGGCGAACGCGCGCGGGGCGATCAGTGGCATGTGTGCCGGCCTTGCCGTGTGGGGCTATACGCTGCTGCTGCCGACCTTTGTCACCGCCGGGCTGTTGCCGATGGAACTGATTGATGAGGGACCGTTCGGGCTGTCGGTGTTTCGCCCGCAAGCGCTGTTCGGGCTTTCCACTGATCCGCTGACACACGGCGTGCTGTGGAGCCTTGCGATCAATATTGGCGGGTTGGTGATCGGTTCACTAAGTCGTCCTGCAGAACTGATCGAGCGCCTGCAGGCCAATATTTTTCTGCCGATGGACAGGACACCATCACCAGTGCTGCTGCGCATGCAGACTACGGTAACGGTTGGCGAATTGACCGAGACCATCGCCCGCTATCTGGGGCCGGAGCGGACAAAGCGGTCGTTTGAACGCTTTTGCCGCGAAACTGGCCGGACCGAGCAGCCGCGGGCGCAGATCGACTATAATTATCTGCAATTTGCCGAACAAATTCTGGCCAGCGCGGTGGGTGCGGCTTCGTCGCGGCTGATCCTGTCGCTGCTGGTCAATCGCGATCAACAGGTCGGCGGCGCACAAGGTCTTCTCACCGAAGCCAGCGAGGCGCTGCACTACAACCGCGATCTCCTGCAAACCGTGCTTGACCGGATGGATGACGGTGCGGCTGCATTCGATGCCGACCTCAGCCTGATTTGCTGGAACAGGCCCTTCCGCAGCCTGCTCGATCTGCCGGGGGAATTTGGCCAGGTTGGCACGCCGCTGACCGAGATATTCAGTCAGCTGTCTTTGAACGGTCTGTTCGGCAAGGGCGATCCGGGCACGCTGGCCGATGAGCAAATTCAACGCCTCGTCGCCGAAATGAAGGAAACAACCCTGCTTGAACCGACTACCGGGCGGGTCATTGAGGTCAAACCGGCGCGCATCGGCCGGGGTGGGCTGACGCTGACATTTCGGGATATTTCCGAGCAGGTTCGTAGCGAACGGGATTTGAACCAAGCCAATGCGATGCTGGAGAAGCGTGTCGCGGAACGAACCGTGGAGCTGGAACGGCTGAATGCTGCGCTGGAAACAGCCAACAGCGCCGCCGAGGAAGCCAATATCGGCAAAACCCGGTTTATTGCGGCAGCCGGTCATGACATCTTGCAACCGCTCAATGCGGCACGGCTTTATGCGACCGCGCTTACCGATCAGCTTGATGACAAATCGCAACAGGGGCTCGCCGGCAATCTGGGTTCGGCTCTGGATTCGGTTGAGGACATTTTCCGCGCCGTTCTGGATCTGTCGCGCCTGGATACTGGCCGCCTGAAGCCGGATATCCAGCCCTTTCCAGTGCAAGACCTTCTGAACCAGCTCAAGGTTGAATTTGAGCCGCTTGCCCAGTCGAAGGGTCTGGATCTGCGCTTCATTGACAGCTCCTTGTCTGTGCGCAGCGATGCCCATCTGTTGCGTCGGCTGGCACAGAACCTTGTTTCCAATGCCATCAAATACACCGGCTCGGGCCGGATCGTTGTCGGGTGCCGACGCCGGCGAAACGCTGTTTCTCTCGAAATTGTCGATACCGGCATGGGCATTGCGGAGGCAGATCGGGAAGCGGCCTTTGTCGAATTCCAGCGCCTGGAGGCCGGTGTGAAGGCCGCTCCCGGCCTTGGCCTTGGCTTGTCGATCGTCCAACGTATCGCCACCGCGCTGGATTGCCGGCTGCAGATTTATTCAGCGCCCGGACGCGGAACGCGGTTTACAGTCGCCGTTCCGCTCGCCCATACGGCGCCGAAAATTGTTGGCAAAATATCGGAACGACCCGTTAATCCGGCTGCCAGCGAAGGTATGATCGTTCTTTGCATTGATAACGATAAAAATATTCTGGCCGGCATGCGGGCGCTATTGACTGGCTGGCGGACCCATCCGGTGATCGCGACAAGTGGCAAGGACGCACAAAAACTGCTGCGGGCGCGCAGCCAGATTCCCGACCTGATGCTGGTCGACTATCATCTGGACGATGGCGACGGGCTGACGGCCATTGCCGATCTGCGCTGGAAATTCGGTGCTGAAATTCCAGCGACACTGATCACGGCAGATCGCTCCGAGGAAGTCCGTGCGGCAGCGGGCCGGGCCAACGTTCGGGTTTTGAACAAACCGGTCAAACCGGCAGCATTGCGCGCCCTGATGGCGCAATGTTCCAGCCGGCAATCGCAGGACGCGCTCAGCCAGGCGGACAACAAAACTACGGCCCAGGTCGAGGCCGCTGAATAAGCTGAAATGTGGTGCGCCAGCCGGTTTGCGGCCAGCGCCGGGCAACAACGGCTCCTACTGTTGCTGGTGCAGCCCCCGCCAGTCGCCTGCCTCGATTTGCGCCGCGACAAGAACCGCTTTGGTGCGATTCTGGACCTGAAGCTTTTGCAGGATTGCCGAGACATGCGCCTTGATCGTTGCCTCGGAGACACCCAGTTTGAACGCGATCTGTTTGTTCAAAAGGCCTTCAGACAGCATCATCAGCACACGCACCTGTTGCGGGGTCAGACTTTTCAGCCGGCTGACTATGACATCTTCGCCAGCGCTTTCGGCAAGGTCCGGTGGAACCCAGCGGCCGCCGGCCAGTATCGACGTAATGGCTTCGCAAATTTCATCGGTCGGCGCCGATTTCGACACGAAACCCGACGCACCCAGCTGCAGCGCATTGCGGATGGTGGCCGGATCATCAGAGGCCGATATGACACAGATCGGCGCGGCCGGATATTGCGCGCGCAAAAGCATCAGACCGGAAAACCCGCGCACGCCAGGCATCTTCAGATCGAACAGGACGATATCAGGCTCAACCGATGCCTCAATCGCATCGGCGACTTCCTGCAGACTGCTTGCTTCGACAATACGGGCCCCGGCAAAACCGGCTTCAACGGTCTGGCGCAGCGCATCGCGAAACAGCGGATGGTCATCCGCAATAATGAAATGCCGTTGATTGTCCATGTGTTTCCCCCAGCCGTTGCCCCGCCGCGAAAAGCAGAAATCCCAAGCGCGAACGGCAGCTGAATTTTTTGATAAATAGCAGACTTGCCCCGCCCCTCACAACGTTTTGCCGGACCATTCACATCATCCTGACCGGCGGCCGGAACATCAATTAGCGGGATTATCCCCGACTAATCGATATTTGTGTCGAAGCGTTCTTCGCTCGCGGCATTTTTTCGGGCACTCTGTCGAGAATGACGATGCCGGCATCGACTTTGCGGCTATCAGAAGGAGGGCATTGCGATGCCGGGTGAAAACGAAACGGTCTGGTGGTCCAAAACCAGAGGATTGATGGTTTCAGTCCTCATTGTCTGGTTCTTTTTCGCCTTCGTCATTCATGTCTTCGTCGATGCATTGAATAACATCACGATCCTGGGATTCCCGCTGGGGTTTTTGATGGCCGCGCAGGGATCGGTGATCGCCTTTGTGGTGATAATATTCTGGTTCGCGAACAGGCAGGACGCCATCGATACCGAGCACGGTGTGGCGGAAGACCAGTAGGAGAGCGCGGCTTCATGACGACACAAGCACCGGGAAATGGCGACTTTGTTGCCAATGTCGGCAAGATCTACGGTGTTTATGCCGGGGGAGTCGTTGCCTTCCTCATTGTGCTGGCGATTCTGGAACAGGTCGGCGTGGCCGACAAGATCATCGGCTACCTGTTCGTTTGTTTCACGCTTTTGATCTATGCGGGTATCGGCATCCTGTCGCGCACCATGCATGTGTCAGAGTTCTATGTCGCCGGGCGAAGTGTGCCGGCGATCTACAATGGAATGGCGGTGGGTGCAGACGGCATATCCGGCGTCTCCTTCCTGGCGATGACGGGCACGCTTTATGTGCTGGGCTATGACGGTCTGGCGTTCGTGCTTGGCTGGACTGGCGGCTTCGTTCTGGTGGCCGTGTTGATTGCGCCCTATTTGCGCAAATCCGGTGCTTATACAGTGCCGGACTTTCTGGCGAGCCGTTTTGGCGGCATCCCTGCCCGGCTGATTGGTGTCATCATCTTGCTGGCAGCATCATTGCTGTTTGTGGTGGCGCAGATCCGCGGCGCCGGCCTGATTACCGAACGGTTCCTGGACATCCCTTACGAGCAGGCGGTGTATGTGGTGCTTGCCGGGATTCTACTGTGTTCACTTCTTGGCGGCATGCGGGCGGTAACCTGGACGCAGGTTGGGCAATATATCGTGCTGATTATCGCGTTTCTTGTTCCGGCGATCTGGATGTCCTTCAAGCAATATGGCGTGCCATTGCCGCAGATCATGTATGGCCGGGCGCTTCAGGATATTGCTGCACTTGAAGCTGCAAAACCGGCCCTTGTCGGCGCGAAATCCCATCTGGCGCCGTTTGCCGGCAACGGGTTCTGGTCGGCTGACGGATTCAGTTTCTTCGCCTTGATCGTGTGCCTGATGTTCGGAACTGCCGCTATGCCGAATATCCTGATGCGGTATTTCACGACAGAGTCGGTTCGCGAAGCACGGCGGTCCGTCAGCTGGTCGCTCGCCTTCATTGCATTGCTTTATGTCACCGCGCCCGCCTATGCGGCGTTTGTGAAGCTGGAAGTATTCCAGAACGTCATCGGCCAGTCCTTCGCCGACCTGCCGAACTGGGTTTATGTGTGGGGCCAAACCGGCTCGGTGACCCTGTGCGGCGCTGCCGCGTCGTCGCTGGACGCGGTGCAGGCGGCCTGTGCCGGCAAGGATGCGGTGCTGTATTCTGATTTTTCAATTGCCCGGGACATCGTCGTGCTGGCCTCACCGGAGATTGCCGGACTGCCATTCGTCATCACCGCTCTGGTGGGCGCCGGCGCGCTGACAGCCGCACTGTCCACGGCTGACGGGTTGATCCTGTCGATGGCCAATGCGCTGTCTTTCGATGTCTATTACCGGCTGTTCGATCGCAAGGCGCCCACCAGCCGGCGGCTCTTCTTTGCCCGGATCATCCTGATTGCCGTGGCCGTTGTTTCGACCATTGGCGCGGTGCACGCACCCCCTGATATTCTGGGACTTGTGGCGTGGGCATTTTCGCTCGCGGCAGCCGGGAATTTTCCGGCGCTGGTTCTGGGCATCTGGTGGAAGCGCTGCACGTCGGCCGGCGCGATCTGCGGTATGATCGCTGGCTTTGGCAGTTGTCTGGCCTATTTGTTTTACACGGCCGCTCCGCCTTTCGGCCTCGGCAATGCGCCGATCTTCGGGGTCAGCACCTGGACACCGGCGGTATTTGGCTTGCCGATCGGATTCGTTGTCACGATACTGATTTCACTGGTGACACCAAGACCCTCGCTAGCGCGGCAGGACTTTATTGACGCCATGCACATTCCGCGCGGTGATACCCTCACCCATTCGGGTGATGATGCACTATTGCCGGGGGCATAGTGTGAATGGGCGCAAAGTTCGCGCTTCCCCGAAAATAATCGCACTTTGAAACTAACGGCACTTGTGCTTGAACGTCGGCCATTGCCTTGCCGTGACAGGATCCATTCCCATCGAAAATTTGGCCATCCAAAACTGGCTATTCCACGTCCCGAACACTGTGCTGGCGCTTGCCATGTACATGCTGCTCGGGCGGCTGGTGCTGTCAATTTTCTTCTCTGCCGATTCCCAAAACATGATCTGGCGGGTCTTTTGCCGCCTCACTGATCCGATCGTGCGGGCCGTCAGCCTTGTCACGCCGAAGGCAGTGCCGCCACCGGTCCTGCTCGCGTTTGCTTTTTTGTGGGTGCTGATCATCCGCCGGGCATTCGGATTGATCATGACACATGGTGCGCTGGTTCCGCCTCAGTCGTTGGTCGGCTGAATGACCGATGCCAGCGAAAAATCTGCGGTGACCCGTGAATATCTGATTTTCGCCATTGCTGCGTGCGGGATCATCTCGGGCATGTTGTCGCCGATCATGATTGCGCTGGCGCGGCCGTTGGCGGAAATCTTCGCCGCGGCGCTGCTGGTCTTTGCGTTGAAGGGCCTGGTTGTGTTGTTTTCGACATTCTTTGCGGCGCTCCTGACGGTGATGATAGGCGGTATTCCGGCAGCCATTTTCGAGCGGGTCACGGGCCGCAACCAGTCTGACGAACGCAGTCTGGTTGTCTGGCTTGCCGGCACGGCGATCCTGGCACTGCCGGCGATCGTCAATATTGTCCGACTGGTTAGCGGATAAGCGGCAGGCCGCTGTCTCGTGCTGGTGGGTTTGCCCATGTGACAGATAGAATTTCGTCTAATTGCCGACATAGGTCGCGATGATCGTCCGGCGATGGGGCCTGGTGCGGTGTTCGACCAGATATATGCCCTGCCACGTTCCCAGCATCATCCGCCCGGCGGAAACGGGAATCGCCAGCGATACATCGGTGAGCATGGTCTTGACGTGGGCCGGCATGTCATCGGGGCCTTCGCTATTGTGCCGCCATCGCCGGTCTGCCGGCGCAAGGGTCGACAGCGCGTCGGCAAGATCGGCCAAAACCGACGGATCAGCGTTTTCCTGGATCGTCAGCGAGGCCGATGTGTGCTGCATAAACAGCGACAAGAGGCCATCGCCGGCGCCAACTTCGTCAAGTATGACGGCAAGGGTTGCGGAAAAATCGGTGAAACCGGGGCCGTCGGTCTCAATCACAATTTCGGCGCGGACCTGGCGTTCCAGATCGCCTTCATCGATGCCGGCAATGGTGATTGCGCTCACAGATTGTCAGACTTCATGTCGTCTTTCATGTCCCGAACCATGCCGAAGAACCGCCGCATTAACTGTTCGGCCATTGTCAGGGCCTCATCCAGATCCTTTTCATCGGGCAGGTCCAGTCCGAGCGCCGGGCCGCGACTGCCATCACGTTTGCCGTTGCCGGCCAACTCCAGCGCGCTGATGCGGTTTTCCAGGTCAATAACCCGATCTTCCAGTCTGGTGATCTCAAATTCATAGGCCATGCGCTCGTCCGGCAGCAGCCGGCATGTCATCGCAGCGATATCGCCAGAACAGCGTGATACTTCGCCAGTCTTGGTATCCATGCGGATCAGGCCATTATCTGACTGGACGAGGACGTAGCGGCTGTCCGGCCGGATTTCCTGAGCCAAAACCGAGCCTGCGACAATTACAGCCAGCAGAACTGCAAGACCCATTCGTGCGTGTTTCACGGCTTGTCTCCTTCTCCAGTGGCGTTTTCGGCACTATACGGGCGCTATCCACAGTTGCCTTGCCTTATATGGACCCGGTTCAGGGATTTGGGATTGCGGTCTGATACCCGCTCACTATTGTCCGATCCGCATGTCCACCCTCGTCTACAAGATATGTGCTGAAGCCGATTGGGCCAATGCCCAATTAGCTGGTCATTTTGATGGCGTACCGGTCGACGTCGCCGACGGCTTCATCCATTTGTCTGCGGCCGCACAGGTACGGGAGACGGCGGCCCGCCACTTTGCCGGCCAAGCCGATCTGTTGCTGGTGGCACTCGTTGCCGACAGTCTTGGCCCGGCGCTGAAATGGGAACCTTCGCGGGGCGGCGATCTGTTTCCCCATCTTTATGGCCCGATTGCGACAGAATTGGCGGCATGGGTAAATCCCTTGCCGCTTGGCGAAGATGGCGCCCACATCTTTGGGAATGATATTCCGTGAACGCGCAAACCGATGATATGGCCGCCAACAATAGGCAGGAGCGGAGGGGTCAGAACCTGCCGCGCAAACCACTTTCCCTTCACATTTTGCACCGGCTTGACCCGGAGCGCGCCCATCGCCTCGCCATTCAGGGGCTGAAGCTGCGCCGTATCCGGCCGGCACCACCGCCTGACCCGCAATTGAGCTTTAGCCTTCTGGACCGGGTGTTTCCCAATCCGATTGGCCTTGCCGCGGGCTTCGACAAGAATGCCGAGGTGCCCGATGCGCTGTTGTCGCTCGGTTTCGGCTTTGTCGAAGTTGG
>CAXMRP010000088.1:0-6952 GCA_964196155.1 uncultured Polyangiaceae bacterium
ATTGGAAAGACCCTGCCGCGACAGGGCGGCGCTGATCCGGTCAAGAATGACCGTCAGGCCGTTGAGCCGCTCGTCCGGCGTCGGCTCGGCGCTTTGCTGTGCCAGCGCCGCCGACAGGAACAGGGCGAACACAAGCGCGCCGATCAGACGCACAATCGCAAGGGGGTGAATCACAGCCGCCATGTTCATTTGACCAAACCGCTTAGCCGTCGTGCGGTCAAGCGCCCTATGATGCGCGGGACCGATTGGCCATACGATCTGGCGCTCGGCCAGCGTCGCCTGTATCGATACCGCGCAGGCAATATTGGAAACGAACGTGGCACGAGACCTGACGGCCTGGCAGGATTTGCGATGATGCGTGGCGCCCTTTCAATGATCCGCCTTGTTGGCGGAACGGCGCGCGACCTTGCCCCGATCGTTGTCATCGTGGCTTTCTTTCAACTGGTGGTCATCCAGCAGCCGTTTGCCGATCTTACAAGAATCGCCTTCGGTCTGCTTTTCGTGATGGTCGGTCTGGCCGTTTTCATTCAGGGCCTGGAAATGGCCTTGTTCCCGGTCGGCGAGGCACTTGCGGGAGCCTTTGCGCGCAAGGGCAGCGTGGTTTGGCTGCTGCTGTTCTCTTTCGGGCTTGGTTTTGGGACAACGATTGCCGAACCGGCCCTGATCGCGGTCACTGATGAAGCCGCGGTGGCGATGGCGTCCGCCGGCGCGATCGCAAATGCCGATGACGCCAAGGCCGGCTATGCGCTGGCGCTTCGCTACACCGTTGCGGTCGCCGTCGGCTTATCGCTGGTCATCGGCGTTGTCAGGATACTCAAAGGCTGGCCCATTCACTGGCTGATCATATCCGGCTATGGGCTCGTCGTCGCGCTGACGGCATTCGCTCCAGCCGAAATTATCGGCATTGCCTATGATTCAGGCGGTGTGACCACATCGACGATCACCGTCCCGCTGGTCACGGCACTGGGGGTTGGACTGGCCACCGTCATCCGCGGACGAAATCCGCTGATCGACGGTTTCGGCCTGATCGCCTTTGCCAGCCTTGGTCCGATAATCTTCGTGCTATTCTTCGGGATAGTCTCGTGATCGCGCCCGATTGGCTCAGCGTCATCGCGCGAACGCTCGGCGGGACGATCCTCGATGTTTTGCCGATCATCTTCATTCTGGGCTTCTTCCAGCTAGTCGTCCTGCGCCAGAAAATTCCCAATCCGGGTCGAATGATCGCCGGTTTCGCCTATGTCGTGATTGGTCTTGCTCTTTTCCTGATTGGTCTGGAGCAGGCTCTTTTTCCACTCGGCAAGGAACTGGCGCGGCAGTTGACCGACCCGGAATTTCTTGGGCTTGGCCGGGTCGGCGGGCCGCTCGCCTGGGGTGATTATTACTGGGTCTACATTTTTGCCGCGGCGATCGGATTTGCCACAACGATTGCCGAACCGGCGCTCATCGCCGTTTCGATCAAGGCAGGCAAAGTCTCCGGCGGCACAATCGGCCCGTGGGGACTTCGTTTGGCCGTGGCGGCCGGCGTGGCGATCAGCCTTGCCGTCGGCTCGTTCCGCATTGTGACCGGAACACCGCTCTATCTTTATATGATCGCAGGCTATTTCCTTGTGATCGTGCAGACCTTCTTCGCCCCAAAATTGATAGTGCCGCTGGCCTATGATTCCGGTGGTGTGACGACATCGACGGTTACGGTGCCGCTGGTCGCGGCGCTCGGATTGGGGCTCGCCTCGACGGTTCCGGACCGCAGTCCGCTTCTTGACGGGTTCGGTCTGATTGCCCTTGCCAGTCTTTTCCCGATGATCACGGTCATGGGTTATGCCCAGATCACCGCGTGGCTGTCAGCCCGCCGACCGCGGTCAATCGATCGTCAGCGACAACGCCAGGATCCAGAAAGGTAACGGCTATGAAATTCAAACTTATTTTGGCGATGGTGCAAGATTCGCGAACCGATGACATCACCGAAGCCGCCCGCGCCAACGGTGCAACCGGTTGCACGGTCGTGACCAATGCCAGAGGCGAGGGGTTGAAACCGCCAACGACGTTTCTTGGCCTGACGCTTGAAGGGCAGCGCGATATCATCCTGTTGCTGGTAGAAGAACATTTGAGCCGCAGCATTCTTGAGGCGATCAGCAAAGCCGGGCGGTTCGAGGCTGAACCGGGGGCTGGCGTGGCCTTTCAGATCGATATTGAGGATGCGGTCGGGCTTGGCTCGCAAATTCAGAAGATCGAGGACGAGATAGAGGATGAACTATGACCCGTGAGGCAATAACGCGTGTCGGTGACGTCATGACGGCATCACCGCATATTATCGACGGGCTGGCGAGTGTCAGAGACGCCATCGGTCTGATGCGCGACAAGCATGTCAGTTCACTGATCATCGACAAACGCCATGATGACGACGAGTACGGCATGGTCACTGTTCACGACATTGCCGAGAAGGTCATCGGGATCGACCGTTCGATTGACCGCACCAGCGTCTATGAGATCATGTCAAAGCCCGTCCTGACGGTGAACAAGCAAATGAGCGTCAAATACGCGATGCGCCTGCTCACCCAATTCCGGCTCTCAAGAGCCCTGGTTGTCGAGCATGCCAGGATGGTCGGCATCGTCACGCTTAGCGATATGGCTATACGCTATGTCGATGCGAATGAACCGGACGGCGGGTGATATGCTGTTTTGGGTGAATGGATCGTGGCGGATTATCGTGTGAGTTCCAAGATGTCGTAGCCGATATTGCGGTCGACAAGGTGGATCAGACCACGGTCATCGACATCCACATCGTTGCTTTGTGGCGCCGGCTGGCCGGCCGCCGGCTCGGGAACGAACGATCCGATCTCCTGCGGCGCTAGTGGATCGGCGACATCGACAATGCGCAATCCGCCGCTGAACCAGGCGCAGTAGACCAGCGAACCGACCATCTTTTCGTGGAACTGGTGCGCGCCGAAGCGGGAATAAGGAGTGCGGCTCCACGGTGAATCCAATTCGCCGACCTGGAAGACCGACAGCGGTTTGATGGCGTCCATGTCGGTAACGTCGAATACCCACAGATTGGCATGAGGCTGCCCCTTGCGGCGCGCTGCTTCCCTGGGGTTGTAGTAGGCGTCCTCCTCGTCGATTGCGAGCATCAGGTCGCGCCCGTCCACCTGGAACGGAATCGGCATGACGGTGTGGGTTGGCGCCGGGAAAGGCGGGTGGTAGTTGCAGGCGCCAATGGTCCGCGGCTCGGTAATGTCGGTGATATCGATCACCCGGGCGCCGGCGTGCCAGACGCTTGCCCACAACCGGTCGCCAAAGCGCAGGGCGTGATGCAGCCGGTGCTGGCGCCCTTGCCAGTGGGGTGTCTCGCCGCCGGCAATATGCTGGCCGGGCATCCACCAGCGCGAAACTTCCTGCGGCCTGGCCGGCTCGGCAATATCGTATATGACCAGGATATTGCCCTGGTAGCCGTCCATCTCCGTCGAAATGTAGGCGTATCTTTCGTCCATGTCGAAACGGTGCACGCCTTTGCCGCCGGTTTTCTGGTAGTGCAGCAATCGCGGTTCGGCAGGGTTTGAAACGTCGTAGATCTTGAAGCCGCCGTTCTCGTAGGGCTGCTTTCCCGCCTCGACCAGCCGGGCAATGTCGGCCTCGTTCAGGCCCAGCCTGTCGGCGAGTTCCGCGTCGGTGGGTTCGCGGCCGAGCGTTTCGACAAGCCGGGCGCGGGCATCGTGCATTTCCTCGGCCTTGCGGCCAATGCCGCGATTGTTTTGCTCATGGTTGACGATCATCACGTCGCCGACGACGCGAACCTTGTGGCTGTGCGACTCCGCATCGTCGAGCATGAGCGTTGCGACGACTTTCGGATTGGCCGGATCGGCGACATTGACAATCGTCGTTCCCAGCCCGTCCTTTTGGGGGATGTGGCCGATATAACAGTGGTCGCCGGAGACAAAGACCTGACCGGCGCCCGGCAGGTCAAGGTGGGCGATGCGGCGGACCCGGTCGGCGAGGGGACCGTTGGCGGAGGCGGCGTTTGCGGGCATGTATTTCCCTTTTGCGTTCCTGTGGTTATCGCCTGCCGGCACCGGCCGGCAGCTTTTACATATCGGGGCGTCCAACCTACACTAATTCTAACCGCGGCGGTGACAGGCGAGAGAAAACGGGGAGGCGTGGCAGCGCGGTGAGCGAAGAAAAATTACCTGTTGGAGGCGACGCGCCCTATTGCGCCGCGCCCGATCCAGAATTGCGATCCCCGAAGACACGGTTTGCGGCGCTCGCCTGCGACACGCACGCCCATATTTGCGGGCCGATTTCCCGGTTCCGCTACGCTGAAGAGCGGATCTACACGCCGCCCGATGCGCTCGTGCCGGACTATGTGGGTTTGCTGAAGGCGATCGGCTGCGGCCGCGCCGTGCTTGTCCAGCCCAGCGTCTATGGCGCCGACAACACCGTCTTGCTGGCGGGCCTGAAAGATATCCGTGCAAGCGGCATCGATTGTCGCGGCGTCGCGGTGATCGACCGGAACATAAATGACGAGGAGTTGCAGCGGCTTGATGACGCCGGCATCCGCGGCATCCGTTTCAATCTGGTCGATGTCGCCAATCCGAAAACCGGCTTGCCGCTGGACGAAATACGAGCGCTCTGCGCCAGGATAGCGGCGCTGGATTGGCATGCGGAATTGCTGATCCATGTCGATGACTATCCGGATTTTGACGTCTTGTTCGCTGACTGGCCTGTCGACATCGTCATCGGCCATATGGGCTATTGCCGCCTTGGGCAGAGTCCAGAAAGCGAAGGATTTCGGGCCATGCTGCGGCTTGCCGGGCAGGGCCGCTGCTGGATCAAAATGACCGGGCCATACCGGATTTCATCGGGAGACTTGCCTTACCGGGAGGCCGGAGATTTCGCCCGCGCTTTGGTGGAAAACGTTCCTGACCGACTAATCTGGGGGACGGATTGGCCGCACGTCATGGTCACTAAGCCGATGCCGAACGACGCCGATCTTTGCGATCTTTTTGTCGATTGGGTCGCCGATTTGAAAACGTGGGAAAAAATTCTGGTCGCGAACCCGGCGCAATTATACCGGTTCAACCAGTAGCGGCAGAAACAGCCGGCGTCAGCACATGGCGGTGCGACCCGCGACCAAGCTTGAGCTCGGGGTAAATCTCCGACAGGCGGCAGCCGCGATAATAAGCCTCTTTATAGGCCGGCCGCGCCTGAATTTGCCGTAGCCATTCGGCAATGCCGGGGTGATTTTCTTCCCAAAGATATTCCAGCCCGAGATCCTCCACCCGGTCGATCAACGGCGCCACGGCAATATCGGCAAGGGTGAATTGCTCGCCCATCAGCCAGGGCCCGCCGTTCTGTTGCAGCATCCGGTCCATCCGCGCCGCCGTATTGCGGATATCGCCAAATGCCCTTTCAAGTTCGTCACCGGCGAAGCCGTTATTCTTATCCATCTTTTTGTAGAATGCGGCTTTCATCGGGCGTTTCAGGGTCTTTTCCTCAAACTCCTCGTCGCTCATGGCCTGAAATTTCAGGAGCAGGCCGCCAAACTGGAAGGACGGGTAACGGATCGCCGGTGTGGTGACATGATCGACATAGGCTATCCAGGAGCGCATCTGCGCCCGCTCATAGACATCTGCCGGTGTCAGCGATGGCTCTGAAGCGACGTCTTCCAGATATCCCATGATGACGGAGGATTCATAGACCGGCCTCCCGTCATGGATAAGCGTTGGTACGACGCCATTCGGATTGAGCTTCAAATACCAGTCGGAGAGATGGTCGTGATCCTTGGAGACGAGGCGGCGGTCGATCCAGTCGAGCTGCTTTTCCGCAAAGCAGAGGCGAACCTTTAGACTGCAGGTCGATTGCGGAAAATTATAGAGCTCAAGCATGTCACGCACTATCTCAGACGTTCCACAATTCGGCAATTTGAGGGAACGCAGCCGTGCCGTGTTCCTTGCGCTCGCGCTCCGTCACGTCGCCCCAACTGACGACGGCGCGCTCATAGGCCGGCCGTGCGGCGATGCGTTCGTACCACTCGTTGAGATGGTCCAAATTGTGCCAGAGCGGCGCCATCATGAACGATTCCATCCGGCGGACATAAACGACGAGCGCAATGTCGGCGAGCGAGTAGGTCTCTCCGGCCAGCCATGGGCTTTGAGACAGCGCTCCATCCATCTCTTCAAACAGCAGCCTGAATGTCGCCACCGCGTCCGGCAGCAGCGGCGAGTCGAGCCCGGATGCGATGTTTATCTGGTCGTTTGTCCGGCGCACCTGGTCGCGCATTTGCGCATAATATTTTTCGATTTTGTCCGCGTCCTTGGCCTTGTAGATATGCCGGTTGACGAGGCATACGCCGATTGTCCGGCTGGCGACATGCACGCCATCGTCTATCTTGCGCATCCAAAGCCGCATCCTTGCACGCGCTTCTGGCGATTGCGGTCGAAATGACGGTTCGGGGAAAGCGTCTTCCAGATATTCCAGGATAACCAGGGATTCCGCTATTCCCGCGCCCTCGTTGACGATTACCGGAACCAGCCCCTTGGGATTGAGGCGGTGGTAGTCTTGGGGAAGCTGGTCAACGTCGCCGCGGGCGGTATCGACGATCATGCTTTTCCACTGCAATTCTTTTTCTTCCAGCAAAAGACGAACACGCTGGGCAGCAGTCGAACGGTCGTAGTGATAAAGCGTCAGCACGCTGCGATTTCCCTGGATGTCGCCGCGCACCAAAGTGGCCCACGGGACGGAGAATTCAAAACCAGTTGCCTGAAAATGCAGTTCCCGGCGGCTCTCGCCGCCGGGATCCAATCTTTCAAGGGGCCGGGCCCCAGCCTGGACTTCGCGGCAACGATCAGAGGGTTGCCGGACGCCTGGGAAGCCCGAGCGAATCCTGTGCCGCCCAGACATATTTCATGTCGAAATATTTGCGCCAGTCGAGGTCCTTGGGAAGCGCGCCGGTTATCGACAG
>CAXMRP010000089.1:0-3538 GCA_964196155.1 uncultured Polyangiaceae bacterium
CGTCCTCAACGCCATGGATGCTCGCGAACGCGGCGCCGAAATATTGACTCGGACCGCCTGTACTGCTGCCCGCCGCCAGAAGGATTGCTGGCACGTGGATATCACCAATGTGCTGACCGGTGAAAAGCGCACCGTGAAGGCTCGCGTGCTGGTCAATGCCGGCGGGCCATGGGTAAACGACATCATTGGCCGGGTAACCGGAACCAGTTCCATCCGCAATGTGCGCCTGGTCAAGGGCAGCCATATTATCGTGAAGAAATTCTGGGAGGGTGAACATGCCTACCTGGTACAAAATCCGGACAAGCGGGTCATATTCATCAATCCCTATCAGGGTGACATGGCACTGATCGGCACCACTGATGTTGCCTTCGGGGATGCGCCGGAAAATGCACAGATTGCCGAGAGCGAAATCGATTATCTCATTGAAGCGGTCAATCGCTATTTCCACAAGCAGCTGATCCGGGATGATGTCCGCGAGACTTTTTCCGGTGTCCGGCCGCTTTATGATGACAATGAAGAAAATCCCAGCGCGGTGACGCGCGACTATATATTTGATCTCGACAATGCTGACGGCGCGCCATTGCTCAATGTGTTTGGCGGCAAGATCACGACATTCCGAAAACTTGCCGAAAATGCGATGGACCGGGTCGCCCGATATTTTCCAGACATGAAACCGGCCTGGACCGTCGATGCACATTTGCCTGGTGGCGATTTTGAAGATGCTGACTTTGAACGGTTTTTGGCCGCCTTTCAAAAACGCCATGAGTGGCTGCCGCCTGGTCTGGCCCGACATTATGGCCGCCTTTACGGAACACGGGCTGACGATCTGATCGGTAGCGCCAAGTCTGTTTCTCAACTGGGACGGAAGTTTGGTCCGCACTTCTACGAGGCTGAAGTGACTTATCTTCGACGCGACGAATGGGCAGTCACCGTTGACGACATATTGGAACGGCGCACCAAACACGGACTGCATCTGGCCACAGCGGAACAGGACGCATTCTCAAATTGGTTTGCCGCCGATTACGCCAAATCGGCCTGAGGAGAAATATTTTGGCAGTAACACCAACTCAGCCTGACGACATGGCGGCCCTGAAGGCCGTATCGGCGCGCATGGGGGCCGATCCCCTGTTGATACAGTCCGCCGGTGGCAACACGTCGGTAAAAGACGGCCAGACCATGTGGATCAAGGCATCTGGTACGCTGCTATCCGATGCGGTCAGCGGCGAAATCTTTGTGCCTGTCGATCTGCTGGCCATGCGCACTGCTTTGGTGGAGGACAGGCCAGATGCCGATCAGCCGGCAAAATTTCTGTTAATGGACGGCGCCCTGCGCCCCTCCATTGAGACCAGCCTTCACGCAGTCTTCGAGCATCGCGCCGTTCTTCATGTGCATTGTGTGAACACGATTGCCCAGGCCATCCGGCAGGACGCCGAGATAGTGCTGGGCGACAGGCTGTCCGGTCTGGATTGGGCATTTGTCGACTATACCAAGCCCGGCGCGAACCTCGCCCGTCAGGTCCGCGGCAAACTGGGCCCGAACACCGATGTGGTGGTCTTGGGAAATCACGGCTTGCTCGTAGCGGGAAAGACTGTCGAGGCGGCGCGGTTAAAAATCAGTGATGTAGTGGCACGGCTCTCGGTGCCCGCCGCATGGGATGGAATACCGGATATCGCTGCGCTGGATAGCTTGGGCGCGGGGAGCGACTATGAGCCGGCTGAGGATACGGTCTCCCATCAGCTGGCAATGAACCTTTGGCGGGTGAAGGCGGCAACTATCGGCAGTCTTTACCCTGATCATGTGATTTTTTGCGGGATTGGGGCGACGGCGGTTGAACCGGATGAAGCTGTAACCGCCGCTTCTGATCGGGTCATCGCATCCGGTATGTCGGTGCCAGTGTTTTTGATCGTGCCCGGGAAGGGCGTGCTGCTGCGCAAGGGAATATCAGACGGTGCACGCGCGCTTGTGAGGTGTCTGGCCGACGTGCTGATCCGCGTCCCGGATCACACGCCATTGAACTATCTGACCGAGGCGCAAAATCTTGAATTGCTGGACTGGGATGCCGAAAAATACCGCCAGTCCCTGAACGCTGGAAACACCGCAAATGCCGGATAGTCCGCTCTATGCCGGTTTGGATATCGGCACATCCGGCGCGCGCGTCAATCTGATCGACAGCGATGGCGAACTGGTCGCCTCGGCCAGCGCAGCCATGTCGGCATTTCACGAAAATTACCGCGATCCTGGTACCTGGTGGCAGGCGGCCAGCTATGCATTCCGCACGGCATTGAGCGCTATTGATCGCACTCGCGTTGCGGCAATCGCTGTTGATGGCACGTCCGGCACCATGATGCCCGTCTCCGCAGGCGGCAAACCGCTGGCGCTGGGAATGATGTACAACGATCCGTGCCCGGATGAGGAGATCGTTGCGCGGATCGGAAATATTGCACCGCGCCAGAGCGCTGCCCATGGTCCGACCAGCGGGTTGGCAAAGTCGTTGTGGTTGCTGGCAAAATACCGGCCGGCCAAAATTCTTCATCAGGCCGACTGGATTGCCGGTCAATTTTCCGGCCGCTGGCTGAGTGACCACAACAATGCATTGAAAACCGGATTTGATCCGGTTGCCGGAAACTGGCCGGACTGGATCGAAGACACCGGTTTGCCGCTGAACTTGCTGCCGCCGGTGCTGGAGCCGGGCACTATTTCAGCGTCGGTGACGAAATCCGCCGCAGAAGAATTCGGCATCGGCACTGATGTGATTGTCGTCGCCGGAACCACGGACGGCTGCGCATCATTCCTTGCGACAGGCGCGGAAAATGCTGGCGACGGCGTAACCGCGCTCGGCACCACGCTGACCCTCAAGATCCTGTCCGCTGAACCCATATTCGCGCCCGAAAGCGGCATTTATAGCCACAAGATATTGGGTAACTGGCTCGCCGGCGGTGCGTCCAACACAGGCGGCAATGTTCTGTTGGAGCATTTTACCGCCGACGAGATATCCAGCCTGTCGGAGGAGATCGATCCCGATGTGCCGAGCGATCTGGACTACTATCCGCTGGCAAGGCCTGGCGAGCGTTTCCCGATCGCCGATCCCGCACTTGAACCGAGGATTGACCCCCGGCCCGAAAGCCCTGCCGAATTCCTCAAAGGTATGCTGACCGGCATCGCGCAAATCGAAGCGCTGGGTTATCGCAAGCTGTCTGAACTCGGCGCGCCGGCTCTGAATTCTGTGCGGTCTGTCGGTGGTGGCGCCAAGAACACTCGCTGGTCGGCCATTCGCCAAAATCACCTTCACGTTCCGATGCTCAAGGCGCAGAGTGAAGACGCCGCCTATGGCGCTGCGCTTCTTGCCCGGCGCGGCGTTGCGCCATGACGGAACAAGTAACCCTTGATGTCCTTGCCGGCCAGTATGACCATTTTCTTGTCGACCAGTTCGGCGTGCTACTGAATGGGGCAGGCGCATACGATTTCGCGCCCGCTGCCCTTGCCCGGCTTGCCGACATGGGGAAGCGAACGGTCCTGTTGTCCAATTCCGGCAAGCGGT
>CAXMRP010000090.1:0-27246 GCA_964196155.1 uncultured Polyangiaceae bacterium
ACCTTCCACTTCACGCCGACATCGTGCTCGTGGCTCAATGCCGTCGAGGGCTTCTTCGCAAAGCTGACACGGCGCAGGCTCAAGTACGGCGTCTTCCATTCCGTCGTTGACCTTCAGGCCGCCATCAACCGATTCATTCGACAATACAATGCCGACAGCCCCACACCATTCATCTGGAAAGCCGATCCCGATGATATCATCGCCGCACGAAACCGAGGGTTCCAAACGTTGGAATCAATCCACTAGAGCGTATTTCGCGATTATAGAATCACTCAATACGCTCTAATTTTTTGTTTTTACGCGCATTTTAATCCGAAAACCGGTTCCCACTTTTCGGAATGCGCTTAAGGTCTGAGCCGGCGACCGGTTTTGCGCTATCGCCGGCACGGAGCATATCGGGACTTTTGTGCCGATCGGCAATCGAGAGATTGAAAATCGAAAGGCGGGTACCTATAAGTCTCGCCAATTCCCGTCCATTGACGTGACACCCGGCTCCGGCGGCGCACAACCCGGCGGAGCGCACAGGAGGATATTATCATGGCGCTCACACCGCTGATGCCGAAAGCAACGGCTGTCTGGCTGATCGACAACACGTCGATGACCTTTCCGCAAATCGCCGCCTTTTGCCGGTTGCACCCGCTTGAGGTGACGGCAATCGCCGATGGCGATTCGGCGCAAGGCATCAAGGGGATCGATCCGATCATAAATGGTCAGGTCGATCGCGACGAGATCGAAGCGGCCGAGAAAGATCCCGCGCACAAGATGAAGCTCAAGGGATCGCGGGTCCATGTGCCGGAGACCAAACGCCGCGCGCCGCGCTATACGCCGGTGTCGAAGCGGCAGGATCGGCCCAATGCGATCATGTGGCTGGTGCGCAATCATCCCGAACTCAAGGACGCCCAGGTGATCCGCCTTGTCGGCACGACCAAGCCGACAATCCAGGCGATCCGTGAACGCACCCACTGGAACGCCGCCAATCTGGCGCCGGTCGATCCGGTGACGCTGGGTCTGTGCAGCCAGCTTGAACTGGATCTGGAAGTCAGCAAGGCAGCCAAAACCGCCCCGCCGCCCGAAGCCGAAGGAGTGCGGCTGTTGTCGGCGGAAGAATCGACCCGGATCGGGACGACGGATTTCAGCCCGGAGCTTGCCCACAGCATCTTTTCCGGCGATGGGCCGGTGCCGGCCAGCGAAATTCCGCCCAAGCGGGAGGCCGAACCGGAACTGGATGCCGATTCGGTTTTCGCCAAGCTGAAATCGCTGAAAAGCGAAGATTTGTAGCATCCGATAATCCGGATGCGCTGATTATTGACGGTCGCGCATTTTAACCCGAAAACCGGTTTCCACTTTTCGGAATGCGCTCGGGCACAGGCTGAACGATTACCCGGCTGACAGGCGCGCCATGACTTCGTCGTCGATCTCGAAATTGGCGTAGATATTCTGGACGTCGTCATCGTCTTCCAGCACCGCCATCAGCTTCATCAGCGTGCCGGCCTTTTCCTCGTCGACGGCAATGCCGTTTTGCGGTTTCCAGACCGGTTTGACCGATTCAGCCTCGCCCAGCGCCGCCGCCAGACTGGTGGACACGTCGCCCAAATCTTCAAAGGCGGTGAGGATGATGTGGCCATTGTCGTCGCTGGTGACGTCCTCGGCGCCGGCCTCGATCGCCGCTTCCAGCACGGTGTCGGCGTCGCCGGCATCGGCCGGGTAGATGATCTCGCCGACCCGGTCGAACATGAAGCCGACCGACCCGGTTTCGCCCAATCCGCCGCCATGTTTGGCGAAGCAGGAGCGGACCGCGCCGGCGGTGCGGTTGCGGTTGTCGGTCATCGCCTCGACGATGATGGCGACACCACCGGGGCCGTAGCCCTCGTAGCGGATTTCTTCAAAATCATCGCCTTCGCCGCCGGTCGCCTTGGTGATGGCGCGCTCGATATTGTCTTTGGGCATCGACAAGGCGCGGGCATTCTGGACCGCCAGCCGCAGCCGGGAATTGGTGTCGGGATCGGGATCGCCCATCTTGGCGGCGACCGTGATTTCCTTCGACAATTTGGAAAACAGCTTGGAACGGACAGCGTCCTGCCGGCCCTTGCGATGCATGATATTCTTGAATTGGGAATGTCCGGCCATGGCCGATTTGTGTCCTGTCTTAAGATGCCGGGCGATTCCGGACTATGCGGGACGGTGCCCGCCGGCTCGCGGGTGCTTATAAAAGCGCTTGCCGTCGGCGGCAAGCTGGTGAAGGGAGCGCGGCGAATGATGGGGCCAGATCAGGCTCAGGAGCCATTACTCCAGCGGTGTGGCACGACGGTATTGAGCTCATTTCTGCCCTATATAGGCTGGTCGCTATTGGGATAGCGATGGGTGAAATGCACGGGGTCTTTTGACCCGACTCGGACATTGGTGAACCTCTTGCATACTCCTATTCATCCGTTATTTTTTATGGTCAATCGGTTTAACTATTTTCCGACGCCTTGGTCCCGGCAACGCCGGACGTTGTTAAGATTTGCACAAGTTTAGGGAGTATCGGAATGATTGGACGCATCTGGCACGGGACTGTTCCAGTGGAGAAGAGCGATGCCTACCTTGAGAAGATGCGCATCATCGCGCTTCCGGGTTATCGCGGAGTTGATGGCAATCGTGGCGCTTGGGTGATGCACCGGATTGAGGGTGACATTGCTCATTTTGACATGCTGAGCTTCTGGGACGATGTCGATGCGATCAAACGCTTTGCAGGTGAAGACTACCGTATGTCGCAATATTTCGATTTTGATGATGACTTCCTGATCGAGAAGGAACCTCAGGTTCGTCATTGGGATATGTATGATGAATAGGTATCAAGGCGGCTGCTTATGGCTAACAAGCCAAGTTCCAGCCAACATCTAATTATGGCAGCACCATTTTGAGCTGCTATCAGAATCTCTGCCTCTCGTTTGGCCCAAAAGCGGAGATGCCAGGATGGTGAACAATGAGAAGTCGGCGGACACATGTCTTGCTACTTACGGAACTCTTGCGCCCGGACGCCTCAACAACGACCAGTTAGCAGACCTGAAGGGACATTGGCGGCAGGGTGTGGTGAAAGGTAGGCTTGTCGAAGATGGATGGGGAGCAGAACACGGATATCCCGGTTTGATCCTTGATCAATCGGGACAAGTCATCGAAGTTCATATTTTCGAGTCGTCAGAACTACCAGATCACTGGCAGCGTCTCGACGAGTTCGAAGGTGCCGGCTATCGGAGGGTGCCCACACAGGTATTCACCGCAAACGGCGATTTGGATGCATCGATCTATGTAATCAATGCCTGACGCAGCGAGTTGTCCAAATGGTCGCTAATGGCACATATTGCCCGCATATCCGATGTCGCCGATCGAACAGCTGCACAGAGTTCGTATGGCAACAATGTCCGCATCCCCGTCATTCATCGCGCTACAGATTCCCAATCGGCGCAAGGCGTGATTCAAGTGAGCAGGAGGACCTGGCCATGGCCGATCGTCGTCCTGTTCTTGCAGCGGACCATCGGGGGAATACCGGGGCGCGCGGCGAATGTGCCTTTGCCGGGCCAATCGGGCCGTCTATATTGCATTTACGTTGGGGCTGGTTGATTAGGGCTGATTGATCGGGGCTCGCCAATTCACCCCGGATTGGCTGGCGCCGTGAAAATCCCGGTCGTAATCGGCTGCACCATTTCAGGATAACATCATGACACGCCATCTGGTTGAATATCTGCCGTTGCCCTTGCGCCTAAAGCGCCCTGTCCGCATCGTTGGCGCGTATTGCCTGATTACCGCAAATGCGCGGCGCGGGTTTTTACTGCTGCCGGTGCTGGCGGCTATGATGTTTTCACTGATGTCGTGGACAATATCGGGGGCAATGGCGCAGACCAGGGTCGGCGCGGTGACCCGCATCCAGGGCGAGGCGAACGCCACCACAAGCGGGCAGACGCGGGCGCTGGCGGTGTCAGCGGACGTTTTTCTGAACGATACCATTCGCACTGGCGCCGATGCCCGGCTGGAAATCCGACTGGAAGACGATACGGTTTTGACGCTTGGCGCCGACAACAAACTGACCATCGACCGGTTTGTCTATGAGCCGGGCGGCAGCCAGAACCGGTTGCAGCTTTTTTCCGGCAGCGCCTTCCGGATGGTCACCGGCGGGGTAGGCTTCCGCAATGGCGGGCGGGTGACCGTGCGCACACGGGCGGCGACCCTTGGGGTGCGCGGCACGGATTTCTGGGGCGGGCCGATCGACGGGCATGGCGGTGTTTTCTTGATCGATGGCGCGGTGCTGGTGACAACAACCGGCGGCAGCGTGCTGCTTGATGCGCCGGGCCAGGGCACCAATATTGCCGGCGCCGGCGCGGCACCGGGGGCTGTGACCATCTGGCCGCAAGCCAAGGTGGATCGCGCCGTTGCCACCGTCACGTTCCGGTAGTTTTATGATGATCATCCCGACCGTGCCCGCAATTGCGGGTCTGTTCGTGTCGGCCTGAGGAAACGCGCCTTGGCCAGCCCGCCGCAAAACGACAGCGCCCAAAGTGCGGCAACAACAGGTGCGCCAGTGCAATCTTCACGCCGCGCGGGGCCGGCGGGATTTTGGGCGATCCGGATGGTGTTTTTCATGGAAGCGGTGGTTCTGGGCGCCTGGCTGCCGCGCATCCCGGATATCAAGAATGCACTATTTCTGAGCGAGGGCCTGTTGGGCCTGTGCCTGATTGGCATGCCGATCGGCACTTTGCTGGGATTTTCCTTCGCGGCGCGGCTGTCCCGTGGCTTTGGCCTGCGCAAGACCTGCGTGTGGACCGGCGCGGCATTTGCCTTTGCGATGATCTTGCCGACGCTCGCCTGGTCGGCGCCGGCGCTGTTTGGCGCACTGTTTGTCGCCGGCCTTGCCATTGCCCAGATCGAGATCGCCATGAATGCCAAGGCCGGGCAAATGGAGCAGGCCTATGGCCGGCGCATCATGTCGCAATGTCACGGGTACTGGAGTATCGGCACGGTGGTCGGCGCGCTAGCCGGCGGGGCGTTCGCGACGTTCGGTGTGGTGCCGCACTGGCAAATGATCGTCCTGGCGCCGGGGTTCGCATTGGCGGCGATCTGGGCGGGGCAGCGCCTGCCCAGCGAACAGGGCCTGGTGAAGCGCCGCGAACCGGGGCGGATTTTTGTCCTGCCGGCGCTGGCGCTGTTGCCGCTGTGCGCGCTGCCGATCGGCATCATGGCGGCGGAAGGCTCGATGATGGACTGGTCGGCGATTTTCGTGCGCGATGTGCTTGCCGGCGATCCATTTTCTGCCGCGCTGGCCTATGGCGCCTTTGCCGGCGCTATGGCGGTGACCCGGCTTGCCGGAGACTGGCTGGCAACGCGGTTTGGCCCGGTGCGGATCGTGGTGGCGTCGTGTCTTGCCGCGGCAATCGGATTGGGCCTGTTTGCCGCCGCGCCAAACCTGATGGTGGCCCTCATCGGCGCGGCGTTTGCCGGCGCTGGTGTGGCGACGGTCTATCCGCTGGCGATGTCGGCGGCGTCGGCGGCGTCATCGGTATCAGGGGGTGCGTCCGCCGAAGACAATGTCGCAGCTGTCGCGTTCATATCGTTTACTGCCTTTTTGATGGCGCCGCCGATCATTGGCGGGGTCGCGGAACTGTTCAGTCTGCGCTGGGCGCTGGGGCTTCTGGTTCTGGCGGCTTTGGTGCCGCTGACCCTTGCCCGCTCCATCGCGCCGGCAACGGGAGGCGCAGAACAATGATCCGATTAGTGCGCTATGGATTGTGGCTCGCCGTCGCGGCGGTAGTGCTGGCAATCGGCATTCTGTTTTTACTGCCGCAAGAGGAGGAAAACATCAGTGCCGGCAAGCCGCTCGGTGATTCGTTCCAGCTTGTCGACTTCAACGGTAAACCGATTACCGAGAAGGCATTTCAGGGGCAGCCGACCGCTGTATTTTTTGGCTATACCCACTGCCCGGAGGTCTGCCCGACAACGCTGTTTGAGCTGGATCAGTGGATTGCGGCATTGGGAACTGATGGAGAAAAACTAAAAGTCTATTTCGTCACTGTCGATCCCGAACGCGATACGCCGGACTTACTGAAGGACTATGTGACGTCGGTGACCAGCCGGGTGACAGGGATATCCGGCGATCCGGATGCGGTCCGCGCCATGCTGGCGGATTATCACATCTATTTCGCCCGCACCGATCTTGAGGGAGAGGACTACACCATGGATCATTCTGCCTCGGTGTTCCTGCTGAACGAGGCCGGGCACTTTGCCGGCACAATCTCCTATGGCGAGCCGACGGAAACGGCGATCACCAAGCTGACCAACCTCGTGCGTTAGGTTATCGATAATCCTTTGTTTTCACGCGTTTTTTGGCATGAAACCGGTTCCCACTTTTCGGAAAACGCTCTGGCGCGATCTGATTCAGATCATTCCGATATCCCGTTGAAATCGAATGATTTTATTTTCGAAAATCTTCCGGAAAACGGCCGTGATTGAGCGTTTTTCGTGATCATCGATTCACGCAATACGCTCTATGTTTTTTTACGCGCATTTTGTTCCGAAAACCGGTTCCCACTTTTCGGAATGCGCTTTAGTCCCAGAAATCCGGCTCGACATTGGAGATAAACGGGCCGAGGCGCAGCGGGCTGACATGGCGGGCCAGCCCGGTTTTGTCATCGATATCGACGGCCAGTCCGGCCACGGCGCCGGGACCGGTTGCCGGCTCCAGCCGGCCGCCGGATATCTTGACGGTGGCGCGCACGATCGGCTCTTCCTTGTCGAAGCCAAGTACCGAATCATAACAGCCGCAGATGCCGGCGTCGGATAGATAGGCGGTGCCGCCGGGCAGTATCTTGTGATCGGCGGTCGGGCAGTGGGTGTGGGTGCCGACGACGACGGATATCTTGCCATCGAGAAAGACGCCCATGGTCTGTTTTTCGCTGGTCGCCTCGGCGTGCATGTCGAGCAAGGCGGCGTCGCAGCCCGAGCCCAGCGGACAGTCGGCCAGCGCCTGTTCGACGGCGGCGAAGGGATCGTCCAGCGTGGAGATAAAAGCCTGACCCATGGCGTTCATGACCAGGATCCGCGCGCCATTCTTGGCGGTGAGCACATTGGCGCCGCGGCCCGGCGTGCCGTCGGGATAGTTGATCGGGCGCAGGAATCGCTCCTCGCGCTCGGCAAAGGTCAGCGCCTCGCGCTGGTTCCAGGCGTGGTTGCCGGTGGTGACGCAATCGGCGCCGGCTTCAAGCAGGGCGTGATAGATTTTTTCGGTGATACCGAAACCACCGGCGGCGTTTTCGCCGTTGATAATGACAAAATCGAGTTTGTAGCGATCCCGCAGACCGGGAAGATATTCTTCGACGGCCTCGCGGCCGCTGCGGCCGACGACGTCACCCAGAAACAGCAATCTCATTCAAACTAATCCGCCACTGGTGTTTGTCTTGTTGTCCGGCATGATCAGTTCAGCCTCGGTTGCGATCGTGGCCAGCGGAAAATCATGATTTTCAGCCGGCACACGCCTAACTTCCTGACAGGCAAATGCAATTCCGACAAGGCGAAATTTTCGGTTTCGGATCAAGAGACTGGCTATGGCCCGGTCATAATGGCCGGCTCCGTAGCCGATGCGGTTGCCTTGCCGGTCGAAGGCGGCAAGCGGTGCGATGATCAGGTCCGGGTCGGCAACCGGTGTACCGTCTGCCGGATGACAAGTGCCGAAGGTGCCGGCGACAAGAGGTGCCGGCTCAAAATTCCCGATGCCAATGTATTGGCGAAATTCCAGAACATTGTTGATGATCGCCGGCAACAGCACCGCGCCGCCAGCTTGAGTGATGGCGGGGATCAGCGGGCGCGGATCAATTTCCGAACGGATCGGCCAGAACAGCGCCACGGCCTGACTGGGCTGCAACAGGGGGCGAAGGTGCGTCACCGCCTTCCCGGACAATCGCGCGCGCGCATCGGCAGTCATCCGATCGCGGCGGGCGAGGATGGTTTCGCGGATTTGTGATTTTTCGGCGCTGGCGTCGGTCATGGGGGAAGAGCCGGTCGATGCAGATTCGGTCTGGGCCTATACGGGCGGGCTTGGGCGGGTGCGCCTGAGCGCGGTTGCAAACTAAAGCGCAGCCGCGCTGGCCGTCGGAGTTTTCGATCCCGGGAACCTACACAGTAGGTGGGTGCCGTATATCCGGGCCCACGAGCCCGGTCAGGGACAGCTCCCTTTAGGATCGATAAGGCCCCGGGAATACTACTCCTGACGCACCGCGCAGCCACTGGCTCAGCATATAGGGGTTGTCCAGCGCGACGGCAATTGAAATGCCGTTGAAATGATGTTGACTGGCTGGTGAAAATAATTGCGCAGATTGTCGCTCCGCCTTTCCGCCAATGGACAGGCGCGGGCTGGCCGACCACAATGGCCCTACTGCGGCCTTACCGCGCGTGGGAGGATAAATTGGCAAGCCGATATAATGATGTTTACGAGGCCTGGAAGGCCGATCCCGAAGGCTTTTGGGGCGCTATCGCCGTGGCTGAAATCGACTGGTCAAAGCCGTGGGATACGGTTTTCGATGCTGATGCGGGAATTTATGGCCGCTGGTTCACTGGGGCGGAATGCAACACCTGCTACAATTGCGTTGACCGGCATGTGGAGCGGGGCCGCCCCGGCCAGCCGGCGATCATCTATGACAGCCCGATCACCGGCTCCAAACGCACGATCAGCTATCTGGAACTTCGCGACGAAGTGCAGGCGCTGGCGGCGGTGCTTTTGGACAAGGGGATTACCAAGGGCGACCGGGTGATCGTCTATATGCCGATGATCCCGGAGGCGGCGATCGCGATGCTGGCCTGCGCGCGGATCGGCGCGGTGCATTCGGTGGTGTTTGGCGGCTTTGCGCCGGCTGAGCTGGCCACCCGCATCGATGATGCGACCCCCAAGGCGGTGATATCGGCGTCCTGCGGCATAGAGCCGGGCCGGGTGATTGCCTACAAGCCGTTGCTGGACGCGGCGATCGATGCGGCGCGGCACAAGCCGGAAACCTGTCTGATCGTTCAGCGCGAACAGCAAACAGGTGATCTGATCGAGGGTCGGGATTTCGACTGCCTGAAACTGATGGCAGCGGCCAAGGCGGAAGATCGCACGGTGGATTGCGTGCCGGTTGCCGCGACCGATCCGCTGTATATCCTTTACACGTCCGGCACCACCGGCGAGCCCAAAGGCGTGGTGCGCGACAATGGCGGCCACATGGTGGCGCTGAAATGGTCGATGTCGGCGATCTACAATATCGAACCGGGCGAGGTGTTCTGGGCGGCGTCGGATGTCGGCTGGGTGGTCGGGCATTCCTACATTGTCTATGCGCCGCTGCTGCATGGCAGCACGACGGTCATCTACGAGGGAAAACCGGTGGGCACGCCGGACGCCGGGGCCTTCTGGCGGGTGATCTCGGAACATTCGGTGGCGGCGCTGTTCACCGCGCCGACGGCCTTCCGGGCGATCAAGAAAGACGACCCGGACGGGACACTGATCGGGTCATACGATCTCAGCCATTTCCGGATGCTGTTCCTGGCCGGCGAGCGCGCCGATCCCGATACGATCGCCTGGGCGGAAGAAAAACTGCAGGTGCCGGTGATCGATCACTGGTGGCAGACCGAGACGGCCTGGACGATTGCCGGTAATCCAATCGGTCTGGGGCAATTGCCGGTCAAGCCAGGCTCGCCAACGGTGGCAATGCCGGGCTACGACATTCAGGTTCTGGACGATGCCGGCCATCCGGTCGAGGCGGGGACGCTGGGCAACATCGTGGTTAAACTGCCGCTGCCGCCGGCCTGTCTGCCGACCTTGTGGAACGCCGACCAGCGCTTTATCGACAGTTACCTGGCGGAGTTTCCCGGCTACTACAAAACCGCTGACGCCGGTTATATTGATGCGGACGGCTATATCTACATCATGGCCCGCACCGATGACATCATCAACGTTGCCGGGCATCGGCTGTCGACCGGGGCGATGGAGGAAGTGCTCTCCGGCCACCCGGATATCGCCGAATGCGCGGTGATCGGCGCGGCAGACCAGTTAAAAGGCCAGATCCCGGTCGGCTTCGTGGTGCTGAAATCGGGACGCGACCGGTCAGCCGGCGAAATCGAAGCGGAATGCATCGCCAAGGTGCGCGGCGAAATCGGCCCGGTGGCGGCATTCAAAATTGTGCGGATCGTCGAGCGCCTGCCCAAGACCCGCTCGGGAAAAATCCTGCGCGGAACCATGCGGGCGATTGCCGACGGGGTGGACTACAAGATGCCGGCGACGATTGATGACCCGGCGATCCTCGATGAAATCCGTGAGGCGTTATCGAAGTGATGATTCGGTAATTTTTCCGGCTCTGGTGCGGATGGCTGGGAAAAAAACGGGATTTTGTCCACAGGCGTGCCTTATGTTCGCCCGATTGCGGCCATCAGTTGCCGGCGGTCGCGGCGCCGTGGGGACGTGTACGCTACCGGCTTTACCGGAGGGGGCGAATGACCCAACGCCTTGTTCAGGCCGGTGCCGTGGCCACTTCTGTATCGACATATCCTGATTTGAACGGATTGGCTGGCGTGGAGTCGGTGCGGCCCGACGCCCACCATCTTTTTCGCGTGTGGCAATCCCTCCTGACAGAATGTTGTCAGGAGGCCTGTGGGATAGTGCGCTGGTCAAACAAACCAGTGGAGAGCCACCCATGAGTGATCAGATATCGACACAAACAACGAACGAAGCCCCGGAAAATGTTGCCGTGTGGTTTGAAATTCCCGTCCGCGATCTTGAAAAATCGAAAGTTTTCTACGGAACCGTTTTGCAATCCGACCTTCGGACAGAGGATATGGGCAATGGCGATATCGCGGTTTTTGCGACCCGGAATGGCGGTGTCGGCGGACATCTTTATGTCGACCGGGACAATGCCGGAGTCGGCGCACAGATCGTCCATATGGGGACCCCCGATGCGCTGGAGAAATCCCTTGACCGCGCGGTCAGCGCCGGCGGTTCGGTTGTCTCCGACATCATCACCCTGCCAAGCGGTGGCCGATTTGCCTATTGCACCGATGTCGACGGCAACCGCTTCGGGCTGTTCTCCGGCTGATGCCAGCCGGGATGATTGTCCGGTGTCGGCCTGATATAGGCTGATCCGATGCGACGCGCCGACCGCCTTTTTCAGATTGTGCAGTTCCTGAGGGGCGGGCGGCTCGTCACAGCCGCGCGGTTGGCAGAACGCCTTGAGGTCTCTGAACGCACCATCTATCGCGACATTGCCGACCTTCAGACATCCGGCGTGCCGATCGATGGTGAGGCCGGCGTCGGCTATCTCATGCGCGATGGTTATGATGTACCGCCACTGATGTTTACCCGAGAAGAAATCAGCGCCCTGGTGCTGGGCGCCCGTATCGCCAAGGCATGGGGCGGCGCGCGGATGGCGCTGGCCGCCGAAGAGGCGTTGATGAAGATCGAGGCGGTGCTGCCGCCGGCCGATCGGTCACGCATCCGCGACACGCCGCTTTACGCCATGCAGTTCAGCCAATCCGAGGACGTTGCCAAGGATCTTGATTTTTTTGACGCGGCGATCAGCGATCGGACCCGCGTGACGATGGCCTATGAGACGCTGGATGGCGAAAAAAGCCGGCGCACGGTGCGCCCGCTCGGGCTCTATTACTGGGGCAAGGTGTGGACGCTGGTGAGCTGGTGCGAACTGCGTGAGGATTTCCGCACCTTTCGGGTCGACCGGATTTGCGGACCGGAGGCACTCGACAAATATCGCCCGGAGCCGGGCAGGAGCCTGCGCGATTATCTCAAACGCATGTCGCGCTGATATCCCGCCAGAGTGATTTGATCTGGGTGTTTGGTGGTGCTTCGTTTTACCTGAAAACCGGTTCCCACTTTTCGGAACTCGCTTTTTGGTGGCGCTTCGTTTTACCCGAAAACCAGTTCCCACTTTTCGGAACTCGCTTTGTATCAGTTCGCCGCTGCCATGTTTATGATCGTGCCCATGAACGCGCCGATTCGCATCCTTGGCATTGATCCGGGCCTTCGCCGCACCGGTTGGGGGATCGTCACCGTTGCCGGCAGCCGGCTTGGCTTTGTCGCCGCCGGATCGGTGACATCGCGTCCGGCCGATACGCTGGCTGAACGGTTGCGGCAGCTGCATGACGGGCTTAGCGCGGTCGTTGCCGGCCACACGCTTGATGAGGCCGCAGTCGAGGCGACGTTCGTCAATCGCGATGCGCGGGCGACACTGAAATTGGGTCAGGCCCGCGGCATTGCCCTGGTGGTGCCGGCGCTGGCGGGCTTGCAGGTCGCCGAATATGCGCCCAATCAGGTCAAGAAAACCGTGGTTGGTGCCGGTCATGGCGACAAGAAACAAATTCGCATGATGGTCTCGGTGCTGTTGCCGCTTGCGACTTTCGACAGTGACGATGCGGCCGACGCGCTGGCGATTGCCATTTGCCACGCCCAGCATCGCGGTTCGGCGCTGGCCCGGCTGGCGGCGGCGAGCTAAGGGACGAGCGGGCGATGATCGGCAAACTGAAGGGCACCATCGATTCCTACGGCGAGGATTGGGTGATCGTCGATGTGCACGGGGTCGGCTATGTGGTGAGTTGCTCGGCGCCGACCCTGCAGGGCCTGCCACCGGCAGGCGAAGCGGTGACCATCGCGATTGAGACCTATGTGCGGGAAACCGAAATCCGCCTGTTCGGCTTTTCCTCCGATGTCGAGCGGGAATGGTTTCGGCTTTTGCTAACCGTGCAAGGTGTCGGTACGCGGGTGGCGCTGGCGGTTCTGGGCACGCTGAATGCCGGCGATCTGGCTTCGGCCATCGCGGTTAGCGACAAGGCGATGGTTTCGCGGGCGCCCGGCGTCGGTCCAAAAGTTGCGGCGCGGATTTGCACGGAACTGAAAGACAAAGCGCCGGCGCTGTCGGGGTTGATCGGTGGCGATCCGATGTTGGCGCGGCTTCAGGCCGATATCGGCGATGCGGTGGCGCCGCAACCGGCGGTCGATGCAGTCTCGGCGCTGGTCAATCTGGGCTATGGTCAGGCACAGGCATCGGCGGCTATAGCGGCAGCCATGCAAAGCAGTGACGACGATATGGATGCCGGTGCGCTGATCCGGGCCGGGTTGAAGGTGTTGGCGAGTTGAGCGCAATCAAGAAAAGTCTGGCGGCCGCATGACCCATGGTGACCGCCTCCTTGCGAGTGAAAATCGCCCGGAAGACGAGGCCGATGTCTCGCTGCGCCCGCAACAGCTTTCGGAATTTATCGGGCAGGAGAAAATCCGGGCCAACCTTCAAATTTTCATCGAGGCCGCCCGGCAACGCAAGGAAGCACTCGATCATGTGCTGTTCGTCGGCCCGCCGGGGCTGGGCAAGACAACGCTCGCGCAGATCGTCGCCCGGGAACTGGGGGTCAATTTCCGCGCCACTTCCGGCCCGGTGATTGCCAAGGCCGGCGATCTGGCGGCACTGCTGACCAATCTGGAAGCCGGCGATGTGCTGTTCATCGATGAAATCCACCGGCTCAATCCGGCGGTGGAGGAAATTTTATATCCGGCGCTGGAGGACTATCAGCTCGATCTGATCATCGGCGAGGGGCCGGCAGCGCGTTCGGTGCGGATCGATCTGGCGAAATTCACCCTGGTTGGCGCAACAACCCGGCTGGGACTGTTGACGACGCCGCTGCGCGACCGTTTCGGGATTCCGGTGCGACTTGAATTTTATACCGAAGCGGAACTGGAACTGATCGTGCGACGGGGCGCGCGTATTTTGGGCGCGCCGGTTTCGGACGATGGTGCCAAGGAGATTGCCCGGCGGGCGCGGGGCACACCCCGGGTTGCGGGACGGCTGTTACGGCGGGTGCGGGATTTTGCCACCGTTGCCGGCGTCAGCACCATCGACCGGGCGCTGGCCGACAAATCACTTATCGCGCTGGAAGTCGACGAGCGCGGCCTCGACAGTCTCGACCGGCGCTATCTGGTGATGATCGCGGAGAATTTCGGCGGCGGGCCGGTGGGGATCGAGACGATTTCGGCGGCGCTGTCAGAACCGCGCGATGCCATCGAAGATATTGTCGAACCCTATCTTATCCAGAACGGTTTTGTGCAACGCACGCCGCGCGGCCGGCTGTTGACGCCGCACGCATTCAGGCATCTGGGCCTGGCGGTGCCGGAGCGAGACAAAGCCAGCCAGTTTGGCCTGTTTGCCGGTGGCGCTGAAGAATGACCGAATCCGGCCCCCCTAATCTTTCTGAAAATGATCCGGCTGGCAATCTGGCCGGGCGTCTCGTCGATGGCGGGCACGAACTGACGCAGCGGGTCTATTACGAGGACACGGATTTTTCCGGCCGGGTCTATCACGCGCGTTATCTGCATTTCATGGAACGGGGGCGTTCGGACTATTTGCGCCTTGCCGGTTATCACCACACGGTGCTGGCGGCGCAGGGGCTGGCCTTTGCCGTCCATCGCATGACGATCGACTTCATCAGGCCGGCGACGATAGACGATATCTTGACGATCCGTACCGGAACTGTGCGCACCGGCGGCGCGCGGCTGGTGCTGGCGCAATCGGTCAACCTGGACGGCGTCGAACTGGTCAAGGCGGATGTTCAGGTTGCGATGATTGACAGGAACGGCCGCGCCGCACGGATGCCTGAGGCGCTGCGACGGGTCATTTCCGGTTCTGGATGAACGCTGTTGATTTGCAGAAAAATCCCGTTGTAATGGGCGTTTAGCGCCCTATCTAGGGAAAGCGATTCCAGCATCCTAACCAACGATTAACCATAATTGTGTTTTGGTTTGTTCCGTGGCCGGGTGGGGCGGTCGCGGATTTGACACAATCGATGGTCAAGGACCCAACCGGTCTCTCACAAGAGCGCTCAATTTCATGAATCCGGACATTATTCAAAACACACTGGCTGCCCAGCCTGGCGGCTTTTCCGTGCTTGCCCTGTTCTGGGAAGCCCATATCGTCGTGAAAGCCGTCATGATCGGGCTGATTGTGGCCTCGGTCTGGTGTTGGGCGATCATTTTCGACAAATCCTTGCTGTTTGCCCGATTCGGCCGGCAGATGAACAAGTTCGAGACCCTGTTCTGGTCCGGCGAATCGCTGGATACGCTCTATCAACAGGCATCGAGCCGCAAGGCGAACGGCATGGCGGCGCTGTTCGTGGCGGCGATGAAGGAATGGAAGCGAACTTTTGAGACCGGCGGCACGGCATCGCCTTTGCTGGTGCAGCGCATCGACCGGGTCATGGATGTCACACTGGCCCGCGAAGTGGACCGGCTGGAACGCCGGCTGCTGGTGCTGGCTACCGTCGGTTCGGCGGCGCCTTTTGTCGGCCTGTTTGGCACGGTGTGGGGCATCATGACCTCGTTTCAGGCGATTGCCGCATCAAAGACCACAAATCTGTCAGTCGTGGCGCCGGGGATCGCCGAGGCGCTGCTGGCAACGGCGCTGGGTCTGCTGGCGGCAATTCCGGCGGTGATGTTTTATAACAAATTTGCCAGCCAGGTGACGCGGATCGCCATCCGCATGGAAGGCTTTGCCGACGAATTCGCGGCGATCCTGTCGCGTCAGGCGGAAACCCGGGCGGCAAGCTGATGGTCGCTGGCATGGCATCGCCTTCTGCGGGCGGTAGCCGGCGGGGCCGCCGGTTGCGGCGACGGCACGCGCCGATAGCGGAAATCAATGTCACGCCATTTGTCGATGTCATGCTGGTTTTGCTGATCGTGTTCATGATCGCGGCGCCGCTTTTGACCGTTGGCGTGCCGCTGGAACTGCCCGAAAGCCGGGCTGGTCCGCTGAACACGGACAAGGAGCCGATTACCGTCTCCGTCGATGCGGACGGGCGGATCTTCCTTCAGGAAGCAGAAGTCAGTCCGGAAGAACTGGTCATAACGCTCCGCGCCATTGCGCAAAATGGCCTTAATGAGCGGATATTCGTGCGTGGGGACCGAACAACGGATTACGGCTCGATCATGCGCGTGATGGGGCGGCTCAATGCCGCGGGATACCGGCGAATTGGACTTGTGACGCTGCAGGAAGTGGAAGGCTGAGGCCCGGGTATGCGCGGCAGTTTCAGTTTGATTATCTCCATACTTTTCCACGGCGCCATCGTGGCCTTCGGCTTTGTGGCCTTGCCCCAGGCCAAACCCTTCGATGTATCCAATATCGAGGCGCTGCCGGTGGAGCTGGTTACCCTTGCCGAGATCACCGATCTGACAGAAGGGGCCAAGGAATCCGAAATTCCGCCGATGGAAGTACCGCAACCCAAGGCGGAGCAGGAAGCGCTGGTGGAAGCGCCGGTCGAAGCGGAAGAACCGGCCAAGAAAATTATCGAAGTTGCGAAGGAACCCGAGCCACAGCCCGAACCGGAGCCAGAACCCGAACCGGAACCGGAGCCGGAGCCTGATCAGGTTGCCGCGTTGATTGAGGAGCCGGAGCCGATACCGGAGCCAGAGCCGGAACCCAAGCCGGTTGTTTCCGAGCCCGAACCAGAACCGGAGCCAGAGCCGGTGGTGGAGAAAACGGCACCGCCGGCGACGCCGCGCCTTCGGCCCAAACCGCCCAAGCGGGTGAACCTGCCGAAGCCGCCGGTGGTGAAAAAACCCGATGAGGAAGAAGCGGAATTCAAGCTGGATGATATTGCCGCGCTGTTGAACAAGCAGGATCCAGCCGGCGGTGGCGATCCGGAGCCGGTGACAACGCCGCAGACATTCGGGTCCGACGCCGGTACGGACAGTTCGGCAATGACTCAAAATGAAGTTGAGGCGCTGAAAGCGCGGCTGTACCAATGCTGGAACCCGCCGCGCGGGGTGCGCGAAGCGGGCTCGTTGCGGGTGACAATCGGGATCAGCCTGCAGCCAGATGGCCGGCTTGCCGCCGCGCCGCGAGTGATATCGGCCGGGTTCGACCAACTGTCGAATCTGGCGGCGGAAAGCGCGATCCGGGCGGTCCAGATCTGCGCGCCCTACGATATTTTGCCACGAGACAAATACCAGTCCTGGCGGGAAATTGAATTTGTGTTTGATCCACGCGAAATGCTTGGGGGCTGAGCGGCGTGACAGGAGAACAAACCATGCGCGTTATCACTTTGGGATGCCGGGGGGCGGTACTGGCGGGGCTGGTCGGGCTGGTGCTGTTTGCCATGCTGATGCCGGCCTTTGCGCAGTTGCGGGTCGACATCACCCGGGGCAATGTCCAGCCGATGCCGATCGCGGTGCCGGTCTTTGTCTCCGGCAACGGCCAGCCCGATCAATTGTCGCAGGACATCACCAGCGTCATCATCGCCAATCTTCAGCGCTCGGGCCTGTTTGCGCCGATCGATCCGGCGGCGTTTATCGACAGGTCGGCGCCGCCTGACGGCACCCCCAATTTTGTCAACTGGCGGCCGCTCAATGCGCAGGCGCTGGTGTCCGGCAAGGTGGTGCAACTGGACGATGGCCGCATCCAGGCGGAATTTCGGCTGTGGGACGTGTTTTCAGCCCAGCAACTGACCGGCCAGCAGTTTTTCGCCAACCCGGCCAACTGGCGGCGGGTTGCCCATATCATCTCCGATTCCATCTATGAACGGCTGACCGGAGAAGCGGGATATTTCGATACGCGGATCGCCTTTGTCGATGAATCCGGACCCAAGGATCAGCGGGTCAAGCGGCTGGCGATCATGGATCAGGATGGCGCCAATGTGCGGTATCTGACGACCGGTGGCGAACTGGTGGTGACACCGCGCTTTTCGCCCACGCGCCAGGAGATCACCTATGCGTCGTTGACCAACGAGCAGTGGCGGGTGTTTCTGGTCAATATCGAATCCGGCCAGCGCGAGCTGATCGGCGATTTTCCCAATATGGCGTTCTCGCCGCGTATTTCGCCGGACGGGCAGCAGGTGGTGATGAGCCTGTTGCAGCAGGGCAATTCCAACATTTTCCGGCTCGATCTGCGCAACAAGAGCCTCACCCGGCTGACGGCGACGGCGGCAATCGATACGGCGCCTTCGTATTCGCCGGACGGGCAACGGATCGTGTTTGAATCCGACCGCGGCGGCAAACAGCAGATTTACGTCATGGATGCCAATGGCGGCGAGGCGCAGCGGATCAGCTTTGGCGAGGGGACGTATGCAACGCCGGTGTGGTCGCCGCGTGGCGACGTGATCGCATTTACCAAACTTCATGCCGGCAAATTCCTGATCGGCGTGTTGGCGCCCGATGGCTCAGGCGAGCGTATCCTGACCGAAGGGTTCCACAATGAGGGGCCGACATGGGCACCCAATGGCCGGGTGCTGATGTTTTTCCGCGATATTCCCGGCGCCGGCGGCGGGCCGCAATTGTGGACCGTTGATCTGACCGGCTTTAACGAGCAACGGGTGCCGACGCCGAATTTTGCATCCGACCCGGCCTGGTCGCCGCCCCTGAACTGACTGGATATTTGACTTAATCAGATTTTCGAATTTATCAGATTTTTGATATGACGGGCCTTTAAACTGACCGGATTTGTGGGCATTGGATTATTGTTAACCATGTTTGTCGACCCGGAATTAACCAAAGCATGGTTACCGGTTTCACAACGAAATTTTTTTGCAAGGAGTGTTCGTCCATGACCAAGAGGAAATGGGGGCGCGAACTGATTACCGCAATCGTGTTGGGGGCAGCGCTTGTGCTTGCCGGTTGTGCCGGCCAGCAAGACCGCCTGCAACAGGGATTGCAAGCCGGCGCCGGTACGCCCGGCAGCCCGCAGGAGTTTCAGCTGACTGTTGGCGACCGGGTGTTTTTCACCGTCGATTCCTCGGTGCTGACAGCAGAAGCCCGGTCGATCCTCGATCGTCAGGGCCAGTGGCTCAGCCAGTATGGCCAGTACCGGTTCACGGTTGAGGGCCACGCCGATGAGCGCGGCACGCGGGAATACAATCTGGCGCTGGGCGCGCGGCGGGCCGCGGCAGTGCAGGCCTATCTGATTTCGCGCGGCGTTGCCGGGAGCCGGATGCGGACCATTTCCTACGGCAAGGAACGACCGGTTGCGGTGTGTAACGACATCTCATGCTGGAACCAGAACCGGCGTTCGGTCACGGTACTGAACGCCGCCGGCAGCTAATTTACAAAACCGCCGGCGGGCAATTTCCAATACCGCCGGCGGCTCACTGGCCTGCCGGCGGAAATCGCATTCAGAAATTCGCGGATCGACCGCGCGGACATGCTGCCGTTTACATCTCCTGTACCTGCATCTTGACCAGCAGTGCATCGATAAGCGCGTAGCCGCTTTCCCAACCCTTGCCCATATTGGCGACGGCGCCGGTAAAGCAGGCCAACTCGGCTTCGGTGGCGTCGATCGGCACCCAGACCAGTCTCACTTTCGTTTGATCCCCCTGATCCTCAAAAGTCACGGTTGTCAAAAGCATCCGGGGCCAGTCCGGCATCATCGGCGAGACGATGGTGTTCCAGTCCGCGTCGGTCGAGGAGTGATGCCAGACGAGCTTTTCTTCCCGGACGACTTCCTGGAATTCGGCTTTGCTGAGATCGGATTTGTCTCCCATTTTCATCTCGTTGAGCCAGACGCCGCCGGGCCGCAGATCATATTTGTGGATGATGGTCTCGATATTGGGGCCATACCACTGGTGCAATATTTCGGGATCGGTCCAGGCGCGCCAAACCAGATTTCGGGGTGCGTCGAACACCCGGTCGAGAACATATTCAGGCAAATCACGCACGGGCGTTTCACTCATCGGTGGGTTCCTTTTCTGCGGTTAATTTCATGCCGGCGAGGACACCGTCCAGCTGATCAAAACTTGTTGCCCAGAACGCCTTGAATTCCTCAAGCCACCGGACGGCGTCGGCCATCTTTTCAGCCTTCAATCGGGCCGGGCGGCGTTGTTCATCAATGCCGCGCTCGATCAACCCGGCCCGTTCCAGCACTTTCAGATGTTTTGAGACTGCCGGCTGGCTGATTTCGAACGGCGCGGCGATTTCGTTGACACAGGCCTGACCGCCAGCGAGCCGGGACAATATCGCCCGGCGGGTCGGGTCGGCCAACGCTGCAAAAACCGCATCGAGGTTGGTTTGCGGATTCATATTACCCATCTGTTCCATAACTTGATGGTTATATAAAACCGTGCCGGTGTCAATCACCGATTGCGGTGCCATTGTGCGGCCATCTTTGACGATCAAGGACGGGGCGTGGGGCGTGACCCGGGGAACGGGTCCGGGGATGGGCAGTTGGGCGCACAGTCGGCCTGCAGTCGGCCGGGTCGGGCCGGGTATGGTACTGGCGGTGCGATTGTGCCACCACACCCCGATCAACCGGAGCATTGAATATCATGACGCCGAAAGTCGTATTGCGTTTGGCCCTTATGGCGGCAATCTGCCTGACGGTCGCGCTTGCCGTCTCATCCGCCCGCGCGCAGTCATCGCAGGATGTGGCGCAACTGCGGATCTATATCCAGCAGCTGGAAGAACAGGTCCGCCTTTTGACCGGCGAGAACGAACGGCTGCTTTATGAATTGCGCCAGAATCAGGCTGCCTCGGGAACTTCAGGGACTTCCGGTGCTGGCGGGGCTGTGGTCGGCGGAACCGTCAATTCTGCCTCCAATGCCAGCACGGTCACCGGGGCGCCGGTTCAGGAACTGGGTTCCTTGTCGATTGCGGTGGACGATCCGCGTGTTGCGCCCGATGGCGGGGTCGGCATCGTGGCTGGTGGTGATGCGGGTGGAAGCGGTGGCGGCGGTCTTAGTGGCGATTTGGGCAATGCCCCGATTGACCTTTCGGCGCTGGCTGGCGGCGCGGCGGTGTTTTCAACCGGCGAAGATGGCCAGATCGGCGGCACTTTGGGCGCCGGTGCGGCCGCACCGCAAGTTGCCGTGGCGCCTGTGCCCCAGGCCGGCGGGTCCGGGGATTCCCGGCAGGCCTATGATGTTGCCTACGGCTATATCCTGACCGGAGATTATGGCGTGGCCGAGCAGCATTTCCAGATCTGGATGGAGAGTTATCCCGGCGATTCTCAGGCGGGCGATGCGCAATTCTGGCTCGGCGAAGCACAGTTCCAGCAGGGCCGCCATCGCGAGGCGGCCAACAATTTCCTGACACTCTACCAGGCGCAACCGCAGGGCCGCAAAGCGCCCGACACCTTGATGCGGCTCGGCATGTCGCTGGCGGCGCTGGGCGAAAAGACGGCGGCATGTGCCACCTTTGGCGAGGTTGGCAAGAAGTACCCCAACGCGCCCGGATCGGTGCTCGGCCGTGTCGCCGATGAGGCGGCCCGCGCCGGCTGTTGAAAGCATCGGGCTTGAAAGGCTGGTAGCAGTGGCAGCGGAATTGATGATGCAGGACATGGCTACCGTGACTGCCGAAAAAACGACCGACGCGGATCAAGGCTTCGTCTCGCCGTTGCTGCCGATTGATCCTGCCACCTTGTTCGATCGCTACAGCAGCCTGCGGGGCCTACTGCTTGCGGTGTCCGGCGGTCCGGATTCCACCACGCTGATGGTGCTTGCCCGTCAATGGCAGCGCGCCCGGCAATTGCGGGGCAAGGTCTGTCCGGCGCTGCATGTGGCGGTTGTCGATCACGGCCTGCGTTCAGAATCTGCGGCCGAGGCCCGACAAGCGGCTGACAATGCCAAGGCGCTCGGATTGCCGGCCCAGGTGCTGTGCGTTGACCTTGGCGTTGAGCGTCGCGGTGCCGGCAATGTTCAGGCGCGGGCGCGGGACGGGCGATACCGCTGCCTGGTGGCCGCGGCGCATGGGGCCGGGTGCGAGGCGATTGCCACCGGCCATCATCGGGACGATCAGGCTGAGACGGTGCTGCTGCGGCTGATGCGGGGATCGGGGCTGTTCGGGCTTGCCGGAATGGCAGCGGAGGTGGCGCTTGCCGAATTGCAACTGGTGCGGCCGCTGCTCGATGTGGCGCGGGATGATCTCATGACGATTGCTCACGGCAGCGGGCTGCCGATTGCCGATGATCCGTCCAATAAAAATGCCGCCTATGACCGGGTGTGGGTCCGCCAGTTGCTGGCGGCACAGTCCGCCGATCTTCCGAGCCGCCAGACGCTGGTCGCGTTGGCTGGCCGGGCGCGGGTGGCGGCTGACGGCATCGATGCAAAGGCCGACACACTGCTGGCAGCATTTGACGTTGATGCCGCCGGGCAAATCCGTGGCGACCGGCGTGCATTTTCCTCTGTTGCAGGTGTCATCGCGCGGCGGGCGCTGTGGCGGCTGGTACGGGCCGCCGGTGGACGCGGGTTCGGGCCGGCCAGTGCCATGGTCGCGGATCTGGCCGGGCAACTGGCGCGCGGCGATGGATTGCCGTTCAAACGGACGCTTGCCGGCGCGGTTGTCGAGGCGGATGCGATATCGATCCGGTTTTATCGCGAGTGGGGCCGGACCGGTCTTGAGCGGATTGCGGTTCAGCCCAAGGATGCATTTATCGGGGACACATTGATCGGGGACGCATTCGTCTGGGACGGGCGTTTCCGGATTTGTGTTCTCGAGCATTTGAGCAACAGGCCGGTTATTGCCGGGCCATTGAAAGACGCAACCGGGCGGGTGGCGATGCCGGGCGTGGCCGCCGACGTGGTTGCAACCATGCCGGGGCTTTATGACGATGGCCGGCTGATTGCGGCGCCGAATTCAGTGATTTTCTCGCCAGCCAAAGGGTCTGATATCGTTGCCGCGCCGGCGGTTTTGGAACTAACGTGTCTGGTGGAAGTGGCGTTGATGGATCCGCGTGCGATCCTGATGCCGGATTTTGCGCCTGATTTGAGCGCTGGCACACGTGCATTTGACCATAAAAACGCCGCATCTGCGGGGATTTGTGATAATATCGCGTGATCGTAACCATTCATGGCCAGTTGCCTTGGCATCAACGGATCGAAAACCTATCTAATGTAACGTAGGCAATCCGTTGGGACGCGGTAGCTGGCATGGCCACGGGATCCGGCTGGGATCGTGGTGCCATATTTGCCCGGTATCTTATTCGCCCAGTAAGCAGGGGAACGAAATCGAATGAACCAGAATTTCCGCAATTTTGCGCTGTGGATCGTGATCCTTTTGTTGCTGGTTGCCCTGTTCAACCTGTTCCAGAATCCGTCCGGCAAGACCAGTGCGCGCGATATCGCCTATTCGGAGTTCCGCGGCGCGATCGATGAAGGCAAGGTGACCAGCGTCACGATCGCCGGTCAGGAGATCACCGGCACATTCGACAATAATGACCAGTTCCGGACCTATGCGCCGATTGAATCGGATTATGTCACCGCGCTGGAAGACAATGGCGTGGCGATTCGGGCGCGTCCGGAAAACGGCGAGATGACTTTCGTGTCAGTACTGATTTCCTGGTTCCCGATGCTGCTGTTGATTGCCGTGTGGATTTTCTTCATGCGCCAGATGCAGGGCGCCGGCGGCAAGGCGATGGGCTTTGGCAAGTCCAAGGCGAAGCTTTTGACCGAGGCCCATGGAAAGGTGACATTTGACGATGTTGCCGGCGTCGATGAGGCCAAGGAAGACCTTGAGGAAATCGTCGAGTTTTTGCGCGATCCGCAAAAATTCCAGCGGCTTGGCGGCCGCATTCCGCGCGGCGTTCTGCTGGTCGGGCCTCCAGGTACCGGCAAGACGCTGCTGGCGAGGGCGATTGCCGGCGAGGCCAGTGTGCCGTTCTTCACAATATCCGGTTCTGATTTTGTCGAGATGTTTGTCGGCGTTGGCGCCAGCCGCGTCCGCGACATGTTCGAGCAGGCGAAAAAGAATGCGCCCTGCATTATCTTCATCGATGAAATTGACGCGGTTGGCCGGCATCGTGGCGCTGGCCTTGGTGGCGGCAACGATGAACGCGAGCAGACCCTCAACCAGTTGCTGGTGGAGATGGACGGGTTTGAGGCCAATGAAAGCATCATCCTGATTGCCGCAACCAACCGGCCGGACGTGCTGGATCCGGCGCTGCTCAGGCCGGGCCGCTTCGATCGCCAGATTACCGTTTCGAACCCGGATGTGATCGGGCGCGAAAAAATCCTGAAAGTGCATGTGCGCAAGGTGCCGCTGGCGCCGGACGTCAATCTCAAGACCGTGGCGCGGGGCACGCCGGGATTCTCCGGTGCCGACCTGATGAACCTGGTCAATGAGTCGGCACTTCTGGCCGCGCGGCGCGGCAAACGGCTGGTGACCATGGCGGAATTTGAAGACGCCAAGGACAAGGTGATGATGGGTGCCGAACGGCGCACACTGGTGATGACGGAAGATGAGAAAAAGCTAACCGCCTATCACGAGGGCGGCCACGCGATCATCGCGCTCAAGGTGCCGTCGACGGATCCGGTGCACAAGGTCACGATCATTCCGCGTGGACGGGCGCTGGGCATGGTCATGCAATTGCCGGAGCGCGATCAGCTGTCGATGAGCTTCGAACAAATGACCTCACGGCTGGCGATCCTGATGGGTGGCCGTGTCGCGGAAGAATTGACATTCGGCAAGGAGAAAGTGACCTCCGGCGCAGCGTCTGACATTGAGCAGGCGACCAAGCTGGCGCGGGCGATGGTGACGCGCTGGGGCTTTTCCGATGCGCTGGGCAATGTCTCCTATGGCGAAAATCAGGAAGAGGTGTTCCTGGGCCATTCGGTTGCGCGGCAGCAGAATGTATCCGAGAAAACCTCGCAAACGATCGATTCCGAGGTGCGCCGGCTGGTGGATGGCGGATACGAGCAGGCGCGCAAAATCCTGACCGCCCAAAGCGACGACCTGGAAACATTGGCGCAGGGGCTTCTGGAGTACGAAACACTGACCGGTGACGAGATCATCGAGCTGTTGAAAGGCAATATGCCGGTGCGCGAAGACCTGAGCGATGATGCGCCGCCTTCGACACCAACCGGCTCGGCAGTGCCGACAACCGGCGCCCGCAAAGCTGGAAAAGGTGGCGATGCGGGGATGGAACCGCAGCCGACGTAAGGGATTGTGGACGTGAGGTTCGGAAGGTGGTCGCCGGGTTTTGTCGGGGATTTACCGGGGATTTGCCGGGCCGGGGCTGCTGGCCTGGAAGCCGGGAGCGGACAGCCTGAAACCATTTGATACAATTCTTGACGCCGGTTTGACTTCGACACGGTATATTGCCTGTCGAATGTGAAGAGGCTTTGGCATGAAGCGCCCGTGCCGGCGTGCCGGGGATTACAGAGGGATCGCGCAGGCGATCCGAGGCTGCCGGATCGGTGGCAGGAAATTGCGTAACAGGGGCGACGAGCGGACGTTATGAGCAGGACTTATTTTGGTACCGATGGTATTCGCGGACTGGCAAACACCTTTCCGATAACCGCTGAAGTGGCCTTGAAAGTCGGCATGGCTGTCGGGCTTTATTATCGCAATGGCCATCGCCAGCGGGTGGTGATCGGCAAGGATACGCGCCTGTCGGGCTATATGATCGAAAATGCGCTGGTTGCCGGATTTACCGCTGTCGGCGTCGATGTATTTTTACTCGGGCCGATCCCGACGCCGGCGGTTGCCATGCTGACGCGGTCGATGCGGGCCGACTATGGCGTGATGATTTCCGCCTCGCACAACGCCTATCATGACAATGGTATCAAGCTGTTCGGCAAGGACGGGTTCAAGCTGTCCGATTCGGTTGAAAAGGAGCTTGAGGACCTGATTGAATCCGATCTCAATCGCCGGCTTTCAAAGGCTGAAGACCTGGGGCGGGCCAAGCGGGTCGACGGGGTCAGTGATCGTTACATCGAATTTGCCAAACGGACCCTGCCGCGCAAGCTCAGCTTCGAGGGGCTGCGGGTGGTGATCGATTGCGCCAATGGTGCTGGCTACAAGGCGGCGCCGGCTGCCCTTTGGGAACTGGGCGCCGAAGTGATCTCAGTCGGAGTGGAGCCGGACGGGTTCAATATCAACCGGGATGTCGGATCGATGGCGCCGGGATCGCTGGCGCGAAAGGTCCATGAAGTGCGCGCCGATATCGGCATTGCGCTCGATGGCGATGCCGACAGGGTGGTGATCGTCGATGAAAAGGGCCGGGTGATCGATGGCGATCAGGTGATGGCGCTGGTCGCGTCCTTCTGGAAGGAAGAAAACCGGCTGGCCGGCGATGGTATTGTCACCACGGTGATGTCGAACCTGGGGCTTGAGCGCTTTCTGGCCAGCATCGGGCTGTCGATGCAGCGTACGCCGGTGGGTGATCGCTATGTCAGCGAGCATATGCGCGCCCATGGTTACAATGTCGGCGGCGAGCAGTCCGGCCATATCATTCTGTCGGATTATTCGACCACTGGCGATGGTCTGGTGGCGGCGCTACAGGTGCTGGCGATGGTGTGCCGGGAGGGCAAGCCGGTCAGCGAAGTGTGCCATCGCTTTGAACCGGTGCCGCAGGTGTTGAAGAATTTCCGCTACAAGGGTGGCCAGCCCCTCGATGTCGAAAAGGTCAAACAGGTGATCGCCGATGCGGAGTCCCGGCTTGGGACAAGTGGCCGGCTGGTCATACGGCCATCGGGGACCGAACCGGTCATCCGGGTGATGGGCGAGGGCGACAATGCCGATCTTGTCGAAACCGTCGTCAACGACATTCTGGACGTGCTGAAAAACGCAGCCTGAGCTATCGGCGACCGGTTGCTGACAATCGGCGTTTGCCGCCGGCGAATGGCTGTCTGCAGTATTTTCGTTCCTGAAATATTGCCGATTTTCTGATTGGTCTGACAGGCTCGGGCACCGCTGCGTTGTTCTTTCGAACAACCGTGTTTGACTGCGCAAACCCACCTCGATCGCATCCTTTACAAATGGTTAACAGCCTGTGCTGTCGCCTTAACAAGCATGGTTAACTCGCTCTTAAGCAGATTGGTTTACGAATTCTTGCATCTACATTCGGCCGGGATGTTTCATCCGCGCGCCCATATGCAAACGAGGGATGCCATGAATAAATTTGCCGCAGCGGCGATTGCCGCTTGCCTGACCGCGATCGCTGCGGCTCCGTCGGCGCTTGCCGCCGATAGCCCTGTGATCATTCCGGATGTGGAGCCGGTTCCCGAGCCGCCTTCGATCTTTTACGGCGGCTGGTATCTGCGCGGTGATATTGGCTACAAGATCTATCAAAATCCCGAAGGCGGCTGGTTTGATCCGGTGGCGCCCGGACCGCTGACCTTTCAAAACACCAGTCTTGCCGATACCGGCGTGATTGGTGGTGGTATCGGCTACAAATTCAATTCCTGGTTCCGCACCGACCTGACCGCCGATTATGAATTCAAGGCCGGGTTCCACGGCGAATTTCCCTGCCTGCCGGCCTGCGGCGCATCCTGGGAATATGCGGACAT
>CAXMRP010000091.1:0-2990 GCA_964196155.1 uncultured Polyangiaceae bacterium
ATTGCTGTGCGTGGCCTGATATCGGTTTGGGACAGAACCGACGCGGCGACCGCCGACTGGATATCGGGATAATCGGCCGTGCGCACCGGTTCAAAGGACATGAGCCCGGCCTGCGGATCGGCGAGGATGGCAAACCGCGCATTCGTCCCGCCGATATCGCCGATCAGGATCGGATAGGGCAGTTGCTCGGTGCTGGTATTGGCCGGAGCAGGTTCTTGCGGCATCGTTGTCTGACCGTGATCGCGATTGCGGACAAGCGCTGGCCGTTTGATACGGTTTTGCATTCGCCGTCAATCGTCATCCCGATTTGCAGGCCCCGGGCTCGCAGCTTGTTCACCGGCAAAGGCCACAAAGCAGGTGCAAAGCGCCGCTGTCCGTGCCAGTCTGGCGGCAGACGGTGCCCTGTTGCCTAAACATGGCGCCGCAACAATTGATACAGAATCCAACGCAACAGGGAGAACAACGATGCGTTTGAATTGGCTGGCCGCCGCAGCGGCCATCATGTTTGCCGGCCATGCGGCTGCCCAAGATGCCAAACCGGCACTGGTCTATGACCTTGGTGGCAAATTCGACAAGAGCTTCAACGAAGCCGCACACACCGGCGCGGAAATGTTCATGAAGGAATCCGGTATGAAATACCGCGATTTCGAGATCCAGAACGATTCCCAGCGTGAGCAGGCGCTGCGCAATTTTGCGCGCAAGGGCCACAACCCGGTTGTCGCGATCGGCTTTTCCCAGGCCCAGGCGCTGGAAAAAGTTGCCAAGGAGTTCCCGGACACCAAATTCGCCATTGTCGACATGGTCGTCGATCTGCCGAATGTTCGCTCTATTATTTTCAAGGAGCATGAGGGCTCGTTTCTGGTCGGCATGCTTGCCGCGATGGCCTCCAAGACTGGCAAGGTCGGCTTTGTCGGTGGCATGGACATCCCGCTGATCCGCAAATTCGCCTGCGGCTATGTGGAAGGCGTCAGGGCGGTCAATCCCGATGCTGAAATTTACCAGAACATGACCGGCACGACCGGCGCGGCCTGGAACGATCCGGTCAAGGGCGGCGAGTTGGCCAAAAGCCAGTTCGATCGTGGCGCCGACGTTGTTTATCACGCTGCTGGCGGCACCGGCCTTGGTGTTCTTCAGGCGGCTGCCGATGCTGGCAAACTGGGCATTGGTGTGGATTCCAACCAGAACAGCCTGCATCCCGGTTCCGTGCTCACTTCGATGCTCAAGCGTGTCGACAAGGCCGTCTTCAAGGCGTTTGAAGATGTGCGCACCGACAATTGGTCGTCCGGTTTTGACGTACTGGGTCTGGCACAGGGCGGTGTTGGCTGGGCACTGGACGACGACAATATGAGCCTGATCACCGATGAGATGAAGGCTGCGGTGGAAGCTGCTTCTGCCAAGATCACCTCAGGCGAAATCATGGTCCACGACTACATGTCGGACAGCGCCTGCCCGGTGTCCTGAAGGCCTCGAATTTATAACATAACAATCGCAGTGGCGTCGAAAGGCGCCACTGTTTCTTCATGACAATATCTGAACTGATCCCGGCCGCGAAAGAATTGCGATTGATCGACAGGTTCCGGCCAGTTGCGATGCATCATCCCGGCCGACCGATCGCTGTACGGGCCATCTTCATATTCATTTGTGTTGCGCTTGCTGGATGCCAGTCACTGGGCATTGGAGGAAAGCCACTAGCCGGTGCGCCGGTTAGCAATCCTCCTGTAGGCAGCTCTCAAATTGCCGGCCTCCGCGTCGAATCAAAAGCCGTGGCCACGCCCCCGCCAGCAGCGGCGGCGCAATCGCCCGGCGATGTTGCGGCGGCAAGTCCCGCCGATGCAGTTCGTGCGGTAAACGCTTATCGGACATCGAAACGGCGCGGTCCGGTTGCCCAGAACTCGGCACTAAACGCCGCCGCCCGCGCTTATGCCGCAAAACTTGCCGGCGCCGGCAAGATTACCCACACGCTCAACGGTTCGACATTGGTCAAACGCTTGGCCGCGACCGGGTATGAGTGGGGCATTGCCGCCGAGAATCTCGGCGGCGGTTACCGCTCGCTCAATCATGCCATGATCGGCTGGAAGACCTCAAAGAAGGGCCACAACAAAATCCTCTTGCGCCAATCTGTCACTGAGTTAGGCTTCGCCATGAAGACGAGCGCCACGGGTCGCTATCGGTCATACTGGGTTCTGGTGCTGGCCAGTCCCGGCGAACCTGGTGGCCCGCAAGCCTTCATGCTGGTTCCGCACTAGGGCAGCGGTCGCAACAGCAAGTGCGACGCATTTGGATGACGACGACGCCTGTGCGGTTTGCCGGGCTTGAACCATGGGACGCCAAGGCCGATGAACGACCCCGTAGCCGCCACACCACCCGCCATCGAGCTGGTCGGCATCTCCAAGAGTTTCGGGTCAGTCCGCGCCAATCACGATATTCACATTACGGTGCCTAAGGGGACGATCCACGGCATCGTCGGCGAAAACGGTGCCGGCAAATCAACGTTGATGTCGATCCTTTACGGATTTTATCAAGCCGACTCCGGCGAAATCCGCATCGACGGTGCGCCGGTTACAATTCACTCACCCGATGATGCCATCGATGCCGGCATCGGCATGGTCCACCAGCATTTCATGCTGGTCTACCCGTTCACTGTCGTCGAAAATGTCATGCTTGGAGCTGAAGGCGGCATGATCCTTCGCGAGGGCACCGCACGCACCCGCAAGGAGCTGGCGCGCCTGTCGTCCGAATATTCGCTGGACGTTGATCCCGATGCCATCGTCGATGATTTGCCGGTCGGCATTCAGCAGCGGGTGGAAATTCTGAAAGCGCTGTATCGCGGCGCCGATACACTGATCCTCGATGAACCGACTAGCGTGCTGACCCCCGCCGAGGCCGATCACCTGTTCCGCATCCTCCATCAGCTTCGCGACGAGGGTAAAACCGTCATTTTGATCACCCACAAGCTGCGCGAGATCATGGCCATCACTGACAATGTATCG
>CAXMRP010000092.1:0-4407 GCA_964196155.1 uncultured Polyangiaceae bacterium
CCGCCATCGCTGAACCCGTGGATTTCCTTGAGCCGGGCGATCTGCATAACCTCACAGCCCAGACCGATAAACAGCGCCGCGCCGACATTGGGATGGGTGGCGTAGCCCCACAGCACCCGCTCCAGATTGTCGAAACCATAACCGCTGGCAGCCATCCCGCATCCGGTGCCGTGGGCCAGCGCAATGGCGCCGTCAATTTCGGGATAATCATCCAGTATGCCTGAACGGTTGATCTCGTTGGCAATCGCCCGCACCACCGATGCGGAACAGTTGACGGTCGAGCAAATGGCGATGTGGTTACGGGTTCCCGGCCGCCCTTCGGCCCGGCGATAGCCGTTGAAAGTTTCAATATCTGCTTCGGCAACCGGGTTCAGTTCCGGCACCATATCGCCGATCTGGTAGTCATTGTCGTGGGCACCCATGGCGCAATTGTGGACATGCACATGGTCGCCGGCGGCGATATCGGCTGTGGCATAACCGATTGTCTGGCCGAATTTGATCACCCGCTGCCCTTCTGGAATGGCCGCCCAGGCGATCTTGTGACCGGGCGGTATCATTCTGGCCGGCGTGGTGATGGTCTCACTCAGCGCCGTGCCGGCGGATATTCCACAGGTCGAGACCACGACATTATCGTCACTTTGAAGTTGCACGAATTGCCGCTTGCTGTTGTCGGTCAAAGTTCATCCTCCGGTATCGGCGCCGTATTCGACCGGCGCCAACGTCATTATTTTTTGTGCACGTCCATCACTGGTATCGCATGGCCATTGCGTTTGTTGGCCCATCGCCCGACAATCCTGCACGGGTAGGGGGCAACCGGAATGCGCATTTGCCGTTTTGACGACCTTAGGGTCGGCCTTGTCAATGGCGACATCATCGCCGACGTCACCGACATCACGGCTCTTTTGCCGGCGGTGCGTTGGCCTTTGGAACCCGGTGACATCTTTATCCGCAATTTGGCGACGCTTGGTCCTGCGCTGGAAGGTGCGGTATCAGGCGCAGCAAAGACGTCGCTTAGTGAAGTATCGCTGTTGGCGCCGGTTGCAAATCCGGGAAAGATTATCAGCGTTGGTGTGCCAGACCACACTGGCCCCGGCGAAAATTCGCCTGCGACGATTGACGGCATATCCCTGATATCCACAGATTCTCTTGCCGGTGCCGGCGCCGGGTTGGTTGTGGATCGGGACCAGCCCTGCCGCATCGCAATCGCGCTGGCTGTTGTCATCGGCACCGGCGGCCGCAACTTGGCGCAGGCCGAAGCCCCGGCACACGTTGCCGGCTACACGATCGGGCTGACCGTGACAGGCGATGATGGCGCACAGATCAGCACAATTATCGGCCCACTGTTCGTAACCGCCGATGAATTCAACTGCGCGCCACCTGCCGCCTTGGGAATCTCCGTCAATGGCGAAAACCTGGGGGCGAACGATTTGCCGGCGATTGCAGGTGCAGTGCCCGGCATTGTCGCGCTGGCCTCAAGCCGGCATCGCCTTGATCCGGGCGATATCATCCAGATCGATGAGCGCCATCAATCCGGAACGGATCAATCCGAGGCCAAGAATATCAGGCCATTGGCTCCCGGCGACCAGATCGCCTGCAAGATCTCAAACATTGGCACGTTGCGGGTCAATGTGGCCGCTGCCTGATATTCGATTGCGCCCGGTGCGCCCGGACCGACTGCAGTCCGCAATCCGTGTACAAAGTTCCTGCTTTGCCAGCCCTGTTCAATTGACGTGTTGTGAGCGATAACCCTTCCGGCGGCTGTTTCAACCGCCGTTCAAAGATACAAATCAACAACAGCTGAAAACGACATTCCCTCAAGGAGGAAACCGGCGTGAAATTTGTTCGATATGGCCCAAGTGGCGCGGAAAAACCCGGACTGATCGACAGCGATGGCGCAATACGCGACCTGTCGGCCCATGTGGATGACCTGGCCGGCACGGTGCTCACCGATCTGGGAGCACTCGCGTCGATCGATCAAGACAGCCTGCCGGTGGTTGTCGGCAACCCGCGCATCGGCCCGTGTGTGGCCGGTACCGGAAAATTTATCTGCATCGGCCTCAACTATTCCGACCATGCGGCCGAATCTGGCCTTGATGTGCCGTCCGAGCCGGTGATGTTCATGAAAGCAACGTCGGCCATTTGCGGCCCGAATGATCCGGTGATCATTCCGCGCGGTTCTGAAAAAACCGATTGGGAAGTGGAGCTGGGCGTGGTTATTGGCAAGCCGGCCAAATATGTCGCGGAGGCTGATGCGCTATCCCATGTCGCCGGCTATTGCGTGTGCCATGACGTCAGCGAACGGGCTTATCAGATCGAGCGCCAGGGCCAGTGGACCAAGGGCAAGTCGTGCGACAATTTCGGCCAGACCGGCCCGTGGCTGGTGACGCCGGACGAGGTGTCCGATCCGCAAAGTCTCGACCTGTGGCTAAAGGTCAATGGCGAAACACGCCAAAGCGGCTCAACCGCCAAGATGGTCTATGGCGTTGCCCATCTGATTTCCTATCTCAGCCAGTTCATGACGCTGCAGCCGGGCGACATCATCTCAACCGGCACGCCGCCAGGCGTCGGCATGGGCATGAAGCCACAGACATTCCTGAAGGCCGGAGACCGGGTTGAGTTGTCTGTGGAAGGGCTTGGCGTGCAGAATCAGGACGTAATCGCCGACCCGGCCTGACTGTTAAGCGGGCTGCGTTCTACAGGGCAATGCGCCGCTTGACAGGGTCAGGCGGCGCACCGTAAATGCGGCTCACTTTTTCGCGCTGGGTGTCGAACCTAGGTTGCGGAGATGGGGCCATAGCTCAGTTGGGAGAGCGCGTCGTTCGCAATGACGAGGTCGTCGGTTCGATTCCGTCTGGCTCCACCATTTACCTGTCTCACCGCGAGCGCGCCGCTTTATCTGGGACGATCGCAACGTCGCCCCATATCGTTACCGTAATTCAATGCACTTGAGCATTGCGACATCGGGCTGTTACGATCCAGCCGGGACATTCGGCGCCAGAACCCATGCAAGGAATAAGCGATGGCTACCTATGAATGCAGAAAATGCGGAATGAGCGGCAACGCCACATGCGGCAAATGCGATGCGCCGCCTCTGAATCACACACTGACGCTGGATGACGGTACTGCGGTGCAGGTTTCAAAATGCCCCACCGGTCACGGCAAGATCAAATCACCATTGTGCTGCGGTGAAGATATGAGCTGCACGATCCCTGGATAGGCAAGATTGGCGGCCGCGCTATTTTTAACGAATTGGCGGATGGCCGGAGGTTCGACGATGATCAATGTAGATGCATACAAGCCGCGCTTGCAGAGCCGGCTCAACGAGCTGGACACGCGCCTGCTGGGTATTGAGCATGATCTGGACGAGCCGGCCGATTCCAATTTTGAGGAGCGGGCGACTGAACGCGAGGGCGATGAAGTGCTGGAAAGCCTTGGCCAGTCGGGATTGAGCGAAATCAAGCAGATCCGGGCCGCGCTTGGCCGGATCGAGGCCGGCACATTTGGCGTTTGTGTCGCTTGCGGCGAGGACATCTCGGTTGAGCGTCTCGACACGGTTCCCCATGCAGCCCGGTGCCGCCACTGCGCCTGAAGTGGCGGATTGCCGTTAATCGGTTGAATAGGGTATCTCCCGCCGCCCCAAACCGGAATCAAAATTCGAGTATAACATGAAGCGATGTCACCGGTTGTAATTGGCAAGCTGCAACCGCATCGCGGAAACTTAACCGACCACGTTGCCAGCGCTCTTCAGTGAAGCCGGCGGTACAGGCACTCGATCCCGGCGCAGCAGATCGGGACGATTTCATCATCGCCAGCGGAAAATCGGACAAGGCTCGGAAAAATTCCTGGCAATCCGTAAAGCGTACGAACAACTCGATATAATCGCATAACAGGACCGCGGGGCGGCCTGCACACCTATCGCGAAATGATTACAATCGCCATTGACGGGCCGCTGATCCATCCTAGACTAGCCTCCAATCTGCGCGGGAAGACGCGTGGGGCCAAAAGCAGCAACTCGCGGGCATCGCCCCGCCTGTTTGCCAACAATGTAGTTTGGGAGTGAAAAATGAAATTTACTGTTCGATTAGCGGTTGCATCCGCGGCGATTGTTTTCGCCTCGGGCGTATCAGCCAAAACGCTGGTTTATTGCTCGGAAGCCTCGCCGGAAGGATTTGACCCGGCGCTTTACACCTCAGGGACAACGTTCAATGCCTCTTCGCGACCGGTTTATAATCGCCTGGTCGAGTTCGAGCGTGGCACGACAAAAGTCATTCCGGGTCTGGCCGAAAGCTGGTCGGTTTCCGATGACGGGCTGGAATATACCTTCAAGTTGCGCGCCGGCGTGAAATTCCACTCAACCGACTATTTTACGCCAAGCCGGGACTTCAATGCGGACGATATTCTGTTCAC
>CAXMRP010000093.1:0-4622 GCA_964196155.1 uncultured Polyangiaceae bacterium
ATGCGGCGCACGTCCAGCGGATCGCGTCCCGTCGCGAAAGCCACTTCATCCATCACCCGCTCGATGCCAACCATCCCCTGCGGCCCGCCAAAACCGCGAAAAGCGGTGTTGGATACGGTATTGGTCTTCAGCCGGCGCGAATGGATTGTGGCGCTGGCCAGATCATAGGCATTGTCGGCGTGGAACATCGCCCGGTCGCAAATGCCGAGCGATACGTCGGCGGAGTAGCCGCAGCGGGCCGCCTGTTCAAACTCAATACCTGCCAGGCGTCCTTCGCCGTCAAATCCCACATCATAGCCGATCTGGAATTCATGACGCTTGCCGGTGATCACCATATCATCGTCGCGGTCAAAGCAGACCTTGGCGGGCTGGCCGGTCTTGCGGGCGACAAGGGCAGCGACACTGGCCAGCAGCGATGGTTGGCTTTCCTTGCCGCCGAAGCCACCACCCGTGCGGCGAATCTCGACCGTTACATTGTGGTCGGCAATCGCCAGAGCGCGGGCGATATTGTGCTGCACTTCGCTCGGATGCTGGGTGGAGGAATGAACCAGCAGGTCATCACCCTCGCCGGGAATGGCATAGGCGACATGACCCTCCAGATAAAAGTGATCCTGACCGCCGACCGACACCGAACCGGCATGGCGATGGGGCGCGGCGGCCAATGCGGCATCGGCATCGCCCAAGCGCATGGTGTGGGCCGGCATCAGATCGGCTTCGGCAGCCAGCGCCTCGTCAATGGTGATATTGGCCGGGCGGTCGGCATAGGTGATTTGGGCAAGGCCGGCGGCGGCGCGGGCCTGCGCAATCGTCGGCGCGGCAACGGCAAACAGCGACTGGCCGGCATATTCGGCAAGGCCCTTGGCAAAAATAGGATCATCGCCGAGGGCGGGACTGTAATCGTTCTCGCCGGGGATATCGTCAACGGTCAGCACGGCGACGACACCGGGGGCACTACGGACGGCGGTCAGATCCATCGCCTCGATCACGGCGTGGGCGTGTGTGCTGGTGGCGAGGAACACCTGCAGCGTTCCCGGCAGTTCGGGGATATCATCGACATAGATCGCCTCGCCGGAAACATGCAGCGGCCCGCTGTCATGCTTTCTGGGTTGGTGGACGCCGCCAGTGATTGTGTCCGGGCTCTTGTTCACTGCCGCCTCAGCCATTGGCCTTCTCCACGGCATAGGTGCTGATCCGCTGCGGCGGATTATCTGCCTGCTCCAACCAGAACCGGCGCAGCAGGTTTTGTGCCGCTTTCAGGCGATAATCGGCCGAAGCGCGCATATCCGTCAGCGGTGTGAAATCATCGGCCAGAGCAGCAGTCGCCGCCCTAATGCCAGCTTCCGTCCAACCGCCATTGATCAGCGCTTTTTCGGCTGCCGCTGCCCGCTTCGGCGTTGCAGCCATTCCGCCAAAGGCCAGCCGGGCGCCGGTCACCCTCTCGCCATCTGTCTTGACGTGGAATGCCGCAAGGACCGCGGAAATATCCTGGTCGAAGCGCTTGGAAATCTTGTGGCAGGAAAATTTTATACCAGGCTCCAGTTTGGGTACCGAAATTGCGGCGACAAATTCGCCGGGCGCACGATCCTGCTTGCCGTAGGCAATGAAAAAATCCTCAAGCGGGATCATTCTCCTGTCGCTACTTTTTTGCAGTGTCAGTTCCGCGCCCAGCGCGATCAGCACCGGTGGCAGATCACCGATCGGCGAGCCGTTGGCAATGTTGCCACCGACGGTGCCGGAGCTACGGATCTGGGTTGAGGCGAACCGCCTCAGCATACTGTCGATATCGCCGTGTATATTGCCCAGGGCCGAATGGGCCTCCGTGAGCGGTACGGCAGCGCCGATATCCAGTCGATCCGACGTGTCCTCGATCTGCTGCAATGCCGGGATGCGCGTGACATCGATCAGCGTGTTCAATGTCCGGTGCGCCTTGGTGACCCACAGGCCGACATCAGTGGCACCGCCGACCAGCACAGCGCCGGGATGGGCGGCATAGATTTCGGCCAACTCCTCGACGCTGCGTGGGGCAAACCAGCGCTGATCGCCATGTTCAACAGCAAGCGAGGCACCCTCGCCGAGCGCTACAAGGCGGTCGGTGAGACCGGCGTCGCCAGCGGCCCGGCCATCTGCAGTACCATCGCCGTTTGCCAAAACATCTTCGGTGGCGGCAAGGATCGGGCCGTAGCCGGTACAGCGGCACAAATTGCCGGCGAGCCAATCGTTGAGAGAGGACTGTTCCGGCACCGCGCCGGTTTTCCAGGCGGCAAATATCTGCATGACAAAGCCCGGCGTGCAAAAACCGCACTGGGAGGCGTGATGGTCGACCAGCGCCTGCTGGACCGGATGCAGCGCGCCATTGGCACCCTTGAGATGCTCTACCGTCAAAAGTTGCCGGCCGTGGAGCATGGGCACAAACTGGATGCAGGAATTGACCGGCCATGACCGCACACCGCCCTCGCCGTCCGGTTCGGTGAGCACCACGGTGCAGGCCCCGCAATCGCCCTCGGCGCAGCCTTCCTTGGTGCCGGTCAGCCGTTCATGCTTGCGCAGATAATTCAAAATCGTTGTTGTCGGTGGCAAATCGGCGATCTGCCGTTCTTCATCACCCAGAAGAAACCGAACGGTGTTGCTGGATTGCTCCGCCATCAACTGCCCCGGTAGGTTGAATAGGAAAAGGGCGAGATCAGAAGCGGCACATGATAGTGCGCGTCCGGATCGGCAATACCAAAACGAATGGTCACCACATCCAGAAAGGGCGGATCGACCAGCGGCACGCCTTTTGCCGCGAAATAGGCGGCGGTAACAAACTCCAGCTCATAGGTGCCAATTTGCATCGCCGCACCGTCAAGAAGCGGCGCGTCGCAGCGGCCATCTGCGTTGGTCACTGTCGCTATGATGGTCTGGCGCGCCGGCCCAATCCGGGTCAGCGTCACCGCCATCCCTGCGGCCGGGCAGCCGTGGGCGGTGTCCAGAACGTGGGTGGTCAGCCGCCCCATTCAGGCGCACCCTTTTAGTTGTGCGCTGATATTGCTTTGGTGCTTTGGAATTGGATTCATTCAGGTACTATTGCGCGGAACAATCCGCCATCCAAGGGGCTTGCCCCGATTTTGTGCGGCGCAAAATGTCATAGCGAGGCCGACATTGACCCTTCCTCATTCTCCCGACATTTCCCTGACCGACTTCGTTGCCCTTTATGGCGGCATTTATGAGCATTCGCCGTGGGTCGCGGAAGGCGTTCATGGATCCGGGCTCGGCACCGATGATATCGATCCGGACCAGATGGCCGCACGTATGGCGCAGGTCGTGGCCGGCGCGCCCGAAGCGGTGCGGCTGGAATTGATCCGCATGCACCCGGATCTGGCCGGCAAGGCGGCGATTGCCGGCAATCTCACTGTTGCATCGAAAACCGAACAATCCGGTGCGGGTCTGGATCAGTGTTCGCCGGTAGAGTTCCGGCGGTTTGGCGAAATGAACACGGTGTACCGGGAAAAATTCGGCTTTCCGCTGGTGATCGCCGTGGCTGGCCTGAACCGTCACGATATCCTGACTGCTTTTGAGCGCCGCGTCGGCAACAGCCACGAGGTGGAATTTGACGAGGCGCTGGGGCAGATCAACCTGATCGCCAAATTCCGGCTGCGCGCCTTGGCGGATCGTGGCAGATAAATGCACGAAAAAAGCTCGGCCGCGTCTTTCTGACGATTGCCCAAGATCTCCGGCCTATTGCGCTGGAATGATGGCAATCGTCTTCGCGGGGCTATTCCCGGTACCGGCCGATGCCCAATCCGAACCGGTCGACATGGAACTGGTGATCGCTGTCGACACTTCCAGTTCCGTCGATGAGGTCGAACTCCGGCTGCAAATGGATGGAATCGGCACAGCGTTTCGCGATGAACGGGTGTGGCGGACCATCGAACAGGGCCAGAGCGGACGGATCGGCGTAGCGCTGATGATGTGGGCCGACGCCACGGTACCAAAATTCCGCACACGTTGGTTCACGATTGCTGGTCAGGCGTCTGCTGACACTTTTGCCAATCACATCGGTGCCCTACCCCGGGGCGCATTGGGCGGCACGGGCATCGGCTCGGGCGTTGCCGAGGCGATCCGGATGTTTGACCGGAACAATATGACCAGCGGGCGTCAGGTGGTTGATGTCTCCGGCGATGGGCCGGAAACGCCGCCACGGGAAATCGTCGTCACCATGCCCAACGCCCGCGCCATGGCGCTGGTGCGTGGTGTGACGGTCAATGGTCTTGCCATTCTCAACGAAGCACCGGATCTTGCCACCTGGTACCGCAACAATGTGATTGCCGAACCGGGTTCGTTTGTCATCGCGGCCAAGAATTTTGATGACTTCAAAGAAGCGATGGTGCGCAAGCTGGTACGGGAAATTGCCGACAATCCACGTGTCAGCCGGATCAATCGGTAGAAATCAGACCCAGGGTGAGTTGGTGGTGCCGGAGCCGAAGGTGGTGCCTTTCTCAAAGCGGTCAAAACGGAACGGCTTCAATTCGTCGGGCAGCCCCTGGCCGGCCAGTTCCCGAGCCACCAGTTTTCCGACACCGATCATCTTGAAGCCGTGGTTTGAATCGGCATTCATCCAGACATTATCGGCGACCCAGTCGAAG
>CAXMRP010000094.1:0-10721 GCA_964196155.1 uncultured Polyangiaceae bacterium
GTGAAAGCCGTGCTGCATATCCATCAGCACCGCGTCATAGCCGGCCCGCGCCATGGTCTCGCCAACCAGCGGGTCACCAATCGCGCTCCAGCCGGTCAGGATTGTATCGCCGGCCCGCAGCCGCCGTGACAGGCGGCTCGGGAACCAGTCTTCGCTGGAAGGATCCTCGCTCAATTCAAATCCGCTCAGGCTTCGTTTTCGATCTGGTCGACCGCATCGGCCAATAGTTCTTCCATCTGCCGGCGAATCTGGTGGTCGGACTGCTCGACATTGGCGGTATCAAAGTCGCCGCGGATCTTGCGAAACACATCCTCATCGCCTGGCTCCTCAAAGTCTGCCCGCACGACTTCCTTGACATAGGCATCGACCTCGTCGCCGCCCTTGCCCAGTTTGTCAGCGGCCCATTGGCCAAGCATCTTGTTGCGCCGCGCCTCTGCCTTGAACTGCAACGCCTCATCGTGAGCGAATTTGCTCTCATAGGCGTCCTTGCGTTTATCGAATGTCGTCATGATCTGTTCCTTCCCGACCCGTATGCCGACTTCTATCGGCGCGGATGCCGGCGCGCAACGGTCCTTTGTCCTGCATCCCGGCCCTTCGACCGGTCAATGCCGAGCCATCGCCGTTTTTCTACTGTATCGCCACCGTACTTGGCGGGATTTTGCACATCTGTATCCACCTCGGCTATACATTGTATCGATTGACTGATTCCGCTAGGTATCGCCACGCAATCTACCGGTGTGCGCCGATCTTTATTGTTCGGCCTCCGGCTCCCGTTTGACACCTGCCGATTGGCACCACTATGAACCGTCGCCGCCGAATATATGAGGGCAAGGCCAAGATCCTTTACGAGGGACCTGAGCCGGGCACACTGATCCAGCATTTCAAAGATGATGCCACCGCCTTCAACAAGAAGAAGCACGATATTATTGACGGCAAGGGCGTGCTGAACAACCGGATTTCCGAATTCATTTTCAACCATCTGAACGAAATCGGCATCCCGACCCATTTCATTCGCCGGCTGAACATGCGGGAGCAACTCATCCGCGAGGTGGAGATCATTCCGCTTGAAGTGGTCGTGCGCAATATCGCCGCCGGGTCGCTTTCCAAACGTCTGGGCATCGATGAGGGCACGCCGCTGCCCCGCTCCATCATCGAATTTTATTACAAGAACGATGAACTCGACGATCCGATAGTCTCCGAAGAGCATGTGACCGCCTTCGGTTGGGCCAATCCGCAGGAAATCGACGACATCATGTCGCTGGCGATCCGTGTCAATGATTTCCTCTCGGGCCTGTTTCTTGGTGCCGGCATCCGGCTTGTCGATTTCAAGATCGAGTGTGGCCGCCACTGGGAAAACGACATGATGCGCATCATGCTCGCCGATGAAATTTCCCCAGATTCGTGCCGTCTGTGGGACGTGGAAACCGACGACAAGCTCGACAAGGACCGGTTCCGCCGCGACATGGGCGGCCTGTTGGAAGCCTATCAGGATGTCGCGCGCCGCCTTGGGGTCATCAGCCCCGGCGAACGGGCAACCGGCAAGGGCCCGGTTCTGGTTAAATAGGGTTTGGACATATAGGGATGCGCCAGCCGCACCGGTGGATAAGCCGGTGTTGATCCGGCCGGGTTCTGGCGAAACGATCGCGGATGCACTAGTGCTCCGGTCAGGAATTGCGACCGACAAACGGCACAGCATCTGTTTTGGAGCAGGCGGCGAACATGCGGGCCAAGATCTTTGTCACATTGAAGGACGGCGTACTGGATCCCCAGGGTCTGGCCATTCGCGGCGCTCTGACGGCGCTTGGTTTTGACGGCGTGGAACGCGTGCGCCAGGGCAAGGTGATCGATGTCGAACTGGCCGACGACATCGCTACCAATGGCGATCCCGAAGCGCGGTTTGCCGCCATGGCAGAACAGCTTCTGGCCAACATGGTGATCGAAAACTACCGCGTGGAAATCGTCGAGTGACCAGCCAGCAAAACAGGCGGGAGGCGGTGCAGTGAAGTCCGCCATCATCCGTTTTCCCGGCACCAACCGCGAAACCGACATGGCTGCCGCGCTGAGATTGGTCAGTGGCCGCGAGCCGCAAATTGTCTGGCATGGCGACAGCGATCTGCCATCGGTGGATCTGGTCGTGCTGCCCGGCGGTTTTTCCTACGGCGACTATCTGCGCGCCGGCGCCATCGCCGCCCATGCGCCGATCCTGCGGGCAATCAAGGATCATGCTGGGTCTGGCCGGCTGGTGTTGGGGGTATGCAACGGTTTTCAGGCCCTGTGCGAAGCCGGCATGTTGCCCGGCGTGCTGATGCGCAATGCCTCGCTGAAATTCGTCTGCCGGACAGTGACGCTGCATGTGGCCAATGCAAACACGCCCTTTACCTGCCGCTTTGAAACAGATGCGACGTTCCCCTGCCCGGTCGCCCATCACGATGGCAATTATTTTGCCGACGCGGCGACGCTGGACCGGCTGGAGGGCGAAAACCGGGTAGTCTTTCGCTATGCCTATGGCACCAATCCCAACGGCTCCCGCCGCGACATTGCCGGTATAACCAACGCTGAGGGCAATGTGCTCGGCATGATGCCCCATCCCGAAGACCGCGTCGAAGACGCCCATGGCGGTAACGAGGCACTGGCCCTGTTCCGCTCCCTCATCGTTCAGGCCACGGAAAAAGCCGCATGACATCCCTGCTTGCAAAGACCGCTGGCGCGCTTTTTACCGCTTCATTGGCCGCCGTGGCCCTCACCGGCTGCGCTTCCGTATCGCCGGACTATCTGGAATATCGCAGCCGCTCCGATCCAGTATCCGTCACCCGCCGCATCGCAACCAACATTGGCCGCTGCTGGTTTGCCGATGGTGAAACCGCCTTTGCCGGCCACGCATACGTGCCCGAGCGCAACGCCGCCACGTCACGCATTTTGATCCTGCCGATGGATGAGCCCGGTGGCCTGCCCCGCCTGATCATCGATGCCAGTCGCGATGGCCGGCGCACGTCCGTCAAACTCTTCGGCCCGATGCTGGATACGCCGCTTGGCCCCCGCATACGCAACGACGTGAACCGCTGGGCCGGCGGCACGTCTGGCTGCGCCTGATCAGAACCATGCTTGCCAACGACATTGAAATCACGCCCGAACTGATTGCCACGCATGGCCTCACCCCGGACGAATATCAGCGCCTGCTCGACCTCATAGGCCGCGAGCCGACGATGACCGAACTCGGCATCGTTTCGGCCATGTGGAATGAGCATTGCTCCTATAAAAGCTCCAAGAAGTGGCTGCGCACCCTGCCGACCGAAGGACCGAAGGTAATTTGCGGCCCTGGCGAAAATGCCGGCATTGTCGATATCGGCGACGGGTTGTGTGCGGTGTTCAAGATGGAGAGCCACAACCACCCGTCCTACATCGAACCCTATCAGGGCGCGGCGACTGGCGTCGGCGGCATCCTGCGCGATATCTTCACCATGGGCGCGCGGCCCGTGGCGGCGCTGAATTCCCTGCGGTTTGGTGCGCCGGACCATGAGAAAACCCGCCATCTGGTTTCCGGCGTCGTCGCCGGCGTTGGTGGCTATGGCAATTCATTCGGCGTGCCGACCGTCGGCGGCGAAGTCAATTTCCATCCCCGCTACAACGACAACTGCCTCGTCAATGCCTTTGCGCTGGGCATCGCCCGCACCGACGCAATCTTCTATTCCAAGGCCGAGGGAGTCGGATTGCCGGTTGTTTATCTCGGCGCCAAAACCGGCCGCGACGGCGTCGGCGGCGCAACCATGGCCTCGGCTGAATTTGACGCCGACATCGAGGAAAAGCGCCCAACCGTTCAGGTCGGCGACCCGTTTACTGAAAAACGGCTGCTGGAAGCCTGCCTGGAACTTATGGCCACCGGTGCCGTTGTTGCCATTCAGGATATGGGCGCTGCCGGCCTCACCTGTTCGGCGGTCGAAATGGGCGCCAGCGGCGATCTCGGCATCGAACTTGATCTGGATGCCGTGCCAACCCGCGAAGAAGCCATGTCGGCCTATGAGATGATGCTGTCGGAAAGCCAGGAGCGGATGCTTATGGTTTTGCGGCCGGAGTTGCGCGACGCAGCGGAAGCGGTCTTCAAAAAGTGGGAACTGGATTTTGCCGAAGTGGGCAAGACCACCGACGATATGCGCTTCCGTGTCCGCCGGTTTGGCGATGAAGTCGCCAATTTGCCGATCAAGAAGCTTGGCGACGATGCCCCCGAATATGACCGGCCATGGACGGCGCCGACGCCGCCTGCACCGCTCAATCCGGACGATATTTCGTCGCTGGACGATGCCGGAAAGGCTTTGCTGACCTTGATCGGCTCGCCGGATCTTGCCTCCCGGCGCTGGGTCTGGGAGCAATATGATTATCTGGTTCAGGGCAACACCATCGCCAGCCCCGGCGGTGACGCAGCGATTGTGCGCATCGATCAGGCCTTTGGCGCAGCACCCGAAAAGGCGCTAGCCATCACCGCCGATGTCACGCCGCGTTATGTCGAGGCCGATCCGTTTGAAGGCGGCAAGCAGGCGGTCGCCGAATGCTGGCGCAATCTGACCGCAGTCGGCGCCCGTCCTCTCGCCGTCACCGACAATCTCAATTTCGGCAATCCCGAAAAACCCCACCTGATGGGCCAGTTTGTGGCCGCCATTCACGGTATCGGCGAGGCCTGCCGCGCGCTGGAATTCCCGGTCGTGTCCGGCAATGTCTCGCTCTACAACGAAACCAATGGCCAGGCGATCCTGCCAACGCCGACCATCGCCGGTATCGGGCTGGTCGACGACTGGCGAAAATCTGCAAATCTGGCGTTCAAGGCCGACGGTGATGCGATCGTTCTGATCGGCGCCGACGACCACTCAGGCTGGGGCAGCCATCTTGGCCAGTCGTTGTATTTGCGTGAAATCAGTGGCCATGAATCTGGCCCGCCGCCGCCTGTCGATCTGGCGGCCGAACGCCGCAACGGCGACTTTGTGCGCGCTGCCATCGAGGCCGGCACCGCCACCGCGGTCCACGATCTGTCCGACGGCGGCCTTGCCATTGCCCTGGCCGAAATGGCGCTTGCCGGCAACAAGGGCGCGGTGCTGCGCGAACCGCCCGCAGGCGAAACTGCCGGCGCAGGCGCGGCGGCCTGGTATGGCGAAGATCAGGCGCGATACATAATGACCGTGCGCGCCGACGCGGCTGGCACAGTGATTGACGAGGCACAAAAGGTCGGTATCCCCGCTTGCCGTCTGGGCATCGTCAAGGGCGAGGCGCTGGTGCTTGGCACAGCAGAACCCTTGCCCGTTGCCGATCTGCGCACGGCCCATGAACACTGGTTTCCGGACTTCATGACCATTGGCTAAGGCCGGGTTGCGACTTGCAAGAACGCCCGGGCCATTGACGAAGGGCTGCCGGCAACCCAAATTCATACCGAGAATCACGTCGCCGCCGGGCGGCGGGACCAATCGCGGGAGTGCCCGAATGCCTATGAGTGCCGCCGATATCGAGCAGATGATCAAGGCTGCCTTGCCAGATGCCAACGTGACCATTCGCGATCTCGCCGGCGATGGCGACCATTATGCCGCTGAAATCGTATCGGAGGCGTTTCGCGGCAAAAACCGTGTGCAACAACATCAGATGGTGTATGAAGCGCTGAAGGGAAACATGGGCGGCGCGTTGCATGCTCTGGCCCTACAAACCAGCGCCCCGGGCTAGTTTTCGCGAGCAGCGATCCGGGATATTATGTGCCGGTTGATTGCCCGTTGGCAAATCCGAACCGGCTGATGAGCAGAATTTATGGACAGGGCCGCCGGCAACGGCGCATACCCGATAGTGGAGAAAACGATGGGTGCCATCAACGAATGGATTGACGGTCAGGTGAAGGCCAATGACGTGCTGTTGTTCATGAAGGGCACGCCGGCGTTTCCCCAGTGTGGATTTTCCGGACAGGTCGTGCAGATTCTGGATTATCTCAACATTCCCTATCAGGGGGTCAATGTGCTGGATTCCGATGAGCTTCGTCAGGGGATCAAGGATTTTTCCAACTGGCCGACCGTGCCGCAGCTTTATGTCAAGGGCGAGTTTGTTGGCGGCGCCGATATTATTCGCGAAATGTTTCAGGCCGGCGAACTTCAAACCGTCATGAAAGACAAGGGTATCGCGGCGGAAGCAACAGCCAGCGGGTAATCGTTACCAACTGATTGCCGCACGGACCGCCTGCAACGCTACCGACTGCGGCATCACAGAAAGTCTATGTTCAACGGGCACCTGCCCGCTAAGAGGCATCGTTCTGGTGTCCGCTTTTATTGCCTTCCGGGCGAGCCATTATCGTGATTACGTCCCAGGTCGAAAATTAGTTTTCCAGTTCCCGGCGTTCCGCCGGAAAAACCGCCAGCATATTGCACTATTCGCGGCCTCAGGGGGCCTGTCATGGAGTCATCAAACACACCGGTAAAAACCGCCGGCATCGGCAGGCCGGAATTCATCGCCATGATGGCGCTGCTGATGGCGCTCAATGCCCTGGCCATCGATGTCCTGATCCCCGCCTTGCAGCAGATCGGCTCCGCTCTGGCCGTTGCCGACGAGAACACCCGTCAGCTCACCCTCACCGCTTATGTTGCGTCCTTTGGATTCTCCCAGATCATTTTCGGACCGTTCTCCGATGCCTATGGCCGCAAGAAAGTGCTGCTGTCCGGCATGATCGTCTACATCATCGGGGCGCTTTTTGCCGCCGCTGCATCCGATTTCACAATGCTGCTTGCCATGCGCGCCATTCAGGGATTTGGCGCCGGCGCGCTGCGCACGGTGACGGTCGCCATCGTCCGCGACATTTTCAAGGGCCGGACCATGGCCAGCGTCATGTCGCTGGTGATGATGGTGTTCATGATCGTGCCGGTTATCGCGCCGGCTCTGGGTCAGGCGATAGAGGCGCTGGCCGGCTGGCGGTCGATCCTGCTGTTGATGGCCGTAGGCGGTCTGCTGGCAACGGTCTGGGTAATTGCGCGCCTGGCCGAAACCCTGCCGGCGGACCGTCGCCGCCCCCTTGAAGTGCGCGGAACGTTCAATGCATTCGCGATGGTGTTGAAAAATCGCATGGTGCTCGGCTATGCGCTGGCCTTCGCGCTGACCATCGGGACATTGTTCGCATTTCTAAATTCCGCCCAGCAGATTTATTGGGAAATATTCGACATCAAAGCGGGATTTCCAATCGCCTTTGCCGGCTCATCAATCATGATGGCCGTCGCTTCATATTTCAATTCCCGGTTGGTCGAACGATGGGGCATGCGGCTCCTTGCCCACGGTGCCTTGATCCTGTTTGTCGCCGGCAATCTGTTGTTTGTCGCAGCGGTGATGATTTACCCGGCCGCCATTCCGTTCTGGATGTTTTATTTTCTGATCACCTTGTCGCTGGCGCTGTTTGCCTTCCTCGGTCCTAATTTCAACGCCATGTCGATGGAACCGGTCGGTCACATTGCCGGCACCGCCGCTGCGGTCACCGGCGGCCTCCAGACAATTATCGGCGCATTGTTTGGCGCCGCGATTGGGCTGTTATACGACGGAACCCTGTTGCCGCTGGCGGCCGGCTTCCTCTTCCTGTCGCTGGCCAGCCTGGCCGCCGCCGCATGGGCGGAAGGCTGGCAGCTGTTTAACCGCACAAAAGACAGCACAATGGACGCGTAAAGCGTGGAAATTCGAAAAGAGTAACCGGCGCGCACAATGCCGACCGAAATTCAAATCCAGCTAGCTGCCGAACAGACCGTCACATACCGCTTGCCAGGAAGGACGGTCAGTGGCGCAAACAAGCTGGCCCGCCACCATGTCCGGCCGGTACCGCGACTCGTCGCTGATCGCCACATGGCCGCCGGCCTCTTCGACAATCAACACACCGGGGGCATGATCCCACGGCATCAGTTTATGATAGGCGACAAAGTCGCAGCCACCGGTCGCCAGCAATCGATATTCGTGGGCGGCGCACCGGAACCCGAACGTTGATCCAAAATTGGCCTGATTGGCGGCAATCTGTTCCTTGAGCGGGCTGTCCACATGGTACCAGGACGCCGCGCCGATCATCGCCGACACGGGCTTTGCCTGCCCGACCTTGATCGGCTCGCTCGAGCCATCGCCGCGGCGCAGCCACGCGCCAGCGCCTTTCAGCCCCATCACCCAGTCGCCACCGACCGGATCATGGATTATTCCGCACTGGATTTCATTCCGGCATACGACAGCCAGCATGACACCGAACAACGGCACGCCGGAGGCAAAGTTCGCCGTCCCGTCAACCGGATCGATAATAAATGCCAGCTCGGCATCGGCGATCTTGCCCAAGATACAAGGTTCGGCCGCCGCCGCTTCTTCGCCAACAATCACTGCATGCGGATACAAGTCCCGCAGCGCATCGGTTAACTGCCTCTCCGCCGCCTCATCGGCGTCGGTGACCAGATCAGTCGCCGATGTTTTTTGTCGGATGGAATCGGCCGATAGCCGGCGAAACCGCGGCATGATCTGATCGATCGCCGCCTGGCCGAGAAGGTCGGCCAGACGATTGGCTTCGTCCAGAGAAAACATGGCGGAAATAACCGAAGCTGCCGGTTAACGCGAATAAAATTCGATGACGAGATTGGGCTCCATCACAACCGGATAGGGCACGTCGCCGAATTCGGGAACCCGGTTATAGGTTGCCACCATCTTGTTGTGATCGACATCGATATAATCCGGCACGTCGCGTTCAGCCAGGTCGCTGGCTTCCAGAACAATCGCCAACTGCTTCGACTTGTCCTTGACTTCGACAAGATCGCCAACCTTGCAGCGGTAGCTGGATATGTTCACCCGGCCGCCATTCACCTTGACATGGCCGTGATTGATGAATTGCCGCGCCGCAAACACAGTCGGCACGAATTTGGCGCGATAGACGATGGTATCAAGGCGCGATTCCAACAGGCCAATCAGGATTTGTACGGTATCGCCGCGCATCCGCTGGGCCTCGGCATAAATCCGCCGAAACTGCTTCTCGGTGATGTTGCCGTAATAGCCCTTCAGCTTCTGCTTGGCGCGCAACTGAATGCCGAAATCCGACAGTTTGCTGCGCCGGCGCTGACCGTGTTCGCCCGGACCATATTCGCGTTTGTTGACCGGGCTTTTCGGCCGGCCCCAGATGTTTTCACCCAGGCGGCGGTCAATCTTGTACTTTGAAGAATTGCGTCTGCTCATCGCTTTGCTCTTTCTGTAACTTACCGTTTCGGCCGCCAAACGGCGGCATGTGCGAAACGCGCCTTCCTTTGCAGTTCAACATGAATTGCCGACAGGGGCTGGCGGAGCGCGCCGGGTTTTCAGATTGCCAACGATAGTGGCACTGGAAACACCCCACAGGTGCGTCGACGTGGAAATCCCTACGCCGGGCGCTGATCTAGGCGGCGGCCGCCCGAATGTCAATCGCCGGACCCACCGGATCGGGCTGATATCAGCCCGCTGATGCCGCTGGCAATGATCGTACCGTGAGCCCGAACCGGTCAAAACACCCAACGAGAGACGAAAGCAGCGCGCCCTCACTGGTCAGATAGGCAATTTCTGCAGGCAGTTCGCGGCCGGCGCCCTGCCCCGCCGGGATCAGATCGGCAACCCGCCGGGCAATTGCCGGCGCCGGATCGAGCCACGTCACCGGCCATGGCGCCAATGCTTCAAGCTGATCGGTCAAAAACGGAAAATGAGTGCAGGCTAAAACCACAATATCGGTTCGCCGACCGCTTTCATCGACAAAACAGGGTTCGATCTGGGCTTGAATATCCGCCTCGGCGACGCTCTCGCCCCGCAAAATTCGCTCGGCCAACTCGGCCAGATCTGGCGCACCAACCAGACGGACCTGGCAATGGCTGGCAAACTGACGGACCAGATCCCGCGTATAGTCCCGGGCGATCGTCGCCGGTGTCGCCAGCACCGAGATATGACCGGACCGGCTGCGCTCGGCGGCCGGCTTGATCGCCGGAACCGTGCCGACAATGGGAACAGAAAAGCGCGCCCGCAGCGGTGGCAAAACGAGGGTCGCGGCCGTGTTGCAGGCAATCACCACAACCGCCGGATCGACAACATCGATGGCGCTTTCGATCAGCGGCACAACCCGCCGGACCAGATTGTCAGCGCTGCGATCCCCATAGGGAAACCCGCCATCGTCGGCAAGATAGTGGATGGTCCGGTCTGGCAGCGCTTTGCGGATTTCAACAAAAACCGAAAGCCCGCCGATACCGGAATCAAACACCAGGATCGGCTTGCCGGAAGCCGTGTTCGGTTGTGAGGGCGATTCAGCCGTCACCCGACTGCCCGTCGTTGACCTTACCACTGGCCAAACCATCGGCGCCATAACGCCGCTCCAGCGCTGATATCACGCCGCGCAGCACCTGAATTTCCGGGCCGGAAAACTGCCGCTTTTGCAACAGCGCCCGCAAATTGCGCACCTTCGCCACACGCATGTTCGGCGTGCGGAAATAGCCGGCCCCGTCCAATGCACCCTCAAGATGCTCCATCAGGCCGATCAATTCCGCCTTGGTGGCAATCGGGTCATCTTGCTCCGGCGTCGGCAACCGGGTCGGCAATTCGCCTTCGCCAAGCCCGGAACCCATCCACTCGTAGCTCATCAAAAGAACCGCCTGGGCGATATTGAGTGAGGCGAATTGCGGATTGACCGGGAAGGTCACGATCTCGTCGGCCAGCAACACCTCCTCGTTGGTCAGCCCCCAGCGCTCCCGGCC
>CAXMRP010000095.1:0-4155 GCA_964196155.1 uncultured Polyangiaceae bacterium
ACCGAGGCGATGGCGCTGATGGCCGGCCATGTTTTTGACGATCTTGGCTACCGGCGCTACGAGTGGAAGTGCAATGACCGCAATGACGCTTCCATGCGCGCCGCCCTGCGCTACGGATTTATCTATGAAGGCACATTCCGCAACGATCTTGTCGTCAAGGGACGCAATCGCGACACCGCCTGGTTTGCCATGATCGACCGCGACTGGCCGACAATATCAACGGCCTATGCCAGATGGCTGGCCGATGATAATTTCGACCCCGCAGGCGGACAAAAAAAACACCTCAATGAATTTTTCTCCCACTTTGAAACGGATACCGCATGCCCGGACGCCTGAAGGGCAAGATCGCCCTGGTCACTGCCGCCGGACACGGCATTGGCCGCGCAATCGCCGAGAATTTTGTCGCCGAGGGCGCAACCGTGTGGGCCACCGACGTCAATGTCGCCAGCCTGGAAGGAATAAACCGGGCCAAGCGCCGCAAACTCGATGTCCTGTCGACATCAGCCGTTCAGCGCTTTGCTGAAAAAATCGGTCCGATCGATGTGCTGGTCAATGTCGCCGGCTACGTCCATCACGGCTCAATCCTTGACTGTTCGGAAGCGGATTGGGACTTTTCCTTCGACCTAAACATCAAGTCGATGCACCGCACCATCAAGGCGTTCCTGCCCGGCATGCTGGAACGCGCAAAGGAGAGCGGCGGCGCGGCGATCATCAACATGGCGTCCGGCGCATCCTCGGTGCGCGGCATCCCAGACCGCTATGCCTATGGCGCGTCAAAGGCCGCCGTCATCGGCCTGACCAAGGCGGTCGCCGCTGATTTCATTCGCGACAATATACGCTGCAACGCCATCTGTCCGGGTACCATCCGCTCGCCGTCGCTGGAAGCCCGCATGGAGGCCCTGTCGGAACAGTTCGGATCGTTTGACAAAGCCATGGAATACTTTGTTTCGCGCCAGCCGATGGGACGTCTGGGTGAGCCAGCGGAGATTGCCGCACTGACGACTTTCATGGCCAGCGACGAATGCCCCTATATGACCGGTGTTGCCATATCGGCCGATGGTGGCTTTTCGCTGTAGCAAGCATTCGTTCGCGGTGGAAAACATTGAGAATTAGCCCCCTCCAGGAATTACCCGCAATTGCGCCGATACCCCTGCCGCCAATCATGGTATAGGGACAAACAATCACCCGGGCAGGCACCCGCCCTGCCCTAATGACACTCCAGGCAACAACAACCCGCACACCCACAAGACGGGGCAGAAAGGCGTTCATGCATATTCTCATCACTGGTGCGGCCGGCATGGTCGGACGCAAAATCACCGAGCGCCTGCTTGCCGATGGTACGCTTGGCGGACAAGCCGTAACCAAGCTGACACTCCACGATGTGGTGCCGCCAACCGCCCAATCGACCGATCAGATCACGATCATGCCGATTGTTGGCGACCTGGCCGACCCCGGTCTTGCCGAGCAGCTCATCGCCGAGCGCCCCGACCTTGTCATTCATCTGGCCGCGGTCGTATCCGGCGAGGCGGAGACGGATTTTGCCAAGGGCTACGCGTCCAATCTTGATGGCCCGCGATATTTGTTCGACGCAATCCGCATTGCCAATTATCAGCCACGGGTCGTCTATGCCTCATCGATCGCCGTGTTCGGCGCACCGTTTCCCGCCTCGATCCCCGATGATTTTCACTGCACACCACTGACCAGCTACGGCACCCAGAAAATGATCGGTGAGGCGATTCTTGCCGATTACACGCGCCGCGGATTTTTCGACGGTATCGGCTTGCGCCTGCCGACACTGTGCGTGCGCCCCGGCGTGCCGAACAAGGCGGCGTCGGGATTTTTCTCCAACATCATTCGCGAACCGCTGAATGGTGAAGAGGTCGTGCTTCCGGTCGCCGACACCGTGCGCCACTGGTTTGCCAGCCCCCGCGCCGCTGTCGGATTTTTCATCCATGCCGCGACAATGGACCTGTCGATCATCGGTCCACGCCGAAATCTCACTCTGCCCGGCCTGTCCTGCACCGTTGCCGAACAGATCGAGGCGTTGCGCGCTGTTGGCGGTGACAAGGCGGTTGCATTGATCCGCCGCGAACCGGACGAGGCCATCAAAAAAATTGTATCAGGCTGGGCTGAAAATTTCGACGCCGCCCGCGCCCGAGATCTCGGCTTTGAAGCGGAAAATGATTTCAGTGAAATCATCAACGCCCATATCGAAGCCGAGCTGGACGGCAAGCCGCCTGTCAACGCCTGAGCGCATTCCGAAAAGTGGAACCCGGTTTTCGGGCCAAAATGCGCGCCAAGAATATCCAGCACATTCCGAAAAGTGGAACCCGGTTTTCCGGCCAAAAATTCGCGAAAACAAAAATGCAGAGTGGATTGATTAAGTCTGCAATCGCTAAATTCGCTCTGGACGCGCTATCGATCCCGTTCGGCGGCAAACCGCGCCGCTGAGATAAGCAGCTCGGCTCGTTCGCCAAAAGGTGCAAGAAGATCGATGCAATCGCCAACGGTCTCGTTGAGGAGCGCCCGCGCACCATCTGTGCCAAGATGGGCAACAAATGTCGCCTTGCCCTTGCCGACATCCTTGGCGGTGGCCTTGCCAATGTCGGCCGCGGCCGCCTCGACATCCAGAAGGTCATCGGCAATCTGGAATGCCAGCCCCAGCTTGGCGCCGTAGGCCGATAGGCAGGTGCGTTCGGCACTGTCGCCGCCGGCCAGCACCGCGCCCATCTCGCACGAGGCCGCAATCAGCGCGCCGGTCTTGAGTTGCTGCAGATTTTTGATCCCGTCAAAATCCAGCACCAGATTTTCGGCCGCCAGATCCAGCATCTGCCCCCCGGCCATGCCGCTGACCCCGGCGGCGCGGGACAAAAGCCCGATCATCTCCAGCCGAACCGCCGGATCGGGATGCACACCGGGCTGCACCAATATTTCAAACGCCAGTGTCATCAGCGCATCGCCGGCAAGAATTGCGGTAGCCTCGTCAAAGGCCTTGTGTACGCTCGGTTGCCCGCGCCGCATATCGTCATCGTCCATCGCCGGCAAATCATCATGCACCAGCGAATAGGTGTGCAGGCATTCGACCGCCGCACCGGCCAGCAGCGGGTCACCGCCTGTCTCGCCGGCATTGGACCAACGCGCGCACAACTCGGCACAGGATTTCAGCAAAAATGGCCGGAATCGTTTACCACCGGCAAACAGCGCATGGCCCATGGCGGCCACCAGTCGCTGGCGCGAATCCGCCTTGGCCGCCTCGCCCCTGGCCCAGCCACCACACAGCGTTTCGCGCAGGACCGCCTCGACCGCCAATCCATTGGCGGAAAGCACCTTTGAGAAGGCGGTAATATTGAATGGCAATATTTGGCGCATGACGAATGTCAAAGTGGCATGTTAAAGCGGCAGCAAGCCGGCTAGCCGACCTGCCGTCTTGTTTTGCAGTCATGCGGAAACCGAAACATCGCCTGTGTCAAGACGCGTCGACGACAACGAAGCAACTTCCCCGGAAAAAAAGCCGAAAAAGCGATTCATTCGCCGCTGGCTGTTTCGTCTGGCGATGCTCGTCCTCGTTTTGATTTTGATCCCGGTCATCCTGATACCGGCCTATCGGGTGATCGACCCACCGATATCGACGGTGATGGTCATCAAATGGATAGGCGGCGCGCCGATCAACCGGACATGGGCGGATCTGGATCGGATATCACGGCATTTGCCCCGGTCTGTGCTGGTTGCCGAGGATGGCCGCTTTTGCGCCCATGGTGGCGTCGATATTACCGAGATGCGAAAAGTTTTCGACCGGGCGGAGACTGGCGGACAGCTGCGTGGTGCCAGCACCATCACCATGCAGACGGTCAAGAACCTGTTTCTGTGGCCCCAGCGCTCATGGCTGCGCAAGGCGTTGGAAATCCCGCTGGCGCTCTATGCTGATGCTGTTTGGTCAAAACGGCGCACCATGGAGCTTTATCTCAACATCGCCGAATGGGATCGCGGCATCTATGGCGCGCAAGCGGCCGCAATACATCACTTCGGCGTGCCCGCGTCCCGCTTGTCAGCCGCCCACGCTGCCCGACTTGCAGCGGTTCTTCCAGACCCGATCGGACGCAACCCGGTCAAACCCTCACGCCGCATTGGCCGGCTGGCGCGATTGTATACCGCCCG
>CAXMRP010000096.1:0-6458 GCA_964196155.1 uncultured Polyangiaceae bacterium
ATGCGCTGACCAGTTTCGCCGATCGGCCCGAAGCATTGTGGCAACTGACGAAATCCCGCCGGGCGCCGGTCCTGCTGACGCCGCATGAGGGCGAATTCGCCCGGATATTTCCCGATCTTGGCCCTGTCGGCCAAAGGGGCGATCACGGCAGCGAAATACAGACAGGCAAGGTGGAACGCGCCCGCGCGGCGGCCGTGCGCGCCGGCTGCGCCATCATCCTCAAGGGCGCCGATACGGTCGTCGCCATGCCCGATGGCCGCGCCTCGATCTGCGGCCAGGCCCCGCCCAGTCTTGCCACAGCCGGGTCCGGCGACGTTCTGACCGGCATCGCCGCCGGGCTGCTGGCGCAACGGATGCCGCCGTTTGAAGCGGCCTGCGCCGCCGTCTGGCTGCACGCCGACGCGGCGCGCCGTTTTGGCCCCGGTCTGATCGCCGAGGATCTGCCGGACCAGCTCCCCGCGGTGGTGAAAGATACAAACGTCGGAAATTTTTCTTAAAATTCGACGGTTAACTACGCCGTTCATAATTCGGTTACGTTAAGCGTTGTTTGCACTATCCTTGGGATGTCCACATGTAATGGTTTGGAGGCACAACAATGATCCGCGCTCTTGGAATGCTCGCCTTTGCCGCCTTTGCCGCCTATGTCGCCGGAAATGGTGGCCAGATCGGCGCCTATAATCTCGGCGACCTGCCGCTCGCATTCATCGCCTTTGTCCTGCTCGGCGGTGGCCTGCTTTACAGCCTGCGGTCGATCTGAACCGCCCGATCTGCTTTGCCGATCGCCGGTGGCCGCCATCGCTTCTGGCCGGTATCGGCTGCGCGCACGCCCCATGATGGCCCCGGCATCGGGACAACCGAAACTGCCGCTTCGGACCGGGGTGCTGATTGCGCCGACCCCCTTGCTCCCCTGTTAGGACGTGATATAGACGCGCCGAAGTGGCACGGCGCGCCTGACATGTTTCCTGCGCGGGCGTGGTGGAATTGGTAGACACGCAAGATTTAGGATCTTGTGGGCCTGGCCCGTGGGGGTTCAAGTCCCTCCGCCCGCACCACCATGCCTGATCGGAAGTGAGCGGCAGGGAGCCGGCATTGCCGGCCGATGTGGTATTGGAATTGCGGCTTGAGAATTGGAAAATCAGGACAAAATGATGCAAGTCAACGAAACCCTTGCCGAAGGGCTCAAACGCGAATTGACGGTGACGGTTCCGGCCACGGAACTGGGTTCGCGCCTCTCCGATAAACTGAACGAGCTCAAGGGCCGCATCAAGCTCAACGGCTTCCGGCCGGGCAAGGTGCCGCTTTCCCATTTGCGCAATCTCTATGGCAAGTCGGCGATGGCTGAAGTCGTGGAGACCATGGTATCGGAATCCACCCGCAAGGCGCTCACCGACCGCGACGAGAAAGCGGCCATGCAGCCGGAAATCGCCATGACGGAAGATGAGGCCGAAGCCGGCAAGATTCTCGATGGCGATGCCGATCTGGTCTTCACCATGGCCTATGAGGTTCTGCCGGAATTCGAAATCGCCGATTTCAAGGGCATTGCCGTCGAGCGTCAGGTTGTTGACGTCACCGATGAAGAGATCAGCGAACGCCTGAACCAGATTGGCGAGGGCACCCGTGCCTACGAGAGCGTGTCGCGAAAAGCCAAGGGCGATGACCGGATCACCATGTCCTATGTCGGCAAGATAGACGGCGAAACGTTTGAAGGCGGCGCCGATCAGGATGCCCAGATCACCCTCGGGTCCGGCCAGTTCATTCCCGGTTTTGAGGACGGCCTGAAGGGCGTCAAGGCGGGCGAGGAAAAAACCATTGAAGTGACTTTTCCGGACGATTACCAGGCCGCCCATCTCGCTGGCAAGGCAGCCGAGTTCCTCGTCGAGATCAAGGACGTCGCCGAGCCGGGCGAGATCACATTTGACGACGAATTCGCAAAACGCCTTGGTCAGGAATCCATGGACAAGTTGCGTCAGACGATCACCGACCAGATCGAGAGCGAATATGGCATAGCCACGCGCCAGAAGGTCAAACGCCAGATCCTCGACGCGCTGGATGAAAAGCACAGTTTCGATCTGCCGGAAAAGCTCGTCTCCCAGGAGTTCGACAATATCTGGAAGCAGATTACCCACGACATCGAGCAGCACGGCAAGAGCTTCGAGGATGAGGGCACGACCGAAGAAAAGGCGCGCGCCGAATATCGGGCGATTTCCGAACGGCGAGTGCGCCTAGGTCTTGTCCTGTCACGTGTCGGCGAGCAGGCCGAGGTCGAGGTCAGCGAAGAGGAATTGCAGCGCTCGCTTTACGCCCATGTTCGCCAGTTCCCGGGCCAGGAGCAGCAGGTACTGGACTACTACAAGAGCAATCCCACAGCGATCCAGGAGCTTCGCGCGCCGATCTTTGAAGACAAGACGATCGACTACATCATGGAATTCGCCGATGTGACCGCCAGGACGGTGACCAAGGACGAATTGCTGGCCGACGAGGACGAAGACGATCACGTTGGCCACGATCACGATCACTAGGATTGCCGCATTCGCCTGAACGCACTGCCGATCGCTTGTCGCAGCGCCCGTTCTGCCGGAGCGCCGCCGGTGCAATACGCTCAGCCCGACCCCCGCCGATGCTATAATGCTGTTAACATGCTTGCACTTCCCGGTTTTGTGTCGGCGCGGAAAAAGCTTATGTAAAAGATCGATTCCCTGTTGCGCATGCGTCACCATGCCATTCGCACTCATCTCAAACGAAGGCCGTCCATGTCCGATATGATCAACACTGCGATGAATCTGGTGCCGATGGTGGTCGAGCAGACCAATCGCGGCGAGCGCGCTTACGATATTTTTTCGCGGCTCCTGAAAGAGCGGATCATCTTCATCACCGGCCCCATCGAGGACACTGTGGCGGCGCTGGTATGCGCCCAGCTGCTGTTTCTGGAAGCCGACAACCCGAAAAAAGATATCGCCGTGTACATCAATTCTCCCGGTGGGGTGGTGACCTCCGGCATGGCGATTTACGACACAATGCAGTTCATCAAGCCGGCGGTTTCGACACTGTGCATCGGCCAGGCGGCATCGATGGGATCGCTGCTTTTATGCGCCGGCGAGAAGGATCTGCGCTTTGCCCTGCCGCATGCCCGCATCATGGTGCATCAGCCCTCCGGCGGTTTTCAGGGCCAGGCTTCCGACATCGAGCGTCATGCCGAGGACATCATTAAAATGAAGAAGCGCCTGAACGAGGTGTACGTTAAGCATACCGGCCAGGATTACGAGACGATCGTAAACACGCTCGACCGTGACTATTTCATGACGACCGAGGAGGCGCGCGACTTCGGGCTGATCGATCAGGTGATCACCAGCAGGGCCGCGCTTGAGGACGCTGCCGGCGACACCAAATCGTGATCTCCACATGACGGGCATCGTGCATTAAGCCTATATTGAAAGGTTGTGCCCAAGAATGATTGGAAATGCGAGGCCAAGGGCAATAAGAAGGAAATTGCCCAGGTGCGGCCATAAAGCCAATGCCAGGGTCATCGGACGAGGACGAGGATGAGCAAGATAAGCGGAAGCGGAAGCGGCAGCGGCAGCGGCAGCGACAGCAAGAATACGCTGTATTGCTCGTTTTGCGGCAAAAGCCAGCATGAGGTTCGCAAACTCATCGCTGGGCCGACCGTGTTCATCTGCGATGAATGCGTCGAATTGTGCATGGATATCATCCGCGAGGAGAACAAGACCTCGCTGGTCAAATCCGGCGACGGCGTGCCCACGCCGCAGGAGATCGACGAGGTTCTCAACGATTACGTGATCGGCCAGGCGCACGCCAAGAAAGTGCTCGCCGTCGCCGTACACAATCACTACAAGCGCCTCAATCACGCCGCCCGCAACAACGATGTCGAGCTGGCCAAGTCCAACATTCTGCTGATCGGGCCGACCGGGTGCGGCAAGACGCTTTTGGCCCAGACGCTGGCCCGCATTCTCGATGTGCCCTTCACCATGGCCGACGCGACGACGCTGACGGAAGCCGGCTATGTCGGCGAGGATGTGGAAAACATCATCCTCAAGCTCCTGCAGTCGGCGGACTACAATGTCGAGCGGGCGCAGCGCGGCATCGTCTATATCGACGAGGTCGACAAGATATCGCGCAAGTCGGACAATCCCTCCATCACCCGCGACGTTTCGGGCGAGGGTGTCCAGCAGGCGCTGTTGAAGATCATGGAAGGCACGGTCGCCAGCGTACCCCCGCAAGGCGGCCGCAAGCATCCGCAGCAGGAATTCCTGCAGGTCGATACGACCAACATCCTGTTCATCTGTGGCGGTGCCTTTTCCGGCCTGGACAAGATCATTTCCGATCGCGGCCGCTCCACGTCGATTGGTTTCGGCGCAAAGGTGATCGCGGCGGAAGATCGCAATATCGGCGAGCTGTTCCGCCATGTGGAGCCGGAAGATCTGCTGAAATTCGGCCTGATTCCGGAATTCGTCGGCCGTCTGCCCGTTGTCGCTACGCTTGAGGATCTCGACCAGGACTCGCTGATCAAGATCCTGACTGAACCAAAGAACGCCCTGGTCAAGCAGTATCAGCGGCTGTTCGAGATGGAAAATGTCTCGCTCAACTTCCACGAGGATGCGTTGGCGGCCATCGCCGTCAGGGCGATCGATCGCAAGACCGGTGCGCGCGGCTTGCGGTCCATCATGGAAGCGATTCTGCTTGAGACGATGTTTGATCTGCCCGGTCTCGACGGTGTCGAGGAAGTCGTGATTTCCGCCGACGTCGTCAACGGAAATGCCCGGCCTCTTTATATCTACAGCGAACGGGCTGCCGAAGAGACACAGAACGCCAGCGCCTGAATGGACCGGGTCAATCCTGCTGATGGGCTCGAATGCCGTATCAGCTACCGCTGCGCGCCGGGAATGGACGCAAACGAATTTGATTTTGGCCGGTTTTGGCCGGCCCTTGACTTGGCTGCCTCCAATTTCCAACTAGGTGGCAACGCAGTAGCTCGCGTTATGACCGGTTGTCTCCGCGCAAAAATGCTTTTCCGGCAGGAAACGGTATTCCCGGCAGCGAGCTCCCATTACAATGAGAATCGCCAGTTGCCGCAGGCGGCTCGCGAGCGATGAGGGAAATTCGATGACCGACACGCCAAATCCGATCGGAATTCCGTCCGGGGAAAATGTGTTCCCCGTTCTGCCGTTGCGCGACATTGTTGTCTTCCCGCACATGATCGTGCCGCTTTTCGTCGGCCGCGAGAAATCGATTGCCGCGCTTGAGGAGGTCATGACCACCGACAAGCTTATCTTGTTGGTGACGCAGAAAGATGCCACCGACGACGATCCGGCGCCCGAAGCCATATACGAGATCGGCACGCTGGCCTCGGTCCTGCAGCTGTTGAAGCTGCCCGACGGCACGGTGAAGGTCCTTGTCGAGGGCCGCGACCGTGCGCTCGTCACCCGCTACCTTGGCCGCAAGGACTATTTCGAGGCCGAAGCGACGATCATGGCGGAATTGCCGAGCGAAGAGGTCGAACTGGAGGCCTTGTCGCGCACGGTCCTTGCCGAGTTTGAAAATTACGTGAAGCTCAACAAGAAGGTCAGCCCGGAAGTCCTGTCGGCCGTTGCCACGATCGAGGACTATTCAAAGCTGGCCGATACGATCGCCTCGCATCTGGCTGTGCGCATCGCCGACAAACAGGATCTCCTCGCCGTCACCTCGGTTTCGGCGCGTCTGGAAAAAGTGCTCGGCATGATGGAGAGCGAGATTTCCGTTCTGCAGGTGGAAAAACGCATCCGTTCGCGCGTCAAGCGCCAGATGGAGAAGACCCAGCGCGAATATTACCTCAACGAGCAGATGAAGGCGATCCAGAAGGAACTCGGCGATACCGACGAGGGCCGCGATGAGTTGCGCGAACTGGAAGAGCGGATCGTCAAGACCAAGCTCTCCAAGGAGGCCAGGGAAAAGGCCGAGGCGGAGATCAAGAAGCTGCGCCAGATGAGCCCGATGTCGGCCGAGGCGACGGTCGTGCGCAATTACCTCGACTGGCTGCTCGGCATCCCCTGGGGCAAGAAAACGCGCATCAAGAACGATCTCGGTCACGCCGAAGCGGTGCTGGAATCGGACCATTACGGCCTTGAAAAGGTCAAGGAGCGGATTATTGAATATCTGGCCGTGCAGAGCCGCGCCAACAAGCTCAAGGGGCCGATCCTGTGCCTTGTCGGGCCGCCGGGTGTCGGCAAGACCTCTCTTGGCAAGTCGATCGCCAACGCGACCGGCCGCGAATTCGTCCGCATGTCACTGGGCGGCGTTCGCGACGAAGCCGAAATCCGCGGCCACCGGCGCACCTATATCGGCTCCATGCCCGGCAAGGTGATCCAGTCCATGCGCAAGGCCAAGAAGTCCAATCCACTGTTCCTGTTCGACGAGATCGACAAGATGGGCATGGATTTCCGCGGCGATCCGTCCTCGGCCTTGCT
>CAXMRP010000097.1:0-10983 GCA_964196155.1 uncultured Polyangiaceae bacterium
CCCGGCCGTCTGCTCGAGCGTGAAGACAATGCGCCCGTCGGTCGCCACGCCATGGATCAGCGTCGCGCTCTGAACTGACCAGCTGACGTCATCGCCCTTGGAATCCACACCCGTGTCGCCGGTAACGTTCGGGTTCAGCGAGAAGGTAAGCTCCTCGTCAGCGCCGACATTCACCAGCGCCGCAAGTTCGGCATAGGTGAAGGTGCGAGTGGTCGTCTGTCCGCCGCCCTCGCTGTTGCCGGTTGAGCCCTCAATGCCGTCAACTGGCGCAAGATCGCCAGGATCAAAGTTGTTCAGCGCATCCTCGTGAACCGTCTTGCTCAGCGCAGAAACGTCAGCCAGCTCCGGTATGTCGTTCTCAACCTTGACGATGAACGTGCCAACCGCGCCGGAGACGCTGTCGCCATCGGCATCGATGCCGATGACGATCTTGCCGAAGTCGATGCCCTCGGCCGTGCCGAGCTGGTCGTCGCCGGTGATCAGCGTGAAGCCGGCATCGCCTTCAGCGGCGGCATGGTCGAGCTGGTCGTCGAGGTCGAACGTCCAGGAACCGTCGGCGTTTACCGTCAGGGTGAAGACAGTGCGATCGCCGCCGCCGTCGTTTGCCGTCGCCGTCAGCGTGTAGACATCGTCAGAGGGATCGGTCGGCGTGCCGCCATTGTTGACCGTTACCACATAGGACAGCTTGTCGCCCTGCGACCACAGGACCGGAAGGTCGTCCGCGGCCAGGGTCGTATTCAGCAGGATGGACAGCGGCTCGTCGGCGCCGGACGTGAACAGCGCGGTCAGCGAGCCGGCGACACCAGACGCCTCGTCGCCGTCCTTGCCGCGGGCCAACTCGTCAATGCCGGTTGAGTTGTCGTCGGTCGGACCCGTGTCGTCGTTGTCGTCAGTGGCGTCGACGGCCGCGTTCAGGCTGTCCTCAACCACCGTCGCCACGATCGGCGTCGCGACCAAGTTTGGCAACGGCTCATCTTCGACAACCGTCACATCCAACGTTTGGGATACGATATGGCCGTCACCATCTTCGACAATGACTTTAATGCCAGTAATGATGCCGCTTTCGGCGTCGCTGCCATAGTCGTTCGGCATGCCGTCAAGCAGCGTGACCTTGATCTGCAATGGCTCGGTAGCACCTGGAGCGACCGAATCGGGGCCAATGATCTCGATCGTAATGACATCGTTACCATTATAAGAACCGGTGATCGTTTTTCCATCAGGCGAAAGCGTCCAGTCGATGACGATCGGGTTGCCGTCTTTATCCAATGGGACGTAGGGGACGACGCCGTTTTCGAGCCATTCAATCAAACACTCCGGATCAGTGGGATCACCAAGTGTGATACTTATGACCGGTGACCCATCCGCGGTCACCTCGCCGGCAACGATATCAATTTCGGTTGGGAGCTCCGGTGTTGTGCCACCGGGATCACCATTGGTCGGGTTGGTTGCGGGCTCCTCAACGATCAAGGGATCAGTGTCAAGTCTAAGAGTGGGTGGTTCGCTTTCAACAAGAAGCGGCTCGAGCAGTTCAGGCTGTTCCAGGATGGGGAAGGCCAGTGCTGTCGGCGGCAGCAGCGGGGTCAGGTCGAAGGGCGGGCTGATGCCAGGATGGGTCGCCGCGGCATTGATGCCGGAGGAATCAACGGCTTCGTCGCCGGCATCACCAGGACCGGCGATGTTGATGCCTTGGGCGGCGAGCGCATCGGCAAGTGTCTGCGCCGGAATCTGGACGTCGCCGACATACAATATGGGGAAATTGGAGATGGCGCCGACGATCACATAGACCGTGCCGTCAGGTTGGATGAGGCGGAGATCGTCACCGTCGATCTGGGCCTGCGTGAGCGATGTGCCGGCAGGTAGCCGAACGGAACCGTCGGCGCCAATCACGACCTGGACGATCGTTTCCGCCGCCGGTGCGGTTGGCGGCGAGGCGCCGGTGCCCTCTGCGGCTTCTGCGGCTTCTTCCTCGACCGGCGTGCCGTCCGTCGCCTGGGCAAGCTGGAAGGCCTGCTCGTCGTCGCCGATGACAAAGGCCTCGCTGTCCAGCGCGTTGGCAGAAAAACCCTCAGTCTGCGTGGTTCCGGTCTTCTCGGTCACGGCACGTCCTCCTGAAATCCCCAAGCGGCGCACGGGCGCCACAGATATGTCCTAATTGGAGACGGATATTTCATATTGTCGGGCCGACCGCAACCAGCCGGAAAGCAAAAAGATATATTATTTTATGTTTTCGACGGTAAGTTTTTAATAACGTTAACAGAAATGATATAATATTATATTCATCTTCGAGATTCGGCGATGTTGGGCGGCGGGTTGGATGCGGCGCGTTGCTGCGATCGGAACTGAGTTAGCCCGTGGCCGGAATTGCCAAGTTATTCCGCGGCGTTGAAACTTTGAATCAATTTAAACATGCCTGCCTTCTCGATTAACAATGCATTAAACATGAATATAACGTAAATCCTGTGTTTTGGTAAATATCAAATTAAATTTTTGTTAGAAAAACGGAAGTTCAATTTTTCAATCGTTCAACCACGTCTTTTGACCTGATAATAAGGTCTTTCTATTAGCGTCTGCTGACAATAAATATGCAGGTGTCACAATGAATAATAAGTATAGGGGTACCGCTTGGCCAAGTGCGCCGGCGCGGCTGGCGCTTCGGCGTCATGGCGATGTGTCCTGGTTCGCGCTTGGGAGTGTCCTGGCGCTCGCTTGGTCGGTATTGGCCGCCATGCCGGCACAGGCGGCGCCGGCGGAAGATTATTTCGCCAATCAGGGCAAGCCGGACGTGATTCGTCTGGCCGCAGCGATTCCGGCAGCGATTCCGGCATCGGCGGCACCGGCACCAATCCCGGCGCCGCGTCCGGCCCGGTTCGTCGTCAATGCATCGCCCGGCGTCGCGCATGACACTTATGGCGTGTTCGGCTCCGTCGCCATTGCCTTCCGGGCGCTGCCGGCGGTAAAGCGCTGGCGGGCGGTGCTTGCCGAAGAGGGTGACAAATATTTCGGCCAGGGCTGCAAAAACGAAGGCCTGTGCCAGTCCTCCGCCATGAAAAACCTGCAGCAGATCCGCCGCGACGCCGCCGGGCTGCCGCGCGGGGCGATGCTGGCGCTGGTCAATCGCCAGGTCAATCAGGCGCTGATCTACAAGAGCGACGAGGCGGCTTTCGGGCAACTCGACCACTGGGCCGGGCTCGGCGAGACGGCGCGGCGCGGCACGGCCGATTGCGAGGATTTCGCCATCGCCAAGATGTGGATTTTGAAAAGCCTCGGCTTCGAACTGGACGACATGCAGCTCGTTGTCCTGAGGGACGTCAAGCGCGGCCGCTACCATGCCGTTCTGGCGGCGCATCTGGGCGGCGAGGCGCTGATCCTCGACAATGTCACCGACACGGTCTTCGCCGACAAGGTGGCGCGTTACTACAAGCCGATCTATTCGCTCAGCCAATCCGGGTCGTGGATACACGGCTTCCGCTCCGGCCAGCCGGCGCAGGTGGCGTCCAGTGGCGGCTTCGCCGCGGTCAATCCGGGCGGTCAATAGGGCCAAGGCGCCAGCCGGCGGCGTGCCGGCCTATCCTCGATACAGGACGCGACCGCCCTCGCGCGGTAAAGCCTTCACCGGCTAGTTGACCATAGCAAGGTTCACTGCCCGGAAGCCCCGCCATCCGGCGGGGTTTTCCTGTTCCGTTTGGATGCGCCCGGATGCCCTCATAGTCGCTCGGGTATTCCCACCCCAAGTGATGCAAGGAAAGTATGCGTTTATACGGTCAGCGATTTCCGCTTTTCGGCGGTTCCAGGTCCGTTCATGGGAGTAAAGCTGACATCATAGAGGTGGTTGCCGAATTCCGAACTTGACCCTAAGCGGACATGAAACTGCCCACGCGGCGATCAAACGCTTGCATAAAGCGCATCGATAATCGGACAGTCCGGAACGTCTCCGCGACTGCATTCTGCGACCATCGTCCTGAGCCCGCGCTCAAGCCGGCGCAGGTCGGCAATCTTCCTATGAACCGCCTTGAGATCGGCGCTTGTCATGGTGTGGATTTCGCCGCAAGTCAGCGTGCCCTCGTCAACCAGCCTAAGCATGGCGCGAATTTCGTCCAGACTGAAGCCAAGGTCGCACTTATCGGCCATGGCACGATCGGCGGCACCTGCGTCAATGTCGGCTGCGTACCCTCAAAGGCGATGATCCGGGCCGTGGAGCCGCTCCATCAGACGCGTGCCGCGGGCCGGTTTGACGGCATTACCGTACAAGCGAGCCTGACCGACTGGCGCGCCGTTCGCGATCAGAAAGATGCGCTCGTTAAAGAGCTGCGAAACGCCAAGTATGTGGACCTCCTGCCGGCCTATGACGGGGTCGATTATATTGAGGGAAAGGCTCATTTCATGGCTGAAGGACTAAATGTTGACGGTCATCCGCTGGACGCCGAAAACCCGTCAGCAGCCGACTAAATCAACAAAATAGACCCAAAGCGGGCATTGGGGCCCCCAGAGTCTGATCCGTGTTGCTATGCGCGAATATACCTCCAGCCATTTGCTTGCCGTTCAGCGATATGGGTCATTGCGGCCGACACTGTACGGATCGTTCCCGGACACTCAATCGCCTGCGCTGTCAGCGAGTTTTTGCAAATCCTGAGCATCGGGTCGGTCTCAGGATCAGATCCTGCAACAGCCAAGCGCACCGCGTCGGCGTTGACGACGATTTCGATTTCAGCGTCCGGCCAGGCCTTAAGCGCGTTGCGCGCATTGCCGCGGGCGCGGGTAAGGGCGTTTTCGGTCGGCGCGTGGAGGACAATTTTGCGGGGCATAGTGTTTCTAACTCAGCTTGGTGGCGATTTTCGCCGCGACTTCGAACAGCGCCGGCACGTCCCGCCGCCTGGGCCGGACCAGCGGCACATCAATCTCATAGGCGATGTGCGCCGGGCTGCCGCCGAGCACGATAACCCGGTCGGCCAGAAACACGGCCTCCTCAATGTCATGGGTTACGAAGATGACGGCCGTCTGGCTTGCCTCCCATATACTGAGGAGTTCGGCCTGAAGATTTTGCCGCGTTATTGCATCGACGGCGCTGAACGGCTCGTCCATCAGGAGGAGATCCGGCTTTACGGCAAGCGCGCGGGCGATCCCGACCCGTTGCCGCTGGCCGCCGGACAGCTGAAATGGCCACCGCCGCGCCAATTCGCTCAGGCCCACAAGGCGCAGGGATTCGGCTATGCGCGTCTGGCGCTCCGCGGCACTTATTGCAAGACTTTCCAGCCCGTAGGCGACATTTGCCTCAACCCGCCGCCACGGCATCAGCCGCGCATCTTGGAAGACCATGGCTCGCCGGCGCCGCTTTGGATCAAAGGACGCGGCAAGTGCGATGGAGCCGCCATTCGCCGGCACAAGTCCGGCAATGATCCGCAACAATGTCGACTTGCCAACGCCCGACCCGCCGACGATGGCCAGGAATTCGTTCCGCTCAAGCAAAAAAGAAAGGCCGTCGAAAACGGGATCAGCGGCCTCGGGGAACTTGAAATTGAGGTCGTCGATCGTCAGGACGGCTGCCAACGGAGAATCCATCTCTGGATCAGGGAAAAGATGAAGTCACTCATAGAGTAAACCGCCGATATGGCCAGCATGTAAACAACGACCGCCTCATAGGCGCCGACGCCGGCGGCGGAGTTCATTTCCTGGCCCATACCCGGCACGCCGAGAAGCTCTGCCGCAATCAGCGTCATCCAGGCCTGGCCAATGCCGGTCCGCACCCCGGCCAGGATGCCCGGAGCGGCAGCCGGCAGGATGGCGCTGCGGGTACGATTGAAGAACCCGCCATGGCCGAAGGCGCGGGCAAGTTCACTGAAACCCGGATCGACATTGCGCACCGCGCTATAGGCGGCAAAATAGTTCACCCAAAATACGCCGATAGAGATAACAAACGCCGCGCCGGCATGGCTCACCTTGAACCAGGCAATCGCAAACACCACCCAGGCAAGTGGCGGGATCGGCCGCAGGATACGGGCGAGATAGGCATGGAAATAATCAAAACCGCGAAGTGTCGCAGCGGACACCCCGACAAACATGCCGAAAACGGTGCCAAGCCAGAACCCCCACACATAGTGGACGAGGCTTGACGAAATCGCCGGCCACAGGCGTTCGGAGGCGATTTCGTCCTTGAGCGCGGGGATGACAAGGAAAGGGTCCGGCATCGTACCGGGCCCGCTCCATTGATAATGGGCAGCGGTTTTCCACAAGACGAGAAAACCGAAAAGCCCTGCCGACCCAAGAAGAAACCGGGTCGTCCGGCCGGATTTTTCTATCATGGCGCCACGTCTGCGAAAAGACTATCCGCCGGCGCCAGCATAAAAGCTCGTATCGAAAAGCGCTTCCAGATCGACCGGCTTCTTCAGCGTGCCGAGTTCGGCTTGGAAATCGTGCATGACTTTCGTCCCGCCGGTAATTCGCTTTGGATCGGCGACGAAACTGCCACGGGAGTTTTTCAAGGCAGCGAGCACGATCTCGGCGGCCAGGCGGCCGCCGCCGACATATTTCTGCACCGCTGAAACGGTCTCTTCCGGTTTTTCGTTGAGCTTTATGGTCGCCCGGTCGTGAACAGCGACGAGCGCCTTGACAAGATCCGGGTCAGAAGCAATCAGGCCCTCGCGGACGACGAGCACGGCGCCGGGCTGGTTCGGAAAGAGTTCCGATCCCCTGGCGATCACGACCGCATCGTCGCGCTTGTCCAGCACGTTGGCAACAACCGGTTCCAGAATGGCTGCACCGTCGATCGCACCGGTCAGCAGGGATTGCTGCACCTGGGCGGCGCCCTGAAACACGATTTGAAGATCGTCCGGATTGGCGCCGATACCCTTGCGCAGCCAGTATTCCAGCACGGTTTGCGGCACAGAGCCCACCGGGAAGGTTGAAATCACCGGCTTGCGGCCCTTGTCGGCGGCAAACCGTGCAAACGCCGTCGCCGCCTCGCCGTTCTTAAAATAAGGCGCCAGTTCACCGAGCGCGATAAAGCTTATCTGTTCCACGATGTTGGACGCCACGACCTTGATGTCGACGCCTTTGGCGCGCGCAACCATTGCCGGCCCGATGCCGAAATAAGCAACGTCAAGCTGTCCGGCGAGCAGCGCCTGTACCATCGCAGGTCCGTTCTGGAACTGCACCAGCTTGGGATTGATACCGATCCCGGCAATCCAGCCTTCCTCCAACCCGACGAAGAGTTGTGAGACAGGCAATATCGGCATGTAACCGATCTCAATATCCTTGCCGTCGGCGGCCGTCGCAATTGACGCCATATTGCCAAACGCGATGGCCGCTAAAAGGATCATCATCTTACGCATCAGCCAACTCCGTGAAATTCCGTTTCTGGTGCAATCTCGCATCAGAGCATCGACGCTTCCAGATCAATAAAAAAGAAAGGTTCTTCTATGCCATGCGTCTTGAGGCTCAAGAAATTGGCGCTCCAGCCGATTAATTAGAATTCTGTTCTAAACATGCGGAAGTTGCCGAACGCGCCTCCAATAAAATGCTGCCAGCAAACCCAAGTGTCTGATTTGCCCAGCTGAGCCACTACAACATCCGTTTCGAGCCATCAACGGAAGTCGCGAACGACGATTGTGATGTCGGTTAAGCGCCCGAAAGCGGAAATCAGCATCCAATCAGGGAATGTCCGCTCCTTAAGCCGGTTCAGACATCCGCTTTTGGGAGTAAAGCTGACATCATAGAGGTGGTTGCCAAATTCCGAACTTGACCCGGAGCGGAAGTCGTCTCGACTCTCAGACACGTTAGCCTTTTATCTGCGACACGCTATTCTCAAGAGCTTTGATCGCCTTGGCTCCGCCTTTTTTGGTTAGCTTGTTTCGGTCGATGGTCAGCGTCAGGCCGTCTTGTTTCACGAGTATGATGCGTCCCTGCTCGACTAGATCATCATAGATGCCAACGACCTTGTAGGTCCGTACCGGCTTGGCAATGCCTTTCACTGAGATGGTATCTTGCTCTTCGGCGAGCACCGTGTCTTTGACCAAAGAATAAGTCTCGTTGGCCATTAGAATACCTCCGATCTCGGCATGCGATTGCAGGCGCGCCGCCAGGTTCACCTCGTTGCCGATGATCGTGTAGTCCATGCGATCCTCGCTGCCGAAGTTGCCGACGGTGCAATAGCCGGTATTGATACCGATGCGCAGTTGGAACGGCTGCTCCAGTCCTCCATCGCGCCACTCGGCCTGTAGTTCGCTCATTCGCCGCTGCATGGCGATTGCCATCTCGACGCAGGCTATTGCATCCTCTTTCGCGCCGCGGCTTTCAGGGTCGCCGAAGAACAGCATCACGGCATCGCCGACGTACTTGTCGATCGTCGCTCCATATTTGAGCGCGATCTTCGACATCTCGGTCAAGTAATGGTTGAGTAGGCTCGTCAGCTCCTCCGACTCCAGGCTTTCCGTCGTTTCGGTGAAGTCGGCGATGTCGGAAAACATCACAGTCAATTTCTTTCGTTTGCTCGCGATCTCGACACTCTGGTGTCCACTGAAAATCGATGAATAGACCTGTGGTGACAGATACTTTGCGAGCTTTGCCGACAAGGACTCCAGAATCCTGTTCTTCTGGATCACGAGTTCATTGGCTTCCTCGGATCGGTGTTTTTCTTCAAGCAGCGCGATCTCGGATTGTTTCTGATCAGTGATATCCGTGTAGATTGCCACGGTGCCGCCTTCAGTAGTTTTGTGTTCTGTAATCTCGATCCAGCGGTCATCGCTTCGGCGCTGCACGAAGGTACCGCGTGGATTGCGATGCCGCTCCATCCGCTCGGCAACCCATTCGTCGACGCGGCCTACCGCATCTTCTACAAGACCGGACTCAGCGACATTCTGGATGACCCGAGCGAACGATACTCCGGGCTTTAGCGCGTCCTCAATTCCGGGATACATCAGTTCCCGATATTGCCTGTTCGACAAAACCAGCCGGTCTTCCTGATTGTAGAGAGAAAAGCCTTCCGAAATGCTCTCGATGGCTTCGATCAGCCGCTGACGCGCCTCGGCAATCTCACGCAGATTGTTCTCCTCGACCTCGACCGCAGTATCACGGAATACGGTCAGCGCCTTGGCCATTTCACCGATCTCGTCGCCACCGCTTGCGGCCGGTAATGCAGCGCGCAGATTGCCACCTGCAATAGCCAGCATACTCTTGCTGAGAGCTGTCAAGCTCACCACGAAATGGCGATCGACATACAAATACGTGAATGCCAGGAGTAGCAAAACGGCAAAGCCGCCGATGGCGATGCCCACAATGACCGGTCGGTTGTGAATCTCCCGTTCCCGGTCGACAGCGGTCTGAAGCTGTTTTCGGAGTTCGACCGCCAGCGAATTCAACGCTGTCGATAGCGCTCCTAAGGCCTTGTCAATGAGTATTGCTCGCTCCAGAAGGGTATCCATGTCGGTCAGGCCACTGGCGACAATGGTCTCAGTCTGCTCATATTCCTCGTCTGTCTTGCCCAAGGCTTGCACCACGGCGTCAAGGACTCCCGGCTCGATCGCCTGTGCAGCACTTGAGGCGGCAATGGCGTCAATGAGGGAAGTAACTTCCTCCCACTGCGGCCGCAACGGGGCGACACCATCGTCAGTCTTCGCTGGTGCCGTCACGTAACGCGATGGTAGCTGCTTGACGTCTTTGCGCAGTCTGGCGACGAATTCGGCAGCGACAAAATCCGCTTCAATTACGGTGTTGGCCGAGGAAATAAACGTGACCGCCGATTGCAGCTCGCGAATGGAGACGTTTACCAGCACGATCTGGGTGACCAGCAGTGCCACCGGAACCGCCATGGCCAGTAAGAGCTTGTTCCGGATGCGCATGAAATCAATGCCTATGCGGCGCTACCTGTCTGGATCCAATTATTGCCACCATAAAACATATTCTGCCGGTTAACTCGAGCAGCGCCGGCCCTAATTCCCACCTCTTGCAGACGAGGCGCTGCCTAGATTTTGCCGGCATCGCGCCATTTGTCAAAGATGGGTCTAATCGCTTTATCGGCCTGATCGAGTGCCTCTTCAGGCGTCATCTCACCAGTGGCGGCTCGCGCGAACATGGTCGGAATGATGCCGCTGACACGCACCTCGTCCGTTGCCGCATTCGCGTATCCGGGATTGCCGAGATTCGTCATGGTGGCAGGGACATCGGCGAGTACGCTATACCTCCCCATCGGGCGGGAGTGGGAGCCAACAAGCTGTTCGAAGTTTGGCACGGAATCGGGAAAACTCGGCATATTCTGGAACCCGCTTGCGAGAAAGCCTTCCTCAAACCTGCCGATATAGTCCACCAGGAACTTCTGTGCCCCTTCGGGATTCTTGGCAAAGCGCCAGATTGCATAGGTGTTGGCCGCAAACATCGGCCCCAACTTGCCCACCGGACCCTCCGGTAGGGTCGCCAGCGCAAGATGTTCATCGACCGGCAGTTTCTTGTTCTCCGCAGCGCGGATGATCGACATGGTGTCCAGAGTCAGGCTACCACTCCCCGAAAGCATGAAACGATTGTTGGCTGGCGGGTCCCAGGCAAGCACATCGGCCGTCATGGTTTCTTCGTAGAGGGCCTTGACGAACTTGATCGTCTCCAAAGTTTCGGCGGAATTAAGTGCAGCATTGCCGTCCGCGTCCTGAACCGAAGCGCCAAACGCGTACATGATTGCACGAACGCTATGTTCGCTGTTGTGCTCCGGCCCAAGACTGATGCCGATGGGCGCCTCGTGCAGCAATTTGATGGCGCGCCCGCCCTTGCGAATTTTTTCCCACGTCGTCGGGGTTTGGCCGACCGCATCCCAGAGGTCTTTGCGATAGGTCAGGACGGTCGGCGCGTAACTCTCACAAAAGCCATGATATTTCCCCGTCCGGGGATTGTAGCTGTTTTTAAGGATAAAATCGGAGACCTTGCCGTAACGGCTCTGGCATTCCTCAAAGACTTCGCGATGATCAATGACATGATCTTCCAGTGCAGCACGTGATGCCAGAAACA
>CAXMRP010000098.1:0-7552 GCA_964196155.1 uncultured Polyangiaceae bacterium
CGATCTGGTCCGGGGCCATCAGACCGGCGGTTCTATCCCGATCTTGCTTCGCCTCCTCATGAACATGCGCGACTGCCAGGTTGAACCACATATGCGCCCGCACGAAATCCTGCGGCACGCCGAGGCCCTTTTCGTACGAGAAGCCAAGGTTGAACTGCGCATCGGCATGGCCCTGCTCGGCGGCCTTGCGATACCACTTCACCGCCTCGGCATTGTCCTGCCGCACGCCTTGGCCTTTTTTATACATGCCGCCAAGATTGTTCTGCGCTTTGGTATCACCATGTTCGGCGGCCATAAGATACCATTTTACTGCCTCGACTTTGTCCTGCGGCACACCTCGGCCGCTTTCGTACATGGCGCCAACGTTGAATTGCGCATCGGCAACGCCCTGCTCGGCGGCTCGTCGCCACCATTTCACCGCCTCGGCATCGTCCTGCGGCACGCCCAGGCCGAGAAGATAGATCCGGCCAAGGTTAGATTGAGCCGCGGCATCGCCTTGCTCGGCGGCCTTGCGGTTCCGCGTCACAGCTTCGTCAGGGCCTTGCGGCACGTCTCGGCCGTATTCATTCGTTTGGTCCAAATTGAACTGCGCCCTGGCGTGGACCTGTTCGGCGCCCTGAGCTCCGGTGACTACCAGAGCGGCGACTGAGCCGAAGAAAAGATTCTTGAGTTTCATTGTCTTAGCCCCCCAAAAAAAGCGCTCAATTGTGCGATTCGCCCCCATTCACCCTAGCGAAATGACAGATTTTTTTGGAGCCGATCAGAACAACCCTGAGCGTATTTCAGGCCAATGTTGCACAATTGCCCCGGTTGAATTTCCATCACCGTGGGCGCTGCCAATGTCGCCTGTTGGCACGGAAGCGAATTCCATCACGGTTAAGTATGACGGTGGATTTGAGCTGCCAGGCGGACATCTTCCGAAAAGGGCTTGGCCCGTTCGCTTTTATGCGTACACGCCTAGTTCGGTCGCGGGCGCGGCAGGGGTACCGAAGGCCCGGCAATCGCCGAGGCGGCGCTGGCCGCATCGCCTGCAATCAGCGAACCGGAAACCGCCGCGCCGGATTTGATCGGCGCAAACGCCGCCGCCAATTTTGGCGCCACCGTACCCGGCGTCAGGGTCTTGTTTGCACTTGCGATCAGCTCGCTCCGGGTCTGTTCCGCGCTGGCAACCATCACATCGGCGGATTTCATGACCGGCCGAACCCGGGGCAGGGGCGGGATCCAGGCCAGCCCGGTTGCGCCGCCGGTAAAGACCCGGGCGATCGGCAGGTTCCGCACCCGGCCCATTTTCGATTTTTTCAGCTTGCCGCCCCGCTGGACCATCAATTGCCCCGACGCCTGCTTCCGATAGCGTGGGCGCGGCCCTTCCGCTGCCCGCTGGGCCTTGGTTTTGCGCGCACAAATATGCGGCCGCATATTATAGGGTGTGGTGTAGCGGGCGCCTGATTTCACCGTGTCCACCGTCTTGCCGGCAACGCCGGCAAGCAGGCCCCGCTGGAATCCCTTGTTCAACAGTCCCGCCGCCGCCTCGCCACGATCGACGCTGTTTCGGGCACCAAACACCACCGCGATCAGTTCCCGGTTGCCGCGCTTGGCACTGGCCACCAGATTATAGCCCGACGCGCAGATATAGCCGGTCTTCATGCCGGTCGCACCGCGATAATAATTGACCAGCGTATTGTAGTTGGTCAGCGTTTTCTTGCCGATGCGGATGGCCGAGATCTTGAAGTAATCGCCATATTGCGGAAATTCCAGTTTCAGCGCCCGCGCCAGCACCGCCATATCCCGCACTGTCGTCACCTGTCGCTTGTCGGGCAGGCCATGGGGATTGACGAACCGGGTGCGGGTCATGCCGAGCCGCGCCGCTTCGGCATTCATGCGCGCAATGAACAATGGCTCGCTGCCGGCCACCGCCTCGCCCAGCGCCATGGCGATGTCATTGGCCGACTTCACCATGATCATCTTCAGGGCGTTGTCGACGGTCAGCACGGTGCCGACCTTGAAGCCCATCTTGCTCGGTGGCTGGTTCAACGCGTTTCGGGTAATCTTGACGCCCGACTTCAGATTGAGTTCGCCGGCCTTGATCGCCCGGAACGTGACCATCGCCGTCATCAGCTTGGTCGTCGACGCCGGATGCCAGGACCGCAGCGCATCCTTTTCGGCCAATACCTTGCCCGAGGCGACATCAACCAGGATGTGCGGACCGGCCGGCGGACCCTTGGCAAAACCGGTTCCGGTTCCCGTCGCCGGCAAAAGCACCAGCCCAAGGGTCATCGCAACGGCCAGCCGAAGCACAAGGGGACGGAAAAGGGCCGCGAACAACACCATGGCAATGACATCTAGTGCAAACCGCGCCCGGTTGCACTGTCCCGTGGAAATTATTTCCACCTGTCATCTATCGGCAACGCCGGCTTGTGGTGCCCGCTAATGCCGAACCCGGGCCAAACCCGGGCCAGACCCAGGTCGAACCCCGGCCCAAATCCAGGTCGAACTCAGGTTAAACCCAGGTCAGTCTCAGGCCCGCCGCTCAAGCGGCTTTGGTTACAACCACCGGTGCTGGAATTTCGATATCGACCGTCAATGTCGAAATCGTGTCGCCCCGATCGGTACTGACCTTCACCTTGTCCGGCGCAACGGTCACATGCCGGCCGATAACGCACAGTATTTCCTGGCGCAGCACCGCGACCAGATCGGACTGGCCGATCACCGCCCGCTCGTGGGCCAGCATCACCTTCAGCCGCTCCCGCGCCACCGGCGCCGTACCGCGCCGTTTGAATTTGAAGAACATCCTACCCTGCCTTTCTCACGCTGCCGTCAGCAGTGTCACAGCCGCATTTGTGCACCGCATGATCACGCTGCCTTTCTGGCAAAAAGCCGGCCAAACAATGTCCGCCGGTCGCCGGGTATCGTCATCGGCACCGGTTTGCCGCACAGCCGCTGCGCCGCATCGCGATAGGCCGCGGACGGCGCACCCTCTGGCGCGGCAAGGGTCACCGGCATGCCGACATTGGAGGCCTTCAGCACATCGCCGCTTTCAGGAATGATGCCGAGCAGCGGCACCGACAGGATGTCGAGGATATCGTCGATCGCCAGCATTTCGCTGCGCGCCGCCCGTGCCGGGTCATAGCGGGCAACCAGCACATGCTTGTCCACCGCCTCGCCCTTTTCCGCCCGCACCGTCTTGGCGTCGAGCATGCCGATGATGCGATCAGAATCGCGCACCGACGACACTTCCGGATTGGTCACGATCACCGCGCTGTCGGCGTGGCGCATCGCCAGTATGGCACCCCGCTCGATCCCCGCCGGACTGTCGCAGATCACCCAGTCGAACTGTTCCTTCAGTTCCTTGATGACCTTTTCGACCCCCTTTTCGGTCAGCGCATCCTTGTCGCGGGTTTGCGAGGCGGGCAGCAGCGACAGGCCCTCCAGCCGCTTGTCCTTGATCAGCGCCTGCGCCAGCTTGGCATGGCCCTGCACCACATTGATCAGGTCGAACACCACCCGGCGTTCCGCCCCCATGATCAGATCGAGATTGCGCAGGCCCACGTCGAAATCGACAACCACGACCTTTTTGCCGGCCTGCGCCAGCGCCGCGCCCAGCGCCGCCGTTGTCGTTGTCTTGCCAACGCCGCCTTTACCCGATGTCACCACCAGTACTTCTGACATGATTTCCTCCTTTGAACGCTTATTGATTGTTGGAATTTCCGGTCGAATTTACAGTCCGGCCACCACCATGGTCTGGCCATCGAGATAGGCCTGCGCCGGCTGGCCACGGATTTCGGGCCGCACATCGTCGGCGGTCTGGTAGAGCCCGTTGATGGCGATCAGTTCGCTGTCGAATCGGCCGCAGAAAATCCGCGCCGAAACGTCACCGGTCGAGCCGGCAATCGCCCGCCCGTTCAGTGCGCCATAGACGTGGATTGAGCCGCCGGCGATCACCTCGGCGCCCGAGGCGATTGAGCCGACTACCGTGACATCACCGTCAGGAAAGATGATCGACTGCCCCGACCGCACCGGCTTGTTGAGCAACAGCGTTGCCGGCGCTTTGGCCTGCGGCACCGCGCTTTCATCGGGCACCGGACGATTTGATGCGGGCCGCCGCCGGACGGGTTCTTCGGTCATGGATGGATGTTCGGGGAAATCCACCACGGTACCCGAACCGCCACTTGGCTTGTGACTGGAAGGCAGCGGCCCAAGGCTGGGCCCGAGCCACCCCGGATCGACCCCCTCGACACCGATAATACGGATCGACCGGGCCTGTAGCTGGCCGAGCAGGCCAGCCACGTCGGGTTTGGTTAGAGAAAGACCATTGAGGTCAAGAACCACCGGGCGGCCGGCAAAAAAGCCTTTTGATCGGCCCATCCAGTGGTCGAGATCGCAAAGCCAGGTGGCAAGGGGAAACTCAGGCGCCAGAATGAACGCCAGGAAGGAACGGCCGGCAAGGCGAAAACCGTTGCGGGCCTGTACAGACACAGACACGTCGACTCACTTTCACCCCAGCACCGCCAGTTGGGGGGAAAGATGGTTAACGAAGGGTTAACGTGTTGCTGAAACACGTTGCGGTAGGCGGAGCGACGCGAAGATCAACTTGAGCAGGTCACGGCCGAAGTTGTCACAATATCCAACGTAATCTGGGCGATGTCCGCGGCTTGAGCCGGTCTCTGTACTCTTCTGGCGGAGTGTCCGTTCCGTACAAATAGTAGCTGGTAGCAAGTTCCGGTGTCAGATTTGACCAGTTTCCGATATTGACCATTTGCATTACTCCTCCCTGAACACTTTCTCATTTCAACTGTGGTTTCCGTGTGAAGCTCTAAGATCGATCCAGAACTTGGCCGCAGGGCGAAATATACAATATGACATCGACATATTTTCCCGGCTTACGCGAATCGCTGATATATGCAATTCGCGCAACCACAGAGTACATTCCAAAAAACCGACTTGCGTTCTTTTCTGGCAATAGGTTTGAGTGCCGATCAACCTTGCAGCAATTTGAATGTTCTTTCAGAAATTCTTCTGCGCTTTCGTAAGTACCGCCATCCGGTTTCTGAATGTCGCCCAATTCATTCGTGATTCCCGCCAGAATGAGTTCTCTGTCCGTCGTCACACGTCCCAACTCGTCGCAATACCCGTCGAAATTTGCCACAAAGAGCCAAATGTAGCCAATGGCCGCTACCGCGAGGACCGTCACGGTACCGACGCTCCACGCCGCTGCTTTCGCCAATCTCGGAAGAAAATTACGCATGGCTCCGTCTCGCGCCTTCACCCCCGCCCGCCAAAAATCGCCGATCCCACCCGCACATGGCTCGCGCCGAACGATATCGCGATCTCATAGTCGGCGCTCATCCCCATCGAGAGTTGTTTTACGCCGCATTCCGCGGCCAATTTTCGTAACAGCGCAAAATGCGGCCCCGGCGCGTCCTCGAACGGCGGAATGCACATCAGCCCGCTGATCGTGAGCCCGTGCTCGCTCCGGCACCGCTCAACGAATTCCATCGCCTCGCGCGGATCGACCCCGGCCTTTTGCGGCTCCGCGCCGGTATTGACCTGCACGAACAATTCTATCGCTCGCCCCTGCCGGTCCATCTCGGCGGCAATCGCCCGGGCGATCTTGTTCCGGTCGATGGTGTGGATCGCGTCAAACAGCGCCACCGCGTCCTTCGCCTTGTTCGATTGCAGCGGCCCGATCAGATGCAGCACCAGATCCGGATGATCGGCCTTCAGCGCCGGCCATTTGCCTTGCGCCTCCTGCACCCGGTTTTCGCCAAAATGTATTTGCCCCGCATCGATCACCGGCTGGATCGCGTCGGTGTCGAATGTCTTGGACACGGCGATCAGCGTCACATCTTCGCCGGCGCGATCGGCCTCCGCCGCAGCATCCGCAACCGTTTGCCGCACTGCCGCCAACCGATCCGCCACACTATCCATACCGATTATCCATCACAGGCATCCACGCTCTATCGGCCCGGCTACCATGCGTGCCCACCGGCAACAAGGTTCCAGCGCCGTGCGCATCATTCACAGGGCCTGAAACAGCAAGAAACCGCACTGGAAAGGCCAATTCCACACGAAGAACGTTGACCGGCTTCGGCAATTCTGGTGAAGGTCACGCCAACATCCGACATTCGCCAATCTGGACGCCCCACCAAGCCGCCGCGACATGACCGACAGCCCACCCCGCAACGACCCGGACACCGCTCCGGACGCGCCGATCGAGCGCTACAATCCTCGCACTGTCGAAGCCAGATGGCAGGCCCTGTGGAACGCGCGCGATCTGTATCGCTGCGACAATGACGATCCCCGGCCCAAATATTACGTGCTGGAGATGTTCCCCTATCCGTCCGGCCGCATCCATATCGGCCACACCCGCAACTACACGATGGGCGACGTGGTGGCCCGCTACAAGCGCGCCCGCGGCTTCAACGTGCTGCACCCGATGGGCTGGGACGCCTTCGGCATGCCGGCCGAAAACGCCGCCATCCAGAACAAGGTCCATCCCCGCGACTGGACCTATCAGAATATCGCGGCGATGCGCGATCAGCTCAAATTGATGGGCCTGTCTATCGACTGGAGCCGCGAATTCGCCACCTGCGATCCGGAATATTACGCCCAGCAGCAGCACCTGTTCCTGGATTTTCTGGGTGCCGGTCTGGTCAGCCGCAAGACCGCCAAGGTCAACTGGGATCCGGTCGATCACACGGTGCTGGCCAACGAACAGGTCATCGACGGCAAGGGCTGGCGTTCCGGGGCCGAGGTCGAACAGCGCGAACTGACCCAGTGGTTTTTCAACATCACCGACTACGCTCAGGATCTGCTCGACGCCATCGATGATCTCGATCGCTGGCCCGACCGGGTGCGGCTGATGCAGCGCAACTGGATCGGCCGCTCCGAGGGCTTGCGCATCCGCTTTGCTTTCGACAAGGGACCGGCGGACGGCGAAAAAATTCTGGAGGTCTTCACCACCCGCCACGACACCTTGTTCGGCGCCTCCTTCATGGCGATTTCGCCCGACCATCCGGTTGCCGCGCAGTGCGCCAGAACCGACCCGGCGCTGGCCGACTTCATTGCTGAATGCCGGCGGCTCGGCACGTCGGCGGAAGCCGTCGAGAAGGCCGAAAAGCGCGGTTACGACACCGGGCTCACCGTGCGTCATCCCTTCGATGACCGCATCCTGCCGGTCCACGTCGCCAATTTCGTGCTGATGGGCTACGGCACCGGCGCCATTTTCGGCTGCCCTGGCCACGACCAGCGCGACTTCGATTTCGCCCGCAAATACGGTCTCCCGATCATACCGGTTGTCGCGCCGGTGACTGCCACCGATGGCCCGGAACTGGACGCATGGTCGGCCGAGTTTTCCAAAGGCTATGCTGCCTATCTGGGCGAGGGCCGACTAGTCAATTCGGATTTTCTGAACGGCATGGAAATCGCCGCCGCCAAGGAAGATGTCGCAGCAAAACTGGAAGCCCGCACCCTTGATGGCGCGCCTGAAGGAAAGCGCGAGGTCAATTTCCGGCTGCGCGACTGGGGCATTTCCCGCCAGCGCTACTGGGGCTGT
>CAXMRP010000099.1:0-3287 GCA_964196155.1 uncultured Polyangiaceae bacterium
CCGCTTGTTTTTGACATCGGCGTGTATTTCGTCGTTGTCGGTGCGCTGACTTCCATCGCCTTGTCGCTGGAAGAAAAGGAGCGCTGATGGAACAGGCGCTGGCAATTCTCGATGGCTTTTTCTTCGCCGCCGGTATTTTCATGCTGCTGTCGAACTCGCTGATCCGGGTTCTGATCGGCATCGCGATATTGGGCAATGCGGTCAATTTGCTGATCTTTACGGCCGGCCGGCTGGTCCGTGAAGTGCCGCCGATTATTCCGCGGGGCGCCGAAATACCGCCCGCATTAATCGCCAATCCCTTGCCTCAGGCGCTGATTTTGACGGCGATTGTCATCTCGTTTTCGCTGTTCGCATTCATGCTGGTCCTGGTTTTTCGCAGTTACCAGGCACTCGGCTCCGATGCGACGGACCGGATCGGCGACGCCGAACCGCGCGATGGCGTAAAACCGCCGGTGGGATACTGATCGATGGCCGGAACGTCCGACAGCGCGCCTGATCTTGCTGGCGCCCTGGTGCTGGCACCGCCACTGCCCGGTGACTGGCTGGTAATTGCACCGGTTGCCGGCGGCATCCTCACCGGCGCGCTTTTATTGATGCTGCGGCGTTACCCGCGCCTGCAGGCGCCAATTGCCATTGGTTTTTTGTTAGCGCTTGTCGTCATAACCGGAGCCCTGCTGGCCAGAACCATGGCAACCGGCGCGCCGGTGGTCATGACAATGGGCCGCTGGTTACCGCCCTACGGCATAACTTTTGCCGCCGACGCGCTCGGCGCGGCCATGGCATTCGTGTCCTCGATTGCAGCGCTTTGCGTGGCAATTTACGCTGCCGGCTCGATGACCGGCAGCGAGCGACGCTACGGTTTTTTCCCGTTTCTTGTCTTGATGATGTCCGGAGTTTGCGGCGCTTTTCTCACTGGCGATCTGTTCAATCTTTATGTCTGGTTCGAGGTCCTGCTGATCGGTTCGTTTGGCCTGATTGTGCTGGGAAACAGCCGTCGCCAGCTTGACGGCGGTGTGCGCTACGCCCTGCTCAACCTTCTGGCCACGACCTTCTTTCTGATCGCGACCGGCTATCTGTACGCGCTCGTCGGCACGCTCAACATGGCCGATATTGCGGTCCGGGCCCGGGCGCTCGACGATCAGGGTCCGATCTACACCATTACCGCGCTATTTATCCTTGCCTTCGCCATGAAGGCGGCGGCCTTTCCGCTGAATTTCTGGCTGCCGGCCTCCTACCACACGCCGGCCACAGCGACTTCGGCGATATTTGCCGGCCTTTTGACCAAGGTCGGTGCCTATGCGCTGATGCGGGTACTGATCATGCTTTTACCGGTCCAGCAGACCGCATTTGCCGACGCGGTCATCGTCATCGCCATGCTTACCATGATCACCGGCTCGCTCGGCGCGCTGGCGCAGTCCGATATCAGGCGGATATTGGGTTATCTTGTGATTTCGGGTATCGGCATCATCATCGCCGGCATCGGCCTGGCGGCACATTCGGGTGCCGTTGCGCCCGGTGACGCGGCAACATTGCGGGGCGCCGAGCCTGCCATGGCCGGCGCCATACTCTATTCGCTCCATTCCATGATCGTGATTACAGGCCTATATTTGCTGGCAGGCCTGATCGGCAGGATCGGTGGTTCGTTCGAGATGTCCCGCCTCGGGGGACTTTATGGCAGCAGCCCGCTGCTGGCCGGATTTGCGCTCATTTTGGTGTTTTCGGTGTCCGGATTGCCGCCGTTTACCGGATTTTGGCCCAAACTCCTGTTGACCAGGGCGGCGCTGATCGACGGGCGCTGGTGGCTGGCGGCGATCATACTGGCCACCGGTCTGATGACCACGATTGCCCTTGGCCGGGCCTTCGCCCAGATATTCTGGCGCAATGCGCCGCAAATGGCGGGTTCGACAGGTGAGGGCGATACCGACCCCACAGCTCTGGCCAGCCTTGATGCCAGTTCAGATACCGGCCCCGGTGCTGACATCGTCGCGGTCGCGATCTCCGGTACGGATGAAGGCACCGATCGCGATAGTCCTGCCGCAATTTTCACCGACAAAACGGCTGGCCCGGTTCCGGATCTGCGGCCAGCCAGCCTTATCGCTATCGCGATACTGGTAGCGCTCACCACTGTTTTCGGACTACTGCCGATGCCCACGATCGCCATTGCCGACACGGCAACATTTCTTCTTCTTGATCCGTCCGTCTATATTCGGGCGGTATTGGGAGGTGCGCCATGATGTTGTTTTCCATCAATATCCTGTTCGCGCTCGCCTGGGCGGCGATGACCGGCAGCTATAGTTTGCCCAACCTGCTATTTGGCTTTGCCCTTGGTGGGTTTGGTCTCTGGCTCATCCGCGAGCAGGTGGGAACAGTCGGTTATCTGACCCGCGCCCGGCGCATTGCTTCGCTGGCGCTGCTGTTCCTCTATGAATTGTTCATGTCAGCTGTACGTGTCGCCTGGCTGGTCATGCAGCCCCGGATACAATGCGCTCCGGCGATCATTGCATTCCCGCTCAGCGTCGACCGCGATCTGGAAATCACGCTGCTGGCCAATCTCATCACCTTGACCCCCGGCACCCTGTCGGTCGATGTCTCCGCCGATCGGAAATTTCTATATGTTCACGCCATCAATGTTTCAGACATCGAAGAATTGAAGCGGGATATCGCCGACGGATTTGAGCGCAAGATTATGGAGGCGTTCCGGTGACAAGCGCTGACTTCCTGGCGTTTTCAATATCAGTTGGCCTGTTCGCCATGTCGTTGGCGTTCGCCCTGATTGCCATCCGCATCGTCCGCGGCCCGACCCTGTCCGACCGGGTGCTGGCTCTCGATATGCTGGTCTCTGTAGGCATCGGTTTTATCGCGGTCATCGGCATCAAGACCGGGTTTTATCTCTATGTCGATATTGCCATTGCCCTGGGTCTGGTCGGGTTCCTGGCGACCATAGCATTTGCACGGTTTGTACTCAGTCGCGGCGAGGAAAATGCGGCGGAAAATGAGGTCGATACGTTATGATCAGCGCAATTCTCGATATTTTAGCCGGCCTGCTGATCCTCGTCGGCTCGATCTTCTCGCTCATCGCAGCGATCGGTCTGTTGCGCCTGCCCGATCTGTATACCCGCATGCACGCCGCCAGTAAGGCCGGGACACTGGGATCAGGAATTCTGCTCCTGGCAATTGCCGTTGAATCGCAGCAACCAGACGTTGCAACGCGTGCAATCGCTGGTATAATATTTTTCCTTCTTACTGCCCCTCTCTCCGCTCATCTTTTGGCCAGGGCGGCTTATATT
>CAXMRP010000100.1:0-8021 GCA_964196155.1 uncultured Polyangiaceae bacterium
ATCATGACCACGGTCGGCGGGCTTGGACATGCCTTGCCCTATCTGATCACCGACTTCCGGACGGCAACGACAATCGCCATCATCGTTGTCTTTATTGAATTATGGTCGATTGCCTGGATCCAGAAGAAATTCATGGATACGCCATTCTGGCGTGCGGCCATGCAAGTTGTGCTCGGCGGCTCGCTGGTGTTCGCGGCGGGTATAATTATCGGCAACGCGTAACGTTAGGCTACAACTAAAAGATAATGCGCTGAGCCGCGAAATCCCGAGATTTGTCAGGATTTCTTCACCTGTTTGGGATAAGCACGGCATCATCCGAATCATGAACGCCCATGGCGATACCCGTGCACACCGCCTTTTTTGATACCTTCGCCCAGTTCCGCCGGTTTTTGGCGGCCCGCTATCGCCCCGAACGCCACTATATGCGCGGACCGGGTCCGGCCTGCGCGGCGCGCAATCGGACTAGGTCCTGATCTGAGCTGTGGTCAATTCTGGTCGCTGCCGGGTTTTGTTCGGGTTAGAGCCAGACCCAGCGGCACGACGAGTATCGATCATTCAGTCCAGAACTAATTTTTCCGCAACCGTCGTGTCGGCATTAAGCCGATAGACCAGCGGCACGCCGGTGGCGATTTCCAGTGACAAAATGGCCTCATTATCGAGCCGGTCGAGCACCTTGACGATCGAGCGCAGGGAATTGCCGTGGGCAGCGACCAGCACGTTGCTACCGCTCATCACGTCCGGCAGGATATTGGTCACATAGTAGGGCAGCGTCCGGGCCAGCGTGTCCTTCAGGCTTTCCCCGCCAGGCGGTGGTGTGTCGTAGGAGCGCCGCCAGATATGCACTTGCTCCTCGCCCCACTTGACCCTTGCATCATCCTTGTTGAGCCCGGCCAGATCGCCATAATCACGCTCGTTAAGCGCCTGATCCTGATAGCGCGGCAAGGCGCCATCGCCCGAGACCGGCAAGCCGAGCTCTTCCAGGATAAGGTCCAAGGTGATCTGCGCGCGGCTGAGTTCGCTGGTGTAGGTTACATCGAACCGATAGCCGCCCGTCTTCAAGAGTTTCCCGCCGGCCCGGGCTTCATCGATACCCTTTTCGGTGAGGCCGGGATCCTTCCAGCCGGTAAACAGATTCTTCAGATTCCATTCACTTTGGCCGTGGCGCACGAGTACAAGTAGGCGGTCCATCAACAGGTCTCCACTTATTTAGGTTGGGTCAGGCCGACCCGGTGATGTGATAATTGCGTCAATATACAAGCGTGTAGCTAGTTCAGCATGGGACGGCGGGGTGCTGGCAAGAACGCGTAGGAAAGTCAGGCACAGGGCGTGACAACATTGTTCAGTTTATCCCCAACACGTCAGCCATGGTGTAAAGGCCTGGCTTTTTGTCGAAGGCCCAGCGTGCGGCACTTACTGCGCCACGGGTATAGATGGTCCGATGTTCGCCCTTGTGTGCCAGTTCGATGCGCTCGCCCTCGCCGGCAAGGATGACGGTGTGATCGCCAACGACCGAGCCGCCGCGCAAGGCGGCAAAGCCGATGGCCCCTTCCGGCCGTGGTCCGGTGATACCATCGCGGCTGCGCACCGACACCTTATCCAGATCGACGCCGCGCCCTTGCGCTGCGGCAGCGCCCAGAAGTAGCGCCGTGCCTGAAGGCGCGTCGATCTTGTGACGATGGTGCATCTCCAGCACTTCCACATCATAGTCCGGCCCAAGCGCCGCGGCGGCCCGTCGGACCAGACCGGCGAGAAGATTGACCCCGAGGCTCATATTACCTGATTGGACGATACGGGCATGGCGGGCTGCAGCAGCAATGGCGGCATGATCGTCATCCGACAAACCTGTCGTCCCGATGACGTGGACCATGCGCGCCTGGGCAGCCAGTTCGGCCATGCCGACCGTTGCTTCCGGTGTGGTGAAATCCAGCACCGCATCGGCATTGACGAACGCCTGTAGCGGCTCATCTGACACCGCAACGCCGAGCGCTCCGATGCCCGCCAGGGTACCGGCGTCGGCGCCCAGGACATCGGCGCCGGTGCGATCGAGCGCGGCAATGACATGCATGCCCTCGCTCTGGGTGACCGTATTGATCAGCGCCCTGCCCATGCGTCCGCCAGCGCCCGCCACCACGATCTTCATATCGGCCATAAGATTCTCCGCAGGTCACCGGCTCTATAGCAAGGTCGGACCGCTGCGCAAATACGGGGCGCGGCGCCTCCGTTTGCCGCATGTCGCGCCCATGCTAGGCTCGCCGTCTTCTTGAATTGGATCGGCAGGGACAGGTGGAACAGGCTGAGGTGCGTTTGGCATCGGATCTTGCCGGGTCGCGTGGGCAGTCCGGTCAGGCGAACGCATCCGGCGACGCACTGCCGGGCGGACGGTTGCGCCTGTCCACACTTGTGCGCCTGCGTTGGCTGGCCATCGCCGGCCAAACCACGGCGTTGCTGATCGTTCATTTCTGGTTTTCCCTTCCGCTGCCGTTTTTTGCATCGCTGGCGCTGGTCATCCTGTCGGCGCTGGTCAATGTTTCGCTGACCCGCCATTTCGTTGCCGACAGGCGGCTGGATGCGGTCAGTGCCACCGGTGTTCTGGGTTACGACATCCTGCAACTGGCCGGACTGCTGTATCTCACCGGCGGTCTGGAAAACCCCTTTGCCATCCTGCTCCTGGTCCCGGTCATCGTGGCGGCAACAGCGCTGGAGCCTGACAAGACATTCCTGCTCGGCGGTCTGGCGCTGATTTGCGCCAGCATCCTTGCGCTTCGCCACCTGCCCTTGCCGTGGCCGATCGACGAGGCGCTCGATGTGCCGCACCTTTACGTCGGCGGTGTTTGGGTAGCGCTGGTTTGCGCGCTGGTTTTCATGGCGATCTACACCCAGCGGGTGTCGCGCGATGCCCGCCAACTTGCCGATGCGCTGACTGCGACCGATCTGGTGCTTCAGCGTGAGCAGCATTTGTCGGCGCTGGACGGACTGGCCGCCGCCGCCCATGAACTCGGCACGCCGCTGGCAACAATCGCGCTGGTCACCAAGGAACTGGAAGCAGAACTTGGTTCCGATCCTGATCATGGCGAGGATATCCGCCTGTTGCGCAGCCAGTCCCAGCGCTGCCGCGAAATTCTGGCCAAGCTGACATCGCTGTCGGCGGAGGGCGACAGCCATCTCGGGCCGATGTCGCTGTCCCACGTATTGGAAGATGTAGCCGCGCCGCATCGGGATTTCGGCATTGCCCTTGTCGTACAGGCGAGCGGTGTCGGTCCCGAACCGGTATCGCGACGCAATCCCGGCCTGCTTCATGGCCTTGGCAATATCGTCGAAAACGCCGTCGATTTTGCTCAAAACACCGTCGCAATCGACGCCCACTGGGACGACACCATGGTGCGCGTTCGCATCAGCGACGATGGGCGCGGATTTGCCCCCGATATTCTGGCGCGGATCGGTGAGCCCTATGTCACCACCCGGCGCAGCGATGGCGAAAACCGGCGCCAGCATGGACTGGGGTTGGGATTTTTCATTGCCAAGACCCTTCTGGAGCGGACTGGTGCCCGGCTGGCCTTTGCCAATCGAAAGGCAAAACCACTGCCAGGAAAGGCCATCAAGGGGGCCAGCCTGGCGACTGGCGCTCTGGTTACAGTCATCTGGCCACGCGAGCGATTTGAGGCGGGCGCGGATTTGGGCCAAAAGGATTCCCATTGAACCAATGGCGCGCTGGTGCGACAAGACCGCGCATGGCACAAGCGGCCTTCAAAAAAAGCCATTTGATACCGGATTGAACATGACGGATGACCCAATCGAACCTGCCGACCCGGCCGACAACAGCCTGCTGATCGTTGATGATGATGCCCCCTTTCTCCAGCGTCTTGCGCGGGCGATGGACAAGCGGGGTTACACTGCTGTGGCCGCCGAATCCCTGGCCGAGGCAAAAGCCAGGGTCGACGAATGCCCGCCGGCATACGCAGTGGTCGATATGCGGCTTGGCGATGGCAATGGTCTGGATGTCATCGAATATATCCGTGCCCGCCGGCTGGACACCCGGGCGATCATTCTGACCGGCTATGGCAATATCGCCACGGCGGTCACTGCGATAAAGCTTGGTGCCATCGACTATCTGGCCAAACCCGCCGACGCCGATGACGTCCACGCCGCGCTGATGCAGACACTCGACACCAAGGCGCAGCCGCCGGAAAATCCGATGTCGGCGGACCGGGTGCGGTGGGAACATATTCAGCGGGTTTATGAACTGTGCGACCGCAATGTCTCCGAGACGGCCCGGCGCCTCAACATGCACCGGCGGACCTTGCAGCGGATTCTGGCCAAGCGCGCGCCACGCTAAGGCCCACAAGCATCTGGAACGCCTGAAATCGAGCCCTATTCGGAGTGCCGGCGGGCTTCCGGATCGTCCAGGCCATAGAGCTGGTCCATCGCCGCCCGAGCCATGCGGATCAGCATCTGTTTGCGTGTTGCAGCGGCAATTTTGGCCAGCTCCGCTTCCCGCAGGATTTCCGCGCCATAGGGATCGGCAACGATCAAGCCGGCATCATCGGGAAAAATATCGGCCGGAACATGCGGCCCGGTGGCAAAATAAAACAGGTCGGCAAAGGGCAGGTAATCCGGCCATTTGTTGTCGGCGCGAAAATCCTCAATCGACGATTTGACTTCAACAATGACGATTTCGCCGGTCTTTGACAGCGCCGCAACGTCGGCCCGGCGCCCGGTGGGCAGCGCGAGTTCGGCAGTTACCGCGTACCCGTTCGCGCGCAAACGTCGGGACACGCCGCGCCGGATGGCAAGCGATGCGTCCGATTGCCGACCGTCTGGCGGAAGGATGGATGGAATGTCGGGGACGGCCTCGGCGACTCGTCGAACCTTGATGCGTGGCATGAAGCGATATTAACGATTCGCGGCGGACAGGGCGAGCCATGAAAGCCAGCGCGGGCGCGGGGCTGTTTCGTGCCCTGTGCGTATCGCGGCGATTGTGAGCCGCTGCCAGCCTCACTTGCCTCTTGCACAAACAGGCGCAAATGCCGATAAGCGGCGCATTCCCAACATCCGGTCGTTGGCGTATCCCAAATCGGTTTGTTCCGGACCGGAGAATATTAGATTGTGCCGGCCACAGCCAGCAGGAGACGAACTTTTGAGTACGGAAACCTTCACCAAGGTTGCGGCGATAATTGCCGAAACAAGCGAAATTCCCATCGATGATGTGAAGCCGGACAGCCATGCAATCGACGATCTGGGAATCGACAGCCTGGATTTCCTCGATATCGTCTATGCCATCGACAAGGAATTTGGCATCAAGGTGCCGCTGGAAGCCTGGACCCAGGAAGTCAATGACGGCAAGGCGACGACCGAGGAATATTTCGTCCTGGAGAATCTGTGCGCCCATATCGATAAACTCAGGGCGGCCAAGTCTGCCTGAGCGTCGCGCAGCCAGCTGCCGCGCTGGTCGACCCGGCCCGCTCCGCAACGGTACTGACCCATGAAACTGGAAACCTTCCAGATGATCGACGCCGTCTCGGCGTTTGACGAAGAGGGGAAAACCCTCACCGCCGATTGTGTGGTGCCGGACGAAAGCCCGGTGTTCGAGGGCCATTTTCCCGGCCATCCTCTGATGCCGGGTGTGTTGCTTGTAGAAACCATGGCGCAGGCCTCGGGCTATCTGATCCTGGGATTGAAACGGTTTGTAAACATGCCGTTCCTGGCCGGCGTCAAGAACGCCAAATTCCGTAATTTTGTGGAACCAGGCGCACCCCTTACTGTTACCGCGTCGCTTGATCATGACGGGTCAGGATTTGCGATGACAAAGGCCAGTGTCAGCAGCGCCGGCGCCTCGCTTTGCCAGGCTACTCTGGTATTCAAGATCATGCCGTTTCCGGCGCGCGAACTGGAACAGCATCTGCGCGCCAGCGCTGTGCGCATCGGCATGCCGGATCGGGTGTTGTCACGATGAGCAGCCGCGATACGCTGGTCACCGGTATCGGTCTGATTTCAGCGGCCGGAGAAGGCATTGCGGCCAATCTTGCCTGCCTTGGCGGACAGCGGGACGGATTTCCTCAAGCCGACGTTGAAACATTTGCCCCCCATCCTGTCTTTCCGATGGTGCCGCTCGATCTGTCGCAACAAATCCCCCGGCGCGGCGATCAGCGACAGATGGGCCCGTGGCAACATTTCGGTGTCTTTGCCGCCGGACTGGCGCTGGCCGACGCCGGACTGAGCGAAGATGCCGAGCGGCTCGATGGGACCCACTTGATTGTCGCTGCCGGCGGCGGCGAGCGCGACCCGGAGGCCGACACGTTGATCATGCAAGCCCTGCGTGGTTCGAATGACCCCGACAGGGCGATCAACGAGGCGCTGTTGACGGAGCTGCGCCCGACGCTGTTTCTGGCGCAATTGTCCAATCTTCTGGCTGGCAATATTTCGATCGTTCATCACGTCACCGGTTCTTCGCGCACCCTGATGGGTGAGGAACTTGCCGGCGCCATGGCGTTGCAGGTGGCGGTCAATCGCATCGGCGCGCACCAGGGCGACCTGTTTCTGGTCGGTGGTGCCTACAATGCCGAACGGCGTGACATGCAGGTGAACCAGACAATCGGCCAGGTTGCCTGGGACAGCGGCGGCAACGCCGGCGTATGGGCGCGAGCTGAAGCCGGTGGTGGGATCATCCCTGGCAGCATGGCGGCGTTTCTGGTTCTGGAATCGCGCCAGCATGCCGAAGCGCGCGGCGCGCGCACCTATGCGCAACTGGTTTCAGTGGCGGCAGATAGCGGGCGGCGCGACGATGCAACAATAAGTGCCGGGCGTGTGGACGCGCTGGCAGAAAAATTCAGGCCCGCGCTCGGCCCCGCGCCAACCGGTTATCTGTCCGGTGCGTCCGGTGAAGCTGTTTCAGCCGGCCTTGAACAGCGGTTCGCCGATCAGCTGGGTGATGAGATTGCGCTGCGCCGCCGCACAATCGGTTCAGTGATCGGCCATGGTTTCGAAGCTGAAATGCCGGTGGCTGTGGCGCTGGCCGCAGCCAGCCTTGGCGAACGGTATTACTATCCCCCGCTTGACCGGTCCGATCCGGAAGGTTCGACCGGGGGCGGGCAATCCGCACCCGAAAACATCATAGTGACGGCATTCGGACATTGGCGCGGCGAAGGCGCCGCCTTGCTGAAAAAGGCCGATTGACCCGGCGCATTTACCGGTTAATTTCAGCATCCAAAGGACGGGAACTGCAATATGGACACACCGCTTGTCGCCATTACCGGGGTTGGCGTTGTCACATCGCTGGGTGCCGGTGTCGCCGACAACTGGCAGGCACTCACCGCGGGGCGCTCTGGTATACACACGATCAGCCGGTTTCCGATCGACGGATTGCGGACAACGATCGCCGGCACGGTCGATTTTCTGGAAGAACCCTTCGGTTCATCGAGCGACCGGTCGACGCGCATGGCCGAACTGGCCGCCGAAGAAGCAATAGCCACCGCAGGCATCGACAATCACACTTTCCCCGGCCCCCTGTTCATGGCAGTGCCGCCGGTGGAGCTGGAATGGCCCCATCGTATTGCCCTTGCCAATGCCGGGCGGGGCAAGGACACCGACGACTGGTCGTATGAGCGTCTGCTCGATGGTGCCCGGTCAGTGGCCGGGAACGGTCAGTCCGGCGCCGTTTACCGCTCGACGATCTATGCCGGCATTGCCGAGCGGACAGCGGACCGGTTCGGCACCAGGGGCGCGCCAATTTCCTTGTCAACGGCCTGCGCATCGGGCGGCACCGCTGTGCAGCTTAGCGTCGAGGCTATCCGGCGGGGCGATTGCCAGGCGGCGCTGTGCATTGGCACCGATGGTTCGGTTAATCCCGAGGCACTGGTCCGGTTCTCGCTGTTGTCCGCCCTGTCCACCCAGAATGATCCGGCCGACGCGGCTTCCAAACCCTTTTCCAGCAACCGGGACGGGTTTGTCATGGCGGAGGGCGCCGGCGCGATTGTGCTGGAAAATCTCGATCATGCCCGGGCGCGCGGCGCGAAAATTCTCGGATT
>CAXMRP010000101.1:0-4859 GCA_964196155.1 uncultured Polyangiaceae bacterium
ATCGTTGGGCCACTGTCGTGTGTCATGGGGACATGATGAACTACATCAATGGCACATTCTCAAGGGAAATGGACGGCTTGCGGACGCTTTCCAGCCGGTTTCCGGACGTCATCCCCAAGCAGGCCCGGACAGGGGATGCGATCTTGCAATCACAGCAGCGCACCGGCGCGGCACGATTTCAAGGAGCTTTCAGATGACATCCAAAGACGCACAAATTTTCGCCCACGGCACCGAAATCGCGGAAAAGAAGATCCGGTCGGCCCGGCGCATGCAGTCCGACGTGGCCCGGCATTATGTGGCGGCGCTGGCCCGGTTCTGCCTGGCGCTGTGGCGGCAGGTGACCGGTCAATTCAATGACGCCGCCAAGGACTGGCAGCGCAACTGATGTGTTATTGCGCAGTCATAGTGTGGGGCGGTTGCGCGCCAGGTGGCCGGCCCCGGTCTCCCTCGGCAGGGACACTACTAACCATCTATTAGAATATCCATGCTCGGGGGCAATCGCACAAACGCGCGGAAACCGCTCTTTCGCCGCCTTCGCAGTGGGCCAGATTTCTGCATTCCGGCAGCCGCCCATGTCACCTATTGGCACTTTTTGACCGCTCAGTCTGTGTCGCAAGCAGGACAGTCCGCAAAGCTAAATACTGTCGCTTTGTCCGCATTGCTGCGGTTTGGTGATGAAAGCCGAATGACTGGTGTTGGCACTTCTCGGAAGTCCGACAACTCAATTTGAATGTCCGAAATTACCCCACAAGCGGAAGTATGATCGGATGCGCTCCGGGCGCAATTATATGAGTACACGACTAGCCCGGCGCGACCGCCGGACTAGTCGTGGAGACCATCGCGGTCTTTGCTAGATGCGCTGGCCGCCGGTTGCGAATTCGGGATAGGCTTCGACGCCGATCTCCACCATGTCCATGCCCATCGCTTCGCCTTCCTGATCGATGCGGATACCGATGGTCGCCTTCAGCGCCATCCAGACGATGCCGCTGGCAATCATCGTGAACAGGCCGATCGCCACGATCCCGAAGATCTGGGTGCTGTAGCTGGCCTCGCCATTGCTCAGCGGCACGATCAGCGTTCCCCACACACCGGCCATCAAATGCACTGGTATAGCACCGACCACATCGTCGATCTTCATCCGATCGAGGAACGGCACGGCAAACACCACGATCACCCCGCCGATGGCGCCGATGAACAGTGCCACCGGGATGCTTGGCGTCAGCGGTTCGGCGGTAATCGAAACTAGACCGGCCAGCGCGCCATTGAGCGCCATCGTCACATCGACCTTCTTGTAGATGATCTGGGTCAGGATGATCGTCACCACCACCCCGGCAGCAGCGGCAAGGTTGGTATTGACGAAGATGCGGGAGACATCCGCCGCATCCGAAACCGTCCCCATCGCCAGTTGCGAGCCGCCGTTGAAGCCGAACCAGCCCAGCCACAGGATAAAGGTGCCGAGCGTTGCCAGCGGGATGGATGAGCCCGGCATCGGATGGACCGATCCGCCCTTGTCATATTTGCCGTATCGCGCGCCCAGTATGATCGCGCCGGTCAGCGCCGCCCAGCCGCCAACCGAATGCACCAGGCTCGAGCCGGCAAAATCGGCAAAGCCCCTTTCAGACAGGAACCCGCCGCCCCACTGCCACGAACCGGTGATCGGATAAAGCACGCCGGTCAGGATGGCGGTGAATATCAGGAACGGCCACAGCTTGATCCGCTCGGCCAGCGTGCCCGACACGATCGAGGCCGTCGTGGCGCAAAACACCATCTGGAAAAACCAGTCCGAGCCGGCCGAATAGCTGCCTGCACCATCAGCAACGCCAGCGCCCGGCGCATCCAGCACGATCGGCGATGGTGTGCCGAAATAGCCGCCATCGACCCCGGAATACATCAGGTTGTAGCCGATCACCCAGTACATGATGCCGGCGATCGAATAGAGCGCGATATTTTTCAGGCACTGCATCGAGACGTTTTTCGAGCGCACCAGCCCGGCCTCGAGCATGGCAAACCCGGCTGCCATCCACATGACCAGAAAACCGGCCATCAGGAATAGTAGCGTGTTCAAGATGTTTTGAATATCGGCATTGACCGCCGGCGCGGCGTCCTGCGCCATCGCCGGCCCGGTTGTCGCGGCCACAAGTACCAGCACCGCGAGCGCGACCGACCGTGCCGCCCCAGTAGAGAGTTTCATAATTCCTGTCCTTCCATACCCGTGGCCCGTTTGGGCCGAAATACCCGCATCAACACCTGCACCGGCAAATGTCGTGCTATCGCTAGGAAGGGAATCAAAAACCGTGCCAGTTTTTCAATATTGGCGTAAGGCTATGTAAAATAACAATTTTATCGCCAGATTGTGCAGCGCAGCGAATCCATGGCACCTGACGTGCCTATTTAATAGGCAATACATCCCATGCGCCCATTATTTGGGCGAATGTCGTGGCCGGATCAGGCCTTCCTGCGCCGTTGACGCGACGAGTTTGCCATCCCGGCTGAATATCGAGCCGCGGGTAAAACCGCGCGCGCCCGAACTGCTCGGACTGTCCTCGGCATAAAGCAGCCACTCGTCGGCCTTTACCGGATGATGGAACCACACGGCATGATCAAGGCTGGCCACCTGCAGATCCCGCAAAAAAATCGACTTGCCATGGGCAAACAGCGCCGTGTCCAGCAACGTCATGTCGGACGCATAGGCCAGCACGCATTCATGCACGCCGCGATCGTCCGGCAACGGCTCGCTGGCGCGAAACCAGACATTTTGCACCGGCTCAAGCAGTTCATCGCTGATATAATGCTTCAGACTGACCGGCCGCAATTCGATCGGCCGCTCCCGGTCCCAGTAGGCTTTGACATTGGCCGGGGCGCTTTCAAGATACAGCGCCTTCAACTCCGCTTCGGGCATCAGATCATCAGGATCGGGCACATCGGGCATGGGTATCTGATGGGAAAGCCCGTCCTCATTGATCTGAAACGACGCCGACATCGAAAATATCGCCTCGCCGTGCTGGATCGCGACGACACGCCGGGTCGTAAAGCTCCTGCCGTCGCGTATCCGGTCGACCTCATAGATAATCGGCACGTCCGGATCGCCGGGCAGCATGAAATAGCCGTGCAGCGAGTGCACTCGCCGCTCCGGGTCAACCGTGCGCGAACCCGCCACCAGCGCCTGGGCGATCACCTGCCCGCCAAACACCCGCTGCCAGCCCACTTGCGGGCTGCGACCGCGAAACAGGTTGTGCTCCAGCGGTTCCAGGTCGACAATGGCGGTCAATTGCTCAACGGCGCTGGCCATGGCGGTTCCTTTAGTTGATTGCAGGTACGTTCAGCATTGCGATCGACGCGAATCCGACGCGTTTGTACCGCAAGTATCGGGAAGGACCGGATATGGCAATCGCAACGAAAAATTCAAATGTATCGCCGGCCATCAACACCCCGGCCCTTAACACAGAAGTCCTGATTGCCGGTGGCGGCACCGCGGGCCTGTGCGCCGGACTGGCGCTGCGCCATGCCGCACCTGATCTTGCCGTGACCATTGTCGATTTCAAGAAACCGCCTGCCGGCCCGGAAAAAGAACTGGCAAAAGGCCAGGCAGAAGGATCAGCGCCGGCGCCCGGCGACGAGCGCGCCTCGGCCATCGCCGCCGCCGCCCGCCGGATGCTGGATCAACTTGGTGTCTGGGACGAGATCGCCGATCACGCCCAACCGATCCTGTCCATGGATGTCACCGACAGCAAGACCGGCGATGCGGTGCGGCCGGTGTTTTTGACCTTCGATGGCACGGTCACCGATGGCGAACCCTTCGCCCACATGGTCCCCAACGCCATCATGGGCGCGGCGCTGGCCCGCCACGCGACAAATGCCGGTGTCACGGTCATTGCACCCGACAGTGTGCGAAGCTTTCAGGTCACATCCGGCGGCGTATCGGCCAAACTTGGCTCGGGCGGATCGATCAACGCCAGCCTTCTCGTTGCCGCCGATGGCGTACGCTCCCGGCTGCGCGCCCAGGCCGGCATCAAGACCACCTCCTGGTCCTATCCGCAGACAGCCATCGTCACCACGGTCCGCCACGAGCGGCCGCACAACGGCGTGGCCACCGAACATTTCCTGCCCGCCGGGCCGTTCGCCACCTTGCCGTTGACCGGCAATCGTTCCTCGCTGGTGTGGGCGGAGCGCAAGGACATTGCCGAACGCCTTCTCAAGGCGGACGAGTTCGTCTTCATGAGCGAGCTGGAACGCCGCTTCGGCAAAAAACTCGGCGCGCTGGAATTGGCCGGCCCGCGTCAGGGCTTTCCCCTCGGTCTGACCCTTGCCCGCGATTTTATCCGCCCCCGTTTTGCGCTCTTGGGCGATGCCGCCCATGGCATTCACCCGATCGCCGGTCAGGGGCTCAATCTCGGTTTTCGCGACTGCGCCGCGCTGACGGAGACCATCGTCGATGCCCGCCGCCTCGGTCTGGATATCGGCGCGCTCGACGTGCTGGAGCGCTATGAGCGCTGGCGCCGGTTTGATTCGTGGCAGATGGGCGTCACCACCGATATCCTCAACCGGCTATTCGCGACGGAAAATCCATTGCTGCGCGCCGCCCGCGATATTGGACTTGGCGTCGTCGACCGGCTGCCGAGGTTGAAGGCGCGCTTTATCGGCGAAGCCGCCGGTGATGGCGGCAATCTGCCAAAACTCCTGCGCGGCGAAGCCGTTTGATGGTGCGGCAGGGCTGAATAACTAGTGGAATGATCGGATCAAAAGAGTCCGATTTGTGATTCCCTATTGTGCTGAGGCGTGCGAGTCTGGTGCATGCGCAGTGGAATTTCCTTCACCGTATCCGCCGGCGACCGTCAGCGATTGCGCGCGATCGTCGCGGA